>JACQAA010000178.1 GCA_016195185.1 Pseudomonadota bacterium | reverse complement strand
TATCGTCGATGCTTGTTGCAAGGCATGGAATGCTCTCACTTTAATCAACGGGCAAATTAAATCCATAGCTTCAAGAGATTGGTTTTGCCTCTCAAAGGTCAACACTTAGGGCCGTTGGTATAAGTAGCCCAACCTTAAAACGGAAGGACTATATCAGTGTTAACCGGCCTTTTACTCCTCTGTCGGCATGTGCAGATACATGGACTGTAGACCCACGCGCCCCGGCCCCGTGAAGCGGTTGGTGATGAAGTTCATGCTACCAAAAAAACCGCTGGAGATTTTTTGTAGATTGGTTTCCATGCGCACGCTAGAATCCTTATAAAGCCATCCTCCCGGCTCGATCTCTATCTGCTCACCGGCGGCCAGCGTTTTTTCAAAGACATTGCCGTAGCCGTGCAGCCATAGGATACCGTCGCCTTCGCGGCAATGGAACTTATCGATAAAAAACCCTGTGCCGCCCATCAGCATGTTGGCGAAGCCCTTGACACGCTCGAAGGTGTACTCAACATGCTTCGTTGCGGCGAGAAACTGGTGCTCGCGCACATGCACTTCCTGATCGCGACTGAGGTGCAACGGCACGATGTGTCCGGCCCCGTCGCGGCTGAAGGCGATCTGCCCGTTCCCCCGAGCCTCGGTCACGAAAATCTGCAGTCCCGCCATCATGCGCTTGAGGGCGCCCTTCATGGCCTTGATGCCGATACTGACGGTCGTGTTCTTCCACAACAGGATGTGGTGCTCGAAGTAGACAGGCTGATCGGGCTTAATTTCGATAGTCAGCACCGGCACAAGCTCACCGTCGAGGTGATAGGTCACGCCAGCAAAAGTCTCTCCGGCGGCGGATGTCGGCAGGAGAACAGGGCGGTCGGTCAATGGAGAAGTCTTGGGGGCTAATTGCGCGGACATACAAATTCCTGTCTAAAAAAAATTGGGAAAAACTTTAGTCACATAACTATAGTCATGCTCCGGCGTGGCGTTGATAAAATGGAAAGATAGCTCTCTCCAAGAGCGGTCAACCTGTAAGAATAACCCTTTACTTGTTCAAGATGGCCGTCATGAACTAGCCTTTCCAGCCCCGCTTTATAACCCTTATGCCCGATGCCCTCGTCAATGCACTGCCGATAAGCATTAACAAGATGTCCACCGGATATTCTTGCTCCCGCTCTTGGGTTTAGCGGCAGCCGTTCTAGAATAATGTCTTGTGCCCTGAAAACAGGAGAAGCCCAGCCAAGGCCTACGACATCCCCCACTGGAGAAGAAAGTTCTTTTCTAGCATTTGCAAACCTACTCATAACACCCTCCTAAATATTCCTCTTAACCGATAACTGCAATCAATCCGTGGCCCGGCTACATGCTTCTTTCTCTTTCAGCAGCACACTCTTTCCTGTATCCGTAACAAGCGACAGGGGTGGAACATACTGTTGATGGAATGAAATAGGCGCGCCCTGAAGCGGTAACTCTTTTTTTAGGAAAGCATTTAATTTCGTGTACATAATGATTCTCCCTTATAAAAAATAAATAAAATATACAATCTGCAGACGACAAGAATATTTTACTTTGGTTAATAAAATGTTACCAAGTTCAATAAATAAACTGCTCTAACAGAGAAATTCTGTGTTACTTTTTTAAGGCATACAGGGAGAACACACTTGCAGACAGAAAAACCATTTCCTTCTGACATCAAGCTCAGGCATGAAACCCAGATGGATCATGGCCTTGACTGGCGTCATGAGAAAAAAGCCCTATCAGATCACTTTGCCTACGCCGCGTGCCGAGCTATGCGGTTTTTTGCCGACAAGTTTTTCCAGCATCGCTTGGGCCACAGGGCCATCGTGCTGGAGACGGTCGCTGCCGTGCCGGGCATGGTGGGCTCTGCCTTCAACCATTTTCGGAGTCTCAGGGGGCTAAAGGAAGACAATGGGCGGATCCGTATGCTCATGGACGAGGCTGAGAACGAGCGTATGCACCTCATGACGTTTCTGGAAATCGCCAAGCCGACGCGGCTTGAGCGGGCACTGATCACGGCGGGGCAGGCTATGTTCGTTGGATTCTTCTCGCTGGCCTATATCTTCAACAAGCGCACGGCGCACCGTTTCGTGGGACTGATCGAGGAAGAGGCGATCACAAGCTATACCGAGTACCTCGAGACGATCGACAAGGGCACGGTCAAGAATGTCGATGCGCCGGATATCGCCAAGAAATACTGGAATCTTCCGAAGGATGCCAAGCTGCGCGATGTCATCATCGCTGTACGCAACGACGAGGCCGAACACCGTGACGTCAATCACCGCCTGGCCAACGAGCTCGACCAGATGAAGCATGAAAAGCGGCAGGAACGTACCGCCCGAAAGAGCCACCCGAAAACCGCGTCCGCCTGATTACAGGCCCCGTGTAGTATCCGTGACGTAGCCCCCCATCCTTTGGATGCAGCGGGGGGGGGCTGTGAACGAGAAAGAAAGCCCCTTCGGTTCTTTTTTCCTCGTAAGGGAGGTTCTACCCTTAGTTCTTGCGGTTGGTAAAAAGCAGAAAAACCCGTTTTGCCCCCCCAGTGCCCCCCCAGGATAAAATTTAGCCTTTAAACGAGGTTAAGAATCACCGATCTTATTTTAAGAAATAGTAATAAATACATTTAAAATCAAGTAGATGGCGGAGACGGAGAGATTCGAACTCTCGGTAGGGGTTTACCCCCTACAACGGTTTAGCAATCTCGCCGCGTCCAAAAGCTACAGCGCATGAAAACAGAATACAACAATAAAATCAATTCATTGGGCAAGAAGACACAAACCACAATCAAATACATTTCTGCTGTTTTTTGTCGGCAACTGCACCACCAGTGCACCACGGGAGAGGCCGGGGGGTATACCATGAAGTCGCTCATCTGTATGTCTTGACCTACCTGACACCTTGTATAAAATCACGCGATATATTTATTATGGATTATATTGTGGGACGCAGGGGGAGTATACCCCGCTAATAGATGGGGCTGGTCACTATTTTATGCCTTTACCCTACGAAAAAAAATTTTCCAATTTTAGAAGTGGGGGCGGGGGGGCGTGACGGCCTCGGTTTGGCTATATGCACCCACGCTGTGAAATACTGTACGCCCCATGAAAAACCGCGATGGGGGATTTAGGCGTTGCTGGCTAAGGCATACCGCCGACAAATCCGCTTGTATCTTGGTGCTTGATAAGAGAAATCCTTACGCCTACATGACGGCAACCGGGGCGCGGACATGCAAGATTCTTTGCTACCTCATTCATATAAACATCTCGATGATCGACCTTAATAAGTAGTTGTACGGGACTTTGTAGCCACATATAAAGGCAGCGCATGCATGTTGCTTCTATTGCCGTGCTATCGTCCAAATCCCGCAGCTTCATATCTTCTTGCCAGCTCACCAAAAATCCTCCGCTGAGGGAATACGAGTATAAGAGATTTTGCCTCCGGCATATCCACCGGGGGGAGGAACCCACGGTCCTATAGTTGCAACCCGCTTGCCGAACTTGCGGTTCAAACCGTCTATGATGTTTGTTATTACTTCTTTCTTCTGACGTTGCTTATCATCATTCAGGAGCAAGTCAAGCTGTCGCTCTGTAGCTGGCGATAGTTCTGCCAGTGTCACGCCAACACGGATAATGTCTGCCTTGGGAGATATTTCAGCGGCGGCAATATTCCAAAGCGCATCGAGCGCATCTAAGCAGGCGAAATCATCCTGCACACAAGGCATTTCCCGTGCTTGTCCCCATGAGTCATTCCGCATATCAAGCCAGAGATAAACCGAACTGGCATAGAAGTTATCTCGGCGCATGCGATTGGCGGCTTTGGTTAGAAGCAACCGAGAACAGGACTGTGCATTATCTTTCGTGCGCCATTTAGGAGGTAAAACCCGCGCATGACCGTACATCCCCCGTCCCGTTGGCTGCGCCTGAATATCGTAGCCATGCAAGGCATACCACATACGCTCGCCATTGACGTTCTTCCATAGCGCCCGAAGATGCTTAGGCTGCGCGTTATAGAGGTCGCGGACTGTAGGAATACCTGCTAGATAAAGCCGCCATGCCATACGACTTCCCACTCCCGGAATATTATCAAAGGACACTTTAAATAGTGGCTCTGGCAAGTCTTCCGGCCTCCAGATGGTCACCCCGTTGGGCTTGTCTATCTTACAAGCTATTTTTGCCAGCATGCGGTTGGCAGCAAAACCAATAGAGCAGGTTATATGCTCGCCTATGTTTTTTCGTATGCGGCCTTTGATCCTCTTGGCTAACCCCAAGGGGTCGGCAATGTCCCTGCTATCGAGCTTGCAGCACAACTCATCGATGGACTTCACTGTTTCTATCGGAATTTCACACGCAATCTCATTTAAAAGCGCATTGTGCGCCCTCCGGTATAGGTCAGGGCGCTGTGTGACCAGAATGAGGTCTGGGCAGATGGCTCGCGCCTCGCTCACTGGCATAACGTTCTTACAGCCTCTGGCCTTCGCTTCCTTTGAACAGGCAATTACGATAGTGGAATCGGCGGCTGAAGTCTCAAACGGGATTACCCCCACAGGTTTTCCTCGCAGCCTCGGCATAGCCTGCTGCATAACGGACGCAAAAAAGCCGTCGAAGTCGAGATAGAGCTTTTCAATGGTGGTTGGTTTTCTCATTTCTAATTCATGCCCCGAATCTATAGAACAAAGCAAGAATATAAATAGAACATATATAAAACAATAGCTTAGCAGCATCCAGATATTTATTTTGGAAATGTTATGTGTTGAAAGCTATTTGGGACACTTATCAAGAGGTCATGGTGTGGAGTATCGTCGTTAAAGTCCCGACCACTCAACAGAATGGCCTTTTGAAGGTGATGACTAAATAATGTGCGGAAGATTTGCAAATGTTGAAAAGCTCGAGAAGCTGGCAGCTTACTACAATGCAACGCCATTCAAGGGTGAGGAATGGCAGGGGGACTATAATATCGCACCCACTGATTCAATCCCGGTTGTTGTTGACGAGCCGGAGGGAAGAGAAATCAGACGCATGAGATGGGGTCTGGTTCCATTCTGGGCCAAGGACATCAAAATTGGCACCTCCATGATTAATGCGCGTGCGGAGACGATCAAGGATAAGCCGGGCTTCAGGGACTCATTCAAGGGTAAACGGTGCATTATCCCCGCTACGGGTTTCTATGAATGGAAAAAGCTCACCACGGCAAAGGAGCCTTATTATTTCAGTCCAGATGAGGGGATATTTTCTTTTGCTGGACTATGGAGTAGCTGGATATCACCTGAGAGTATAGAGATTGAGACCTGTACGATAATAACCACAGATGCCAATAGCATTGTTAAGCCCATTCATAACCGAATGCCTGTAATCTTAGGTCATAACAGCATAGGCGCATGGCTCTCCAACACAACTAAAGAAAAAGAGCTTATGGAGCTTCTGATACCCCTGCCAGACAGGCAGGTTAAATACAGGGCCGTATCCAAATTTGTTAATAGTGTTAAAAATGACGGGGCGCAATGTATTGAGGCTGCTAATGAATAAAAGAAAAAACATGGGAAGAGTTTTAGCGTACACCCTATGAAAAACCGCGATGGGGGGTTTAGCCGCTGCTGGAGAGGTAC
>JACQAA010000156.1 GCA_016195185.1 Pseudomonadota bacterium | reverse complement strand
GTTGTGTAATGAGCTGAAGGGCTCCCGGAATTGTGTGGCCTGTATCCCATAGCATGAACCAGCTCGGAACGGTTCCTGCCAAATTCATGGCACCTACGGTGAGCCAGGCTGTTTTTGGTCTTTGGGTGTCCACAATGGCGGCTACCAGGGTCGGGATCAGGCAGACAGAAAAAAGGATTGTTGTTGGCAGAAACAAAACAGCAGTGACTAACAACATAAATATAGCAAAACGCACCGAGAAGGGGGTTTTGTGTTGCTCAGGCGGATCGCTTTTGCTGTCTCCCATATTTAAAACCCCCGTGTGATACGCATGACGATGTAAATTGTGATGATAATAACCGATAGTATGGACGAGAATATCATGGCGACTTGGCGGCCTATGTTCCCGCCAAAATTTTTGCGCTTTTTGAGATGATCTGATATCTCATTTTTTTCCTGAGCCAGTCTGGCATATTCATGCAGGGCCATTGTGAATCTCTGGGCGTCATTCTGTATGAGCTGCCGGTCGTCCAAAACTTCCAGGATCGCCAGGAGGTTACCACTGTTGGCAAGCTTGTTGACTTGTCTTGTCATGGCCTGTTGCAGATCACGGTCGTGCAGCATTCCAATCAAAGGGGGCGTCATTGATACAAGCCAATCACTGACCCCCGGTACCAATCCCGTGTAAAACCGGCGCTGGATAGAGACAAAACAAAGTAATTTTTCAAGACGGGGCTCAGGCAGGTTACTTCCGGGTTCAGCATATACAAGACGCGCTCCATGCCGTAGCCTGGCATTTTTTGTGTCAGTGCGGAGCGGCACTTCTCAAGCGAGCTCATCAGTGTAGCGCCATCCGGCACTTCGTCGAGCGACTGGCTGAGCCAAGTGCTGAAAAGTTGCTGCAATATCATTTCGGCATAGATCTGAACATCCTGGTTATTGCTGATGGCGACAGCCAGGGCGGTGCCGAGGCCGTCCGGGAAAGTGGCGAGTCCTTTAAAGCGGACGGGGCCAAAGGGGTCCAGCGCCATACAGACGCAGGACACAACCTTTTCCCGGGGCCAGGTTTTTTCCTGTTCCCAAATTTTGTCAAAACGTTGCTTGAGTGTTTTATCTTCAAAATTCCGTTTTAACCATGATACAAACTGGCCTTTTTCAATTTCGAGGACAGCTTCCGGGATCTTTTCCGAGAAAGACTCTGCCAATGATTTCAGATCCCAGTATTTCTGACCGTTAAAGGATAGAGGTCGCGCGGCTTTCAGAACAATCCGCGCCTGTTTGGGGGTCTGGCGTCTTCCCTCCAGCCAGCGCGTCGCATCGTCAATATCCCAGCGCTGCCCTTCATCGTCGTTTAAAACGCCACGCAGAAATTCGGCAAGGCCAGTGGGTACACGTTCCTCTCCAATAATGGCGGAATATGATCCCTGCTCAATTTTGTCGTAAACAAGTTGTTGGTGTGACTTGTTCATCATGACATTTTTCCCGCGGGCCATCATGACGGCGCAAACGCCCAAGGCATATAAATCATCTTTAATAGTACCCGGACCACGGCCGACGGGTGGTTTGACCGCAGCACGCGGAGCAATTTCATACAGGGGGGGTTGCCAGCTGGACGCGGCGCTGGAGAGGCACTCACCCAGCATAATAGTTTCAAGACCGTCGTGTCCCACGAGAAACAAGTTCTCGAGACGAATGGCCCCGTGGGCAGAACCCATACTTTGAAGATTACTCAGAACCGACACAGCAGGCTGTATGAGAGCTTGTACGAGCCGATCCTCGGGCAGCATCAGGGGTTGTGCCTCTGGAGATCCCAGTACTTTTTTGCCAGAGGGTTTTTCAAAAATAAGCGCGAACCTTTGCTGGTTTTCCGGTGTCCAGTTGATGATTCCAGCATCAACTAGCTGCAGAATGTGTGGATTTCTAAGGTTCTTGTAAGAGCCAACCAGCATGACACGCGGCAGACTGCTACGTCCGCACAACAAGGTAAATTGCTCGCCAGCGGCGCGGCGGTCTTTTGTTTCAAAGGCTTTGGTCCCGGGGCTGGCCAAATGTTTGCACTCGCGATCGGGAAATATTTGTATGTCCTGGCCGATCATGATCCGGCCATCCGCGGTTGTTTGGCTGATGACAGAGTAGTATTCAGATTCGAATTGGGATGTTTTTGTCTGGTCGGCCGTGGGTGCGTCGCCGCCGATTTCTTCGGCGCCAGCTGGCAGCTGTGTTTCTTCTGTCATACTCTTCCCCGCAACTCCCGAGAGTCATCATAGCGTCAATGCTCTCTTTTGTTAAATTTCTTCACGCTTGCCTTAATTTACCTAACGTTAACTTTTTTTATGTAGAACGATGTCAGGGCAATAGCATAGTTTTTTGTGAGGAGAAACAAATGTCACTTTTGACAGGGGTATTTTGTAGGAATTCAAAAAGAATCCCCACAGCTTCCGAGCTTATTGACGCCATAATCAGCGACGAGGTAAGCGGTGTGAAAGATCTGTTAGATCGTCATGCCCCCATTAACCAAAGTAACCAATATGGGAGCTATCCGATCCACTATGCGCTGGATCGTCCGGAGGTCTTGCGTCTGCTGCTGGACAGGCAGGAGGTTGATGTCAATGCTAGAAACAAGGATGGTCATACCGCCCTGATGCTAACCATCGATCACTTTCCCGGTGATCGGAAAGAGGCTTTTGATCTGTTGCTTGAGAAGCGCAACGATCCTGACATTAAGAAGCGTACTGACCTAAACGCAAAGGATAAAGATGGCGATACCGCGCTGATTTTAGCCATACATGGGGGTGATCTGGATAAGGCGCGTGCGCTTATTGATGCAGGATCTGACCTCAACATACGAGGGAGTGCAGGCTATACCGCACTGCATTGGGCGGCACAGCGAGGCTTTCCGGAGTTAGTGCGCCAACTCCGCGCCGCAGGCGCCGATCCTGACATAAGGACGAACGCAGGCGATACCGTTCTGGAATTGGCAAGGGGGTTCTCCTCGGGTCCTGGTCAGATCGTGCCGATACTGGAGGAGGCCGCTAAACAACAGCAACAGCTGACAATGCCCACGCGCCAACCACAGCCTCCGAAGTTGTAAGTTAGAATCAGGACGCTTTTCGCAACGGACGATATTTGAGGCGGTGGGGCTGGTCTGCATCCATGCCGAGGCGTTTTTTGCGGTCGCGCTCATAGTCTTCATAGTTCCCTTCGAACCAGACCACCTGGCTGTTGCCTTCAAAGGCCAGGATATGCGTAGCAATGCGGTCGAGAAACCACCGGTCGTGCGAGATGATAACTGCGCAGCCCGCATAGTTTTCCAGTGCATCTTCCAGTGCCGCCAGCGTTTCTGTATCCAGGTCGTTGGTTGGTTCATCCAGCAGGAGGAGGTTGGCCTCCTCTTTCAGCATCTTGGCAAGATGCACGCGGTTGCGCTCCCCTCCTGACAGGACGCCGACTTTCTTCTGCTGGTCCGGTCCTCTGAAGCTAAAGGAACC
The DNA here is from genome assembly GCA_016195185.1 of Pseudomonadota bacterium. Classification (GTDB taxonomy): domain Bacteria; phylum Pseudomonadota; class Alphaproteobacteria; order Micavibrionales; family UBA2020; genus PALSA-926. The sequence goes on along the minus strand of JACQAA010000156.1, from coordinate 5,596 downwards.
GACATAGGCCCGGGAGGGCATGTCGCGTTTGCCGATATGCAGGATGTCATTGCCGCCGGAAATTTCTTCCCAGACATTTTTGCTCGAGTCAAGACTGCCCCGGCTCTGGTTGACGTAGCCGAGCTTCACGGTTTCGCCGACAGTGAGAGTGCCGGAATCCGGCCTTTCGCCCTCGGCGATCATGCGGAAGAGGGTGGTTTTACCGGCCCCGTTGGGGCCGATCACGCCGACAATGCCGCCAGGTGGCAGCTTGAAGGAGAGGTTTTCAAACAGCAGGCGGTCATCATAGCCCTTGGAAATATTGACGGCATCAACCACGTTCTCACCGAGGCGAGGTGGTACCGGAATGACAATTTGGGCTGTACGCGTGGTTTCGTATTTTTTGCTCTCCTCCAGCAAATTATTATAAGCGGTGATACGGGCTTTGGATTTTGTCTGTCGTGCCTTGGGCGACTGCCGCACCCATTCCAGTTCAAGCGAGAGGGTCTTTTGCCGCGCCTCTTGTTCGCGGCCTTCTTGCTCAAGGCGTTTAGACTTTTTCTCCAGATAGCCGGTGTAGTTACCCTCGTAAGGAATGCCGGAGCCGCGGTCGAGTTCGAGAATCCAGCCGGTAACGTTATCTAGGAAATAACGGTCGTGGGTGACCATGACAACGGTGCCTTTATACTCCAGCAGGTGCCGCTGCAACCAGGCTACGGATTCGGCATCAAGATGGTTGGTAGGCTCGTCGAGCAGTAGCATGTCGGGTTTTTCGAGCAGCAGCTTGCACAGCGCAACGCGGCGCTTTTCTCCGCCGGAGAGATTGGTGACGGGCAGATTGCCAGGCGGGCAGCGCAGAGCGTCCATGGCGATATCGAGGGTGCGCTCAAGGTTCCAGCCATCAACGGCCTCGATCTTGGTTTGGAGTTCGCCTTGTTCGGCCATCAGGGTATCGAAATCTGCCCCCTCTTCAGAAAATTTATTACTGATCTCGTTGTAGCGGTCGAGCAGGGCTTTGATGTCAGCCAGCGCCTCCATCACGTTTTCCTGCACGGTCTTGCTGGGGTCGAGTTGCGGCTCCTGTGGCAGATAGCCAACTTTACAGCCTTCTGCCGCCCAGGCCTCTCCCTGAAACTCCTTCTCAAGGCCCGCCATGATTTTCAGTAGGGTCGATTTACCCGATCCGTTGGGTCCTAACACGCCGATTTTAGCGCCCGGAAAAAAGCTCAGGTAGATGTTATCAAGAACTTTCTTGCCACCTGGATAGGTCTTGCTCAGGCCTTTCATCACATAAATATACTGGTAACTTGCCATCTGGTTGATTTCCCTAGTTGTTTTCGAAATTTCTCTCTATGTTATTGAAGATAAACAGATTTGAGACGATTAAAAGCAGATTCAGTATAATTTATCCAGAGGCATCTAAAAAAGTATCGCGATCTTCTTTTAAGGGTTTGAATCATTTATTTGCTATAATCGTGGATGTCCACGCCTTCACCAAGCTAGTGTTGAGCGTCTTTTACGCCAAAATCGGCTCACAACGCGCCGAAAGGCACTGCCCACAGATTATCGCCAAAAGGCACGACAGATTCACCAGTATAAAGAACGATGCCGGTAAACGGCTTTCCTTTTTTTGTCAGGTTAGCTTCAAACCACCGCAAGTGCTGAAAATCTCCGCCCCTGACGGTCGATCCGGATTTTACTTCTACTCCCAGCAAGGACTGATCTTCGCGCTCTATCAGAAAGTCTATTTCCCGCTTTTCACGGTCGCGATAGTGGTAGAGACGGTACATGTTGTCATGCGTATCTATCTGTGCAGCTAGCTGGTTATAGGCGAAAGTCTCAAACATCTTCCCGGCGCGGTCGGAATCGAGTTGCATCTGCTCGGGCTTCCAGCCCAGAAGAGCCGCCATCATGCCGGTATCGGACATGAATATCTTCGATTGCTTGCCGACGCGATCATAGTCTGTCTTCGTCCAGGGGGCGACGGTCTCGACCAGATACAGGGCTTCCAGAGCGGAGATATAGGAGGCCAGCGTTTTTCTTTCAAGAGCGAGCCCCGCGCCTATGTCGGACACTATCATGAACTTGGAAGACCATGCCGCCAGTATGTCCACCAGTTCGCGCATGACGTCTGTTTTGTGAATATTGGCGACATCCTTCAGATCACGCTCTATCAGCGCGTCGATGTAATCCTGATGCCAGTTTTTTCTTTTATCGGCAGGCAAGCGGACGGCCTCGGGAAATCCGCCGCGGAAAGCAAAATCGACGATGTCTTTTCTCGTATGTTGCTCGCTGCGAAAATCCCGGCTGAAAGCCCTGTCCAGAAAGCGTGGTTCACGGCGGCTGATTTCCCCTTGCGACAGAGGCCGCAGCCGTATTTTTGCGACGCGACCGGCCAGAGACTCCTGCACGGTGGGCAGGCTCTGGACGTTCGCCGAGCCTGTCAGTAGGTACTGGCCCGGACGGTTGTTCTGATCGACGACCTTTTTCACGGCGGTCAGAATGTCCGGCACCCGCTGCACTTCATCAATGATGAGCGTACCGTTCTTCCGGCCGGATTCGACAAAGCCCTGTGGGTCATTCTCCGCCGCCTGCCGCAACGTGGCGTCATCGAGAGTCCTGTATTCCACGGTTTTGGAGACAAGTTGCTTTGCGAGCGTTGTTTTGCCGCATTGCCTCGGCCCGGTCAGGAGGACGATGCGGCGGGAGACCAGAGCTTCGTTCAACGCTTGTTTCTGCCAGCGCGGGTAGTCCATTTTTCAAAAATCCTTTTATTTAAGAGTGTTCCGCATTATTGGTAATATAATAGCAGCGATTTGTCCATCAAATTGCCCGCGATTTGTACACTTATACGTGATATATCGAAAATATTGCGTTTATTATCAATAATTTAAGCGTTTGCTAGTCAATGGACTCAATGCCTTCGAATTGGGGCGAATTCGCTGCAATAAAAATCTGAAATTACCGCACCTCTCAGCCCGCCCCAAAAGGGGCACTGTTTACTTTATATTGATAATCCAAGGGGCTGTCCTAGGCGTCCAAAGCAACGCTTAAATCGGCAATCAAATCATCAGCATCTTCAATGCCGACTGACAGGCGAATCAAGCCGTCGCTGATGCCAAGCTTTTCGCGCTGGCCCTTGGGAATGGAGCCGTGGGTCATGATCGCCGGATGTTCAATCAAGCTTTCAACCCCGCCAAGGCTTTCTGCCAGGGTAAAAATCTGGCAGGCCGAGAGCATCCGCCGCGCTGCATTAATATCGCCTTTTATCACCGTCGTGATCATGCCACCGAAGCCATGCATCTGTTTTTTGGCCAGAGCATGCTGGGGGTGGCTGGTGAGGCCTGGGTAATATACCTTTTCAATCTTTGGATGTTTTTCGAGCCAGGTGGCGATTTTCAATGCGTTGGCGCAGTGTCTCTCCACTCGTACATCCAGAGTTTTGATGCCACGCAGGGCAAGAAAGCTGTCGAAGGGGCCTAAAATGCCGCCGGTCGCATTCTGGATAAATTTGAGGCGGTCGCTGAGGTCTGCATTGTTACCAACAATGAGGGCGCCACCGATAATATCCGAGTGCCCCCCGATATACTTAGTAATTGAATGGACGACAATATCCGCGCCGAGCGTGAGGGGGCGCTGAATCCACGGCGTCGCAAATGTATTGTCGACCACGGATAGTATAGCGTGTTTTTTGGCAAAGGCAGTGACGACACCGATATCGGCCAACTTCAACAGCGGATTGGTGGGGGTTTCGATCCAGACCATTTTTGTATTCGGCTGCAGTGCTTTTTGCAGGTTGTTGGGATGGCTCATATCGACATAAGTGACGGTCAGTCCGCAGGACTGTTTTCTGACTTTTTCAAAGAGTCGGTCACCGCACCTGTAGTTGGGTCGGGCGATTGTCCGGCATGAATACACCGGGTAGAAAACTTTTGTTTTGAGTTGCTAAGGCTCATCGGGCTTGTGCTCTTAAGACAAAGTGGTTGAGAAGATCGATGCGCGTCACCATACCCAAGAGCTTGTCTCCGTCGGTGATGATAATACGCGAGGATGTTTGTAGCAGTTTTGCTGCTTCCGCTAGGCTGGCGCTGCGAGACAGTTTTGGCGACGGTTCACGCATAATGTCTCTGATGCTGACGTTGAGGTCTGCGTGGTCTTTTGTTTGTGCCATATATTCAAGCAGCGCCGCTTCATCGACAAGGCCAATAAAATGGTTTGCCTCGTCCACCACGGGTAATTGCGACACATCCGTCACCCGCATGCGCTTGTAAGCCGTCAGAAGCGTGTCGTTGGGCCGGACAATGACGGTGTCGTGTTGATCGTGACGCCGGACAATCAGATCCTCGACGGTATTGGTTTTTGCACGTTTGGCAAAGCCCTGTTCTGTCATCCAGAAGTCATTGAAGGTTTTAGAGAGGTATTTGTCGCCACGGTCGCAAACGAGCGTCACGACCTGCTTTGGCGTTTTTTGTTCGCGGCAATAGCGGAGCGCCGCCGCAAACAGTGTTCCGGACGAGGGGCCTGCCAGAATTCCCTCCTTCAAGAGTAGGGTGCGTGCTGTCGCTATGCTTTCTTCATCCGAAATGGCATAGGCTTTTTGGGTCAGAGACAAGTCAAGGATGGGGGGGATAAAATCCTCGCCGATGCCTTCGACCACCCAGGAGCCCGGCTGGATTTTTTCATTGCGGTTGACCAGCGGCTCGAGAATGGATCCGACCGGATCAGCTAATACCATCTCGGTCTTTGGGCTGGTGCGTTTGAAGAAGTTGCCAATCCCCGTCAAGGTTCCACCTGAGCCGACGCCGCAGACCACGGCATCGACATCGTGGTTCATCTGTTCCCAGATTTCCGGCCCGGTTGTTGTTTCATGCGTGAGTGTATTGGCGGGGTTGGCGAACTGGTTAACGTAGAAACCGCCGGTTTCCTTGGCAATCCGTGCCGCCACATCCTGATAATATTCCGGGTGTCCCTTGCTGACATCAGACCGTGCCATGCGTACATCGGCGCCTAGAGCCTTACAGTGCAGGATCTTCTCCCGTGACATTTTATCTGGCACCACGATGATGATTTTGTAGCCTTTGAGTGCGGCGACCAGCGCCAGTCCTAGACCGGTATTGCCGGCAGTAGCCTCCACAATGGTTCCGCCTGGTTTCAATGACCCATCTTTGACGGCTGCGTTGATCATGCCGAGGGCGATACGGTCTTTGATCGAGCCACCGGGGTTTTGTGATTCCAACTTGACGAACAGGCGGCAGGGACCGATATCAAAGCGCTTGATTTCCACTAGCGGCGTATTTCCGATCAGCTTCAACACATCACTCACGATTCACCATAACAATTTTTATTTCTCTTTCAATACGGTGGGACTCTATTATCATATCCTGCATCATGAAGCACGCAGATTCAGCACCGCAAATGATGTCCGAAACGATTTGGACTACCCTCCGTGCGCAGGCAGCACTTCTCCGTGAAACAGAACCGGCCTTGGCTGTGTTGTCTCAAACCAACATCCTGCATGAAGCGGATTTTCGGGGTGCGCTCTGCCGTATCTTATCGGCTAAATTGGCCTCTATCGAGGTCAGCTCTCTCTTGATTTACGATATTTTCAAAACAGCGC
>JACQAA010000155.1 GCA_016195185.1 Pseudomonadota bacterium | reverse complement strand
AATGCTGGAAGAAACTTGCCCCAATTCCTCGCTGAAATGCACGGTATAATGCTGCGCCAGTAGAAGCTGGCTTGCAAACATGAGCAGGGCGACAAGGGCGCTTATGTTGCCTTTTGAAAGCATGGCCTCATCATGAACATAAACCACAGGAAGGCAAGAAATTCCTTTACTCTGGCGGGAGCATTGATCTCCAAGTTTGTTTTGGATGTCGGTGCCTCCAAGATGGGTCAGGGCTCAGCCTCTTGCTCTACAGGCAAGGATGGGGGCAAAAAGCCTGGCAGCTGCCACTAAATCTCCTGTGATAAAAAGAGGGGCGCCCCCCCCCCGAGGTGTAGTGATAGGGTCAGAGGGTTCTGCTTTTTGACCGCACCTATCGATGAAGATGCAAATGACCACTACCATTCATCTGGCAGTGGTCGTTTCTTTGTAAATTAGTATTTATAAATCAGATACTTAATCGTGGATATGAGGATTTTTTTGTGTCTCAATTGATATTTTTCAGAAATATATTGACAGGGCACTCGAACCAAATACACTCACCATAATTAATAGCATATTAATTTTTCAAGGAGTTTGAAAACCATGGTTGCTTATCGCGGCGTATCAAAACAAGACATTCTCAATTCAATCATCGGTGCCTGCGAACTGGAACAGAGACATTCTCCCGGCCCAGCATGCGATAAGGAAATCGATACGATACTGGCGTTCCTTCCTGCGCTTCAGAAAGTGACAGATGATGCAAGTTTTAAGACTGCATTACACAGTTCAAACGTTTCCATTCTTCTCAGGATGGGCGAATTGTTTGAGACCTATGCTGCTGAGAACGTGGATGGTATCGGTCGTCAGGTATTCAAAGGCCTGAATGCATGGGGTGCTTTCAGTGGTATGCATACGTTGGAACTGAGGCCGATGGATGAGGAAATTAATATATACCGCTTCATTACAGGTATTCGCCGCATCAAAACCGTAGATGAGGAAGATGTCAGGGAACTTGTTGGGTATAGCTCATTTGTAACGGATGAAAATGAAATAGAAAAAGGCATTAAAAATATTCAGGCCCTTGTAAGTATGGCTCAGACAGGTGCTTCGAATGAAGAGTTGATTGATGTTTATGGACAGATGGGCGGGGATGGAGCGGAAGGTCGTATCGTCCGCTTCGCAATAGAGCAACTCAGTCAAGACCCGTCCCTATACACAAGTAAGTCTTTGTTTGACCGGTATGGCGTTGTGCTCGAAGATATGATTTCAGGCGCGATGTTTGATACTGTACAAAAAAAGAATGCTACTCTCATTGAAAGTGTTAACAAATTTTTGATGCCCTTTTTTGAGACAGACGAAGTGGAGATGATAGGCATAGGTATGATCACAAATGATCCCAAAGATGCAGGTGGAATTATGTTCTGCGTAACGGAACGTGTTGCACAAGCAGTGGCAGATGCCTTTCCGGACCAGAAAGTTCTGCGTGGCTCTGATAATAGTGTTATTGCACCTTCCACAAGCAAGCCTTCGATAACGAAACAGCCCAAGCCATAAGAGCTCCTTCCTTTTTAAAACGAGAAAACAGTCCCTACCAGTGAAGGTGGGGGCTGTGGAGCCCTTTGTTTTATGCAGGTATTTTCTTATCCTGCCTGTACCATGCGCCCAAGCCTTGTGCCGCCGAGCAGATGTAAATGGAGATGCGGCACCTCCTGACCGCCGTTGATTCCGCAATTGGAGATGAGGCGGTAGCCGCTTTGATCCAGTCCGTGGTCACAGGCTATTTGGCTGAAAGCACGGAATAGGGCGGTGATTTCTTCAGCGCTGGCGCGCTTGGTGAAATCGTCCATGTCTTTGTAAGGGCCCTTCGGTAATACCAAGATGTGCACGGGGGCTTTCGGGGCAATATCATGAAAGGCTAGTACGTGGTTGTCTTCATAGACTTTTTTACAGGGAATCTCACCGCGCAGAATTTTGGCAAAAATATTGTGCGTGTCGTAGACCATGATTCTTTCCTCTCCGATTCTGTGCCACCTTAAACAATTTTTTAAAATTTGGCTGCTACACTGTTAAGGAGTAGCCCTGGATGATCTTAGATTTTTGCCCGGTAATTGCCATACCTTTAATTGTAAAGATTATTGCCTGCGCTGTGGCACATGATAGGTAAAATTTGTACAAGGGTTATTTGGGATGGGTAGAATTGTGCTGGTCCTTTCAAACCGAGGCGGGGCCTTGGTTTGTGCTGGCGTCAAGTCAAAAACTGAAGAAATGTCAAAATATATTTCCGGTGGTTTCGTAGACAGAAATGCTACATGTGGTATGTTGATAACTGCTAGATAACAATCTCTAGTATGTGCGCGGAACCTTAAAAGAATAGGCGAAGTGCATAAAAAAACACAAGAAACTGTCTAAACTGGGGACATTTGGGGAGACACAGCGCATGTTTGATATCGCTCAACTGGCTAAGGGCGCCAGGGTTCAGATTGACCGTTCTCGTGATGCAAACCTGACAGATTTTGGCAAGGGTACACTGCAGGACCGTTACTTATTGCCGGACGAATCATTTCAGGATCTCTTCGCCCGGGTGGCGATGTTCTATTCGGATGATACGGCTCATGCCCAGCGCCTTTATGATTATATCTCCAAACTGTGGTTTATGCCGGCCACCCCTGTTCTCAGCAATGGCGGGACCGATCGCGGCTTGCCGATTTCCTGCTTCCTGAACGAGTGCGACGACAGCTTGAATGGCATCGTTGACCTGTGGAATGAAAATGTCTGGCTGGCGTCGCGTGGCGGCGGCATTGGCAGCTATTGGGGCAATTTGCGCTCTATTGGCGAAAAAGTCGGGCGCAATGGCAAGACTTCCGGGATTATCCCTTTTATTCGTGTCCAGGATTCGTTGACGCTGGCGATCAGTCAGGGCTCGCTTCGCCGTGGCTCAGCGGCCGTTTATCTGCCGGTGAGCCATCCGGAAATCGAGGAATTTATTGAACTGCGTCGTCCTACTGGCGGTGATCCGAACCGTAAGGCGCTGAACTTGCATCATGGCATCCTGATCACCGATGCCTTTATGCGTGCCGTCGAGCGGGACGAGGAATGGGCGCTGACCAGTCCGAGAGATGGCAGCGTTATCGAGCGCATTTCTGCCCGCAGCCTGTGGATTCGCATCCTGACCGCCCGCATTGAAACTGGTGAGCCATACCTAGTTTATATCGACCATGTCAATCGTGCTATTCCCGAGCATCACAAGCTCGCGGGGCTCAATGTCAAGATGTCTAATCTGTGCAGCGAAATCACCTTGCCGACGGGCAAAGATCATCACGGTCAGGAGAGGTCTGCGGTCTGTTGCCTTTCTTCGCTCAACCTCGAAAAATTTGAGGAATGGGAAGATCATCCGACTTTCATCGAAGATACCATGCGCTTCCTCGACAATGTGCTGGAAGATTTTATTCGTCGGGCACCGGATAGCATGATGCGGGCGAAATATGCTGCCATGCGTGAACGTTCGGTGGGCCTGGGAGTGATGGGATACCATTCGTTCCTGCAGAGCAAAATGATGCCGCTTGAAAGCGTGATGGCGAAGGTTTGGAACAAGCGCATGTTCAAGCATATCAAGGGGCAGGCCGATATTGCCTCGGTCAAGCTGGCGCATGAGCGCGGGCCATGCCCGGATGCCAAGGAATACGGCATTATGGAGCGTTTTTCGAACAAGCTCGCCATTGCGCCGACTGCGAGCATCTCCATCATCACCGGCGGCACCTCGCCCGGCATCGAGCCCAACACGGCCAATGCCTTCACGCATAAGACCCTTTCCGGCTCCTATGCGGTGCGGAACCCGTATCTGGTGAAACTGCTGGAGCAAAAGGGTCGCAACAATGAAGAGGTCTGGACAAGCATCACCATCAATGAAGGTTCGGTGCAGCATCTTGATTTCCTGTCGCGGGATGAAAAAGACGTGTTCAAGACCGCCTTTGAACTCGACCAGCGCTGGCTGATCGAGCATGCCGCCGACCGCACGCCTTACATCTGCCAGGCGCAGTCGCTGAACATCTTTATTCCGGCTGACATTCACAAACGCGACCTGCACCAGATCCACTGGATGGCTTGGAAGCGCGGCGTGAAATCGCTCTACTACTGCCGCTCCAAATCCATTCAGCGCGCCGAAAGCGCCACCGGCAATGGCAAGCTGAAGGTGACGGAAAGCTCCGCCAAGAAATATGATGAATGTCTGGCTTGTCAGTAAATTAAACACCACCCCCGCGGAGGCGGGGCTGGTAAGAGAGAAAGGAACTGATAAGTGGCTAGTTCGAAAAAAGAGTATGTTAGTCTTCGTGGAAATTTAAAAGGTAATGGATATGATGAAACGCCATGCACTGTACGAGCAGTGAAAATAAGTCAGATTGGCAGTGATGCAGTTACATATGGAGAATATTCAATTATTTCAGTTTCTGGAGAGATTCCAAATGGAGATTGTGAGCTGTCAGTGAATGGATCTAGAGTCCCGCTCGTTCATGACAAGGGCCTTTTTAAGGAAAAATATAAATGTCCCGCCTCTTAACCGAAAATCACGTTTACAAACCGTTCCATTATCCCTGGGCCTATGAGGCGTGGCTGACGCAGCAGCGGATCCACTGGCTGCCGGAAGAAGTGCCGATGGCCGAAGATGTCCGGGACTGGAAGCAAAAGCTGACCCCGGCTGAAAAAAACCTGCTGACGCAGATTTTCCGCTTTTTCACCCAGGCGGATGTGGAAGTCAACAACTGCTATATGAATCATTATTCGCGGGTGTTCAAGCCGACGGAAGTGAAGATGATGCTGGCGGCCTTCTCCAATATGGAGACCGTGCATATCGCGGCCTATTCGCACCTGCTGGACACCTTGGGCATGCCGGAAACGGAATACTCGGCCTTCATGAAGTATAAAGAGATGAAGGACAAATATGATTACATGCAGGGCTTCAATGTGGATTCCAAGCGCGATATCGCGCTGACCATGGCGGTGTTTGGCGCCTTCACCGAGGGGCTACAGTTGTTTGCTTCCTTTGCCATGCTGATGAACTTCACCCGCTTCAACAAGATGAAGGGCATGGGTCAGATCGTGACCTGGTCGGTGCGCGATGAGACGCTGCACACGCTCTCGATCATCAAGCTGTTCCGCACTTTCATCGAGGAAAATCCGGAATTGTGGACCGAAGAGCTGCAGCGCGACATCACCACGGCCTGCAAAACGATTGTTGAGCATGAGGATGCCTTTATCGATCTGGCCTTTGGCATTGGCGGCATTGAAGGGCTGACGGCGCAGGAGGTTAAAAATTATATCCGCTATATCGGCGACCGCCGCCTGACGCAGGTGGGTTTGCAGCCGGTCTTCGGCGTCGTCAAAAATCCGTTGCCGTGGATGGACGCAATCCTGAACGGCGCCGAGCACAGCAATTTCTTCGAAAGCCGTTCCACCGAATATTCCAAGGCGGCCACCCAGGGCTCATGGGAAGATGCCTTTGAAGCCGACGTATTCCGGGCGGCGTGATCGTTGAAATACATATGTAAACCAAAAGTTAACCTTATTAGCGTTTAATGGCATTATAGGCTATAATCGCAATAACAGAGGGTTATCCATGGTGGGTGTATTAGATCGTGCTGCGGTAGGCGTTATCAGCGGCGAAGAAGCGGGGGAAATCCTGCAGGCCTTCATCAGTACGGGGCCTGCCATGGTGTTTAATCATACGCTCGGTGCTCTCTCGGCTCAAAAACCTCGCGGCATGGGTGCCGGTGATCAACTGATCGAGCCGCGTTAATATGGCGAGAGATGGAATGGAATCTGTTGTTGCCGAATACGAGGTTTTTAAAAACGACAGGAACGCATTGGCGTTCTTTTTTGCGCGCTTGCCTGTTCTTGATCGTAACCCCGTCGAGGGGCCGTTCTGGTTTACGGTGCAGAATAACCGCATTGCCGCGGGCACCAGCGCCCAGCGCGCTGTCTTTGAAGATGTGCAGCAGGACATCCTCGATATTGCTAAGCAGCGTGGCGTGATCATGATGATGGAATTTGAAAATCAGCAGCCGGTGCGGTGCACGCCTTGTTATTTGTCGGATACATTCTGACAGAAATCTTCACACTTCCTTAATAATTTTGATGACAACCGAATCACTTTGCGGTACAGTGATCTCAGGGTTGGGTTGTTTTGGGAGTGTTTATTGGATCTCATCAAACTACACGTCTTTCCCCCGATTGCAGGCGCGCGAAATTTGGCGCGCCGCATCATAGCAAGCCCCTCCACACGTGTTGTCAAAAGTTATGCGGCCTCCCCCTGGGAGGTGCGATAGAGACTGGGACCCATTGGGAGGAATAAGCGACCGGCGCGACCAGAGCTACGTGAAGAATGTCAGGCCGCGCACTGAAGGTCAGAAACGGCTCATGGAGGCTATTGACAAACATAACCTCGTCTTTGCTATTGGTCCGGCCGGCACCGGCAAGACTTATCTGGCGATCTCTGCGGCGGTGGCGGCTTTTGAAAAAGGCACCATTGACCGGATCATTCTGGCGCGTCCTGCCGTCGAGGCTGGGGAAAGAATTGGTTTTTTGCCCGGAGATTTGCAGGACAAAATGGCGCCTTACCTGCGCCCGCTTTATGACGCGCTGAATGACCGCATCGGTATCAAGCGGCTCAAAAACCTGTTGGAGATTGGAGAGATTGAGATCGCGCCAATCGGTTATATGAGGGGGCGCACCCTCAATAACGCCTTCGTTGTGATTGACGAGGCGCAGAACTGCACCTATAGCCAGATTAAAATGATTGTCAGCCGTCTGGGATGGAACTCGACCATGGTCATTACCGGCGATCCTGATCAAAGCGACCTTCTGGAGGGTATTTCGGGGCTTCGCGATATGGCGCACAAGCTGGAAAAAGTTGATGGCATTGCCGTTGAATATCTCCGTGATACGGACATCGTCCGCCATCCGTTGGTGGCAAAAATGCTGGAAGTTATTTAATCTCCGAGCAGAGTACAACTGACAGCCCGGCACCTGATGGTGCCGGGCTCTTTTTTACCCGGCATCACCGCTGTCTTTTTTAGGTGGAGCCTCGACGCCGATAACATCGGCCCAGCTGACTGCCCCCCCCTTGGCCGCCTTCCTCTCCTCGACGGGAGGGGGCACTGTTTTTGCGGGAGGCGGGGAGGCGGGATTGGTTGGTGCCGCCGTGCCGATAAGGCTTTCCCAGCTGAATGGCGTCGCCGCCTCTTCTTTTTTCGGAGGAGTAGCTGGCGGGATCGAGACAGGCAGAGTC
>JACQAA010000154.1 GCA_016195185.1 Pseudomonadota bacterium | reverse complement strand
GAGCTGCTCAAGGATTTCAACCCCTGTATGTATACCGGCTCCGAATCGCCTAAGCAGAAGGATGAAGCCAAGGAAGCGTTCATCAACGGTGATTGTCGGGTACTGATCATTTCGCTCCGGGCCGGTGCCGGGCTGGATGGACTGCAGCACGTTTGCCGTACTGGCGTTATCGGCGAACTGGATTATTCGACCGGCGTGGTCGATCAGTGTATTGGTCGATACGCGCGCGACGGACAGGCGGAAGCGTCAATGGCGTACTTCATGCTGGCAGACAGCGGCTCCGACCCGATCATCGCGGACATCCTTGGCATCAAGCGTGGGCAGATCGAGGGGGTAATGGATCCAGATGCCGATCTGATCGAGCGACTTGAGAATGAAGGCGGCAATGTCAGGAAGTTGGCTGAGGCATATCTTGAGCGTGTGATGCTTAATCAGGAGCTGGTGCGCGAACACGAGGACTCTCCTGCATGATCTGCATGCAAATACTTCTTAGGTTCCATTCCCTACCTACGGATAATTCTCGTATCACCTTCAACACGGAGCAACCATGAAACAGTACCTCTCCCTATTGCAAGAAGTTCTCAACAACGGCACCCAGCAGCCCAACCGTACCGGCATTGATACGCTGTCCATTCCCGGCGCGATGATGAAATTCGACCTCGCCGATGGTTTTCCGGCAGTCACCACTAAGAAACTGGCCTTCAAGAGCATGGTTGGGGAGTTGGTAGCCTTCCTACGAGGAGCGGACAGCGCGGAACAATTCCGCAATCTTGGCTGCGGCTTCTGGGATCAGAATGCCAACGAGAACAAGGCATGGCTCAATAACCCCAACCGTGTAGGTCGTCCTGACTACCTTGGGCGGGTGTACGGTGTTCAATGGAGAAGTTGGAAAAAGCACAATCTAGTGCTGACCGGCGGTAACGCTGACGGCACCAAGAACTACAAGGGACAGATTGAAGAAATTGATCAGGTCATGGGTGCGCTGAATACCATTCACAATGACCCAAATAATCGCCGCATCATCGTTAATGCTTGGAGGCCAGATGAATTCGACCAAATGGCTTTGCCTCCCTGCCATGTTTTATACCAGTTCCTCGTAAACGTACCCAAGCGCGAGATCAGTCTGTGCATGTACCAACGCAGTTGCGATCTTTTTCTTGGCGTTCCTATGAATGTCGCATCTGCCGCGCTGTTTCTGAGCATCGTCGGGCGACTCACCGGTTACACGCCGCGGCATTTCACCCACTTCCTTGCCGATGCGCACATCTACGTGAACCATCTCGACCAGATACAAGAGCAGCTTTCGCGTGCGCCGCGCGCCCTGCCCAAGCTGGTGTTCGTAAACGACCGGGTGCCGGAATTCCACAAGGATGGTTTTCATCCGGAATGGATAGACCTGATAGAGCCGATGGATTTCGCTCTGGATGGATACGACCCACATCCTGCGATCAAAGCACCGATGGCGGTATAACAATGGGCGTATCTACAAATACCCTCGCAGCGCGTGGATTGAAGCCGGTAGCTGCACTGGCCGCCGGACGTGGGCATGGCGACCGTCTCCGCTACAAGGCTGGATGCCGTTGCGTAGCTTGCCGCCGCGCCAATTCCGCTTATGTGCGTGCCCGCCATATCGCCAGCAAGAGTGGTGACTGGAATGGGATTATCCCTGCCGGTAAAGCGCGTGCGCATATACGCACTTTAGTTGCCACCGGCATTGATCGACGTGCGATCAGCATCGTCACCGGCATCGCCGATCCGTATCTCTACAACATCGCTGGTGGACACAGGAAGCGGATTCGCGCCCGTATTGAGCGGACGATTTTACAGGTCACCAAAGACCAGGTGATGCCCGAAGCCCTGATTTCATCGGAAAGTTCGTGGGAATTGATCAAAAAGCTGGTGGACAAAGGGTATGACAAAACACGGCTCGCGAAATTCCTTGGTTACCAGTCCGTCCAGCTTCGGATGGATGATTCGCACATCACAATCCGCGAAGCCTGCTCGATCCAGCGGATGTATGACGGGCTTAAAAAGTGCTGCTTCCCCGGCGTTGGTGAATCCGCAAACGGGGGCGCTTGATGGCCAAGGCAAAAACAATCTATAGCTGCACCGAGTGCGGCGGACAATCCCCCAAATGGCAAGGGCAATGCCCCCATTGCGGCGAATGGAACACGCTTACCGAGTCGGTTGCGGAATCGCTACCGGCAGGAACCGGCAAGAACCGTTACAGCGCCTTGGCGGCTGGCGGCGGTCTGACGCGGCTTTCCGATGTGGAATCGGCAGATGTCTCGCGCACATCGACCGGTATCGCCGAGTTCGACCGTGTGCTTGGCGGTGGGCTAGTGGAGGGAGGCGTGGTACTGATCGGAGGAGATCCCGGTATCGGGAAGTCCACGTTGTTGCTGCAAACCTTGGCGCACCTCGCGCCCACAAAGAAAGTTCTGTACGTCAGCGGCGAGGAATCGTCGCAACAGATCGCCCTGCGCGCAAAGCGGCTTGCTCTGGACGCCAGCTCGCTGCACTTTCTGCCCGAAATCCAGCTCGAAAAGATTCAGGCCACGATTTCCAGCGAAAAGCCAGAAGTGGTGGTGATCGACTCCATCCAGACCATTTATTCCGAGCAACTGACCTCCGCGCCCGGCTCTGTAACACAGGTACGCGAAACCGCAGCCCAATTGACGCGCATCGCCAAGAGCAACAACGTCACGATCATCTTTGTCGGCCACGTCACCAAAGCTGGCGATCTGGCCGGGCCGCGCGTGCTGGAGCACAT
>JACQAA010000160.1 GCA_016195185.1 Pseudomonadota bacterium | reverse complement strand
CGGGTTGGCGTCACCATAAACGCGGGACTGGTTATCCGCCGTCACCGTCAGCGCAGCCTTGTTCACAGTCAGCAGGCCGCTTGAATTGTATGCCACAGCATACCCGTTCAGGCCGGTGTCCGTCCCATGCGCTACGGTAATAGAATACGGGGAGCCACTCACATCCGCCGAAGCAGCAGCGCCGACGGAAGTAAGAGTTGGGGTACCACTGAAGGCTGTTGAATTGCTATCTGCCAGAAAAGCGCCGCTCACACCGGCCTGCAACCCACTGACAGCGTAATCCGAAGTCAGAGAAACCGCATCGCCGTAAGTCTTGCTAAGATTGCCTGAAGTAAAGGTGATGGTTGGTTGATAAGAAAAGACGTAACGGTTACCGGATGCCGATACCGCAGCACCGCCAGCAGTATTCCAAACAGCCGTGTTTCCACTGTCAAGACTATCAAACGTATCTGCACTCGGGGTGGTGGAATAAATCAACCAGCTACCGGTTAGCGCACCTGATCCAGACGCATTTAAAAAGTTCCGACCAGCCTCCAGTTTAATTGTCGAACTGCTCACCGAGCCTGACGAACCAATGCTGACGTCACGAGCCGCATTTGCAGTAAAGGCGCCACTTCCATGCAAACTAATTGAAGCATTAATAAAAATATCATTAACGGAAGTCAGGGTCAAAGAACCACTTCCTGATGACGGGGCAATGCTGTTCGCGACAGTAATGTCACCATTGCCGGAGTGTGAATCGCCACCTGTGGTAATGGTCACATTGGTTGTTTTAAGAGCCTTCTCAACCGTGCTGGCCTTAATATTTGAAGTCGTAACCGTGCCATCGGGTGCATAATTCGTACTACCAGTCGTGGTGATGTTATTGGTCGAATTCGAGACGATGAGGTTCGCCGGATCGAGCAACCAATCACCCATGACGCCGTTCGCCGCCGATGTGTTTGCAATAGCGCTCTCGATGTCCAGAACGCCTTTGGAGGATGTCTCTATCAACCCACCGTTGCCGCCATTCTCCCCACCCTGCGCGGAGAAGCTACCACGAGCATTAGTTGCAACATCAGACCATGCAACGATTGTGCCACCATCACCATTGTCTTCTGCATCGGCCTTGATGGCGGCCGTATCAACGATATTGACATTGGCGGCATGTGGCAGCGTACCACCGCCTTGATAATCACCCCCTATTTTAATGGTACCACCATTAACGCCGGAAGCATCCACCGTACCAGCGACATTCACAGTCGCGCCCGCACCCGTCAGGATGATTTCACCGTTCCGATTAACAAGACCGTGCGCCTCAACAAGACCGGCCGTATTGATAACAGATTCAACAACGCTGTTCGCCGCCGCTGCTGTCATCAGGACTTGGCCACCATCGGCGACCAGAGAACCCGTATTCTCAGAAAGTAACTTGCGCGCACCCGAAGAGGGGATCACCGCGAGCTGGATCAAACCATCACCATAGAGATCGACGCCAAAGGTATCGGCAGCACCCAGCTGAATACGCGCCATATTGCCGACAATCACACCACTATTGCGCACAGTCGGGCCAACCAAAAGACCAAGACCGGCGTCACCGACCGTAATGCGGCCCTGGTTTTCAATGATAGCATTAGCACTGCCAGACTGATCAAAGTTGAACGTACTACGGGAATTCATAAAGGAATCATTGCTGATGTTCGCCGTGGAAGCGATAAACCCGGCCACATCAACATTGCCATGCGGACCAATCAGCACGCCGTTTGGATTGATAACCAAAATATGACCATTGGCCAAAAGGTTGCCATTAATGGTGCTGAGTTGCGCACTGTTCACGACACGATTGAGAGTAATGGAACTTGCCGACGGCTGGATAAAATGGGTTGTCTCGCCCGCAGCAATGCTGAAGGAATTCCACTCGATCAACGCACGATCACTGGACTGGTTGATTTGAAGCTCGGTTGGGGTATTTGTGATATCTGCGGAACCAGCCACAACAGCCCCACCCTCAGGATTGGCCAATGCCAAGGACGATGCACTCACCATCAAAGCCAGCAGCGCGCCACTGTACAACAAAACCCGCTCGCACATATTGAAAATATGCTTGCCCTTTTTACGAATGGACCAACGATGTTCTTGCTTTGATGGCTGTCCGCTCATGATGTTGATCCCCTTAGTTTTTTAAGTATACGGTCCCCGGTAGGATGGTGGCTTCGTAAATATTAAGATTCTGTTAATTACAAAGATTATGTATTTCTACAGGATTTTTGTAATGCTGTCAACTGTTATGGATCATCTTTTTAACACCTTGAAAAATAAATATTTTATGACATTCTGGTTTAATTTTCCTCTATAAAACCAAACGAAAAGAATCAGTATTAATCATATTAACCTTTACATCACCATGACTTCTCAAGGCTAATCAAACAATTCAGAAAAACATTGACTTTTGTCAATATCAAACATATAACTAATTTTCCTTAATAATAGATGACGGCAGACCATGAAATACATACGTGCGACATCAAGAGCTATAGCAGGGCTGGTGGCCATTCCTCTTGCCATAGGACTGTCAGCCGCACAGGGGATGATTGTCGGACCGCTGACAGGTGATTATAACACCATACCCACCGTGATTAACAAAATGTTGCGCAAACTCTTCGGATATAAAGTCGAGTTTAACGCTGCGTCAGCCCCCCTGGTGAAAGACAAACGGGTCTGGTTTGTAGCCAATCACATGTCGATTGCTGATTTTATCGTCACTGGCAGCACTCTTGATGGATCTTTTGTCGGCAAAGGAGACATTCTGAAGTGGCCGGTCATCGCACAGCTAGTACGCTCCGCCAAATTCATCGGCGTACGCCGCAAGTCCGAGTTCAATGACGAATCACGCGGTAAAATTGTGCAAAACTTCAACGCCGGTTTCAATACCATCATGTTCCCCGAAGGCACAACCAGCGACGGACAAAAAGTATACCTGTTCCACGCGGCCCTACTCTCACTTCTATACGGTGACACCGCTACGGACAAAAAGAAGCGGAATATAACATTGAAGGAGAAGGTGCTTGTACAGCCCGTTGCAATCCGGGTGAAGTCAGTCAACGGACAAGACGCTACCGGTAATGATGATCTCCGCAATCTTTACAGCATGTACACTGAAAACAATTCCTTGCATAGAATCTGGAAGCGTATGCAGATACGAGAAATAACACTGGAATTAATAGCCTTCCCAGCATTGGATCCAGCTGACTTCGGCAATGCGAAGGATTTGGTCAACAAAGCGGCGCTTGACATAGCAAGCGTCGTCAATCCGGGGCAAACAATTTTCGAGAAGAAAGCCATTCCCAGCTCAAATCCCATGAAATAACCTGTAAAGAGCTGCCGCTCTGCAACCAAGGGGTTTCGTGAATATAACCACGATCAAAGCTCCTCCCATGTATTAAATTGCCGCCCATCCAGTCCATTCGAAACATCACACATGTGTCCGATGTCACAATTTAATAGGTGGGTATGTGTCCGGCCAAGGTCAATTTTCGGGCACCGCTGCCACACCACAAAAATTTGAAGATGGTGCCGTCATAGTAAAACAGGGAGATTCTGTGCGCCTTGTGCAGCCGAGTATCTTTGAAGAAACCTATCGTCATGCTGATGGGGCAGCGCTCAAAGCCAGTCAGATGTCTGCAAGCGGTGCTGATAAGGCATCTCAAAAACGACAAATATCTTTTAAGCCGAAATAATATCAATTGATCTCGTATAACAAGAAAAAGAAAAGCTATGTCTGACGGATTGAATTTTAAAACGGGTGCTGTACCCGCAGATCAGGGTCTGGTATTGGATGGCAACACAAAAACAATTACGGGCGAACTTTTATCAGTAACAGACGAAAGGCATAATCATGAGACATTGGACACCGGAGGAACGGCAGCAGCAGGCAGAGCTGATTCACGGATGGAAGCCGTGGAAGCGCAGTACCGGACCGAAGACTGAAGCCGGAAAATCACGGGCAGCAAAGAATGCGAAGACAAAGCACGGGATGCGATCAAAGGCATGGACGGCACTTACCCGTGCTCTGCGGGGTCAGCGGCACTGGTTGAAAGATGTCGGTGCTAAACATGAAATTTCTATACAGGAAACCCATGAGAAAAAATAAACACTCAACCAATGGGAAAATATGGATTCCTCCTTTCGGGTTTTACTTTGAGGGCCTGTTAGCATCCGACTCTGGCGACACCCAACAGGCATTGATTATCCGATCACCAGATGACGGGCATTATTTATGGCTCTACATCTTTCTACTATCACCCGCAGACGATTACAAAACTGTATTTTATCCGCAAGAGCCAATCCGTTTTGATGGCTTGGTCGCCGCGATGAAGCACTTGGGGTTTGACTATCAACAGGCGTCATGGTCGCAGATTAAAAAAGACCAGAAAACATTACTCACGATTTTGGACAGCGTACGTGAAGAAAACGCACCGACGGATCATAAAATAGAGTTTTTGTATCCTCTGCGCAGGAGTCATCCCGTTTTTTAAACACCCATGCTTTCAGATCGAGTCTTCATCTGTACATTTTTTCTCTATAGGCAGCTTTTCGTTATGCTGATGACACAGGCTATGTCTCATTGCGCTCATTCTGCGATAACAAAAATGGCGTCTTCAAAATACAGTCTGCCGCAGCCAGTGATCGTAACGCTATTCTTGATGTGGCTTGCACAATAGCCGGACAGGGAGCGAGAAATCCTGACCCCGTGGTTTTCTGTCCACCGATAGCGACATTCAGCGATTCCAAAAAGGCGGATGAAAAAAGCCTCGTTAATGGTTTGGCCTTGTCCGTCGAATGTGACCAGCATGCGGCAGTGGCAAGGGAAAAACTTGAAGCCCTGCTTGGTCCCGCAACTGTTGTCGTCGCTTCGGGTGGTAAGTGGACTAATCCGGCGACAGGAGAAATCGAAGATAAGCTCCATTTACATTGGAGATTGACGGAGCCGACAAGGACGCCAGAAGATCATCGCCTCCTTAAACAAGCGAGGACATTGGCAGCATCTCTTGTCGGTGGTGACGCCAGTAATAAGCCTATCGTGCACCCTATACGCTGGCCGGGGTCTTGGCACAGAAAAAAGACGCCGGTGCTCGCAAGAATTATATCGGAGACGGATAGCGAAATAGAACTCAATGACGCTTTAGAAAAACTAAAGGAAGCATTGACTGCTGCGGGCATAGACCACGATAGACCAAAAAAAGATAAAACCGCGAAAAATGAAAACGCTGAAACTGGAGAATCCCGAGATACTACACGACTCGTCGAAGAAATCCTCCAAGCGAAAGACTTTCACGCCCCCCTTGTAGCATTGGCCATGAGGTTTCTGAAGGGCGGTATGGCTGACGGACAGGCCACTCTTATCTTACGCGGGATCATGGATGCCGTCCCACAAGGTATCAGAGATGGCATGCAGCCGGGGCGCTGGCAGACCCGTTACGATGACATCCCTCGCGCTGTTTCTTCGGCGCGGGAGAAGATATCGAGCAAGGAGATGACCCTTTCGCTTGACTCCCCGTCCAGCCAGTCCATGCGGATCAACTTCTTTATCTTCTTTTTACATCCCCCTTTTGTATATATTTTATTCTATCTTTTTTTATAGAGTGGACAGACTGGACAGGGTGGACAATCGCAGTCTGGCGGCGGGGAGTACAATGCTGCGAAATTCCCTCTATCAGCCGGGCAACGCCAAGGTCTTCAATCAGTCGCCAAGCCCTTGATTATCAACGCCCTTCTACCCACTTATCACGTATATACGGGTGCCAATGATTTCTGAAATGCGGAAGAATAGCGAAGCTAGGAGAATTTTAAAGAGACCAGCAGAATAGGAAGAGTCAAAAGCATTTTTTGGCGTCAGTCATTGCCAAAAATGTTTAGGCTTAGCCGCTATCTTGGCGTCCAGTATCGCGCTTATAATCCATTTCCGAAGGTTGCGGTCGTATTCTTCGGCAATGAGATCCCTATCTTGAAGTGATAGCTCATTCCAATAACCCGCCCCGGTGGAGCCGATCCAGTCCTGTTTTTCGCTTGTGCACCGTCCAAGAGCGCCTTCAGCAATAACATCAGCGGCTTCGTTACTGCTCTTATAAGTATCAGCGGTATCCATAACACACCTAGTGTATAGCGCCTGTTTTATTTTATTGCTTGGGGGTTTTTCATTTTTAGAAAGAATGTCTAGATTTTTTTGCGCATTAACATTGCCTTGTTCAGCGGCCTTACGCCATAATTCTACCGCTTGCCTATCATTTTTTGTCACCCCATGACCTTGCGCATAGAGGTTACCTAGAAAAAGTTGCCCAAGAGCGTTACCCTGCTCAGCAGCCTTACGGTACCAGTCTGCTGCCTGCATATAATCCTGTGGTACGCCATGGCCATGTTCGTAATCAGCACCAAGCATTGTTTGCGCTAATGCCATGCCTTGCTCAGCAGCTTTGCGCATCCACTCTGCTCCCTGCTTATCGTCCTGCGGTATGCCATGACCATAGAGATTGCCAAGAGAAAATTGACCAAGGGCGCTGCCCTGCTCGGCAGCTTTACGGTACCATTTTTCTGCCTGTGTATAATCGTGTGTTAATCCATGACCGTTTTCGTAAAGATCGCCGAGAGAGACTTGTGCAGCAGCATCACCCTTTTCTGCCTTCACGGTAAGCCATTGTATATCGTTT
>JACQAA010000159.1 GCA_016195185.1 Pseudomonadota bacterium | reverse complement strand
GGTGTTATCGATAAACATGATTTTGGTGATGGTCGGGCTCGCTATGAAGAAACTGGCGAAGAACACCATGACCACCTCATCGACATCAAAAGTGGCAAAGTGATTGAATTCAGCAATGAAGAAATTGAACATCTGCAGCACGTGGTGGCCAAAAAATTAGGCTACGAACTGATCGGGCATCGCCTGGAATTGTACTGCCTGCCCCTGAAAAAAGACAAAAGCAATTAAGTCGGTTACCAGCCACTACAAGACTCGTGGCTAGTAATCCCGCTCAACTGCAAAAACAATCAGATCCTGCAAATACTGTCGCAACGGATGATCCGGCAGCTCAGCCAGCGATTTGATCCCAAGAGCGCAATACTTTCTGGCCTCGCCCAAAGAATGTTCAAGCGCGTTATGCCTTTTAAGGATAGACAAAGCCTCCAGAAAATCGCCATCCTGTTGCTGAAGGTCTGCCATACACCGCTGCCAAAAAGCCTTTTCGCCAGCATTGGCTTTGGTACAGGCATGTATCACAGGAAGGGTCATTTTTCCTTCTTTAAAATCATCGCCAAGGGATTTTCCAAGGCGTTTTTCAGCGGCAACGTAGTCAAGCACGTCATCAGAAATCTGGAAGGCAATGCCCAGGTACAGGCCATAATCATGCATGGCTTGACATTCGGCAGGGGACCTGCCGGCAACCACGGCTCCCACTTCGCAGGCCGCTGCAAACAACGCCGCCGTCTTGGAACGGATAACCTTGAAATACTGCTCCCCGGTTGTGGCAAGATCGTTGGCGATTGACAATTGCAGCACCTCACCCTCGGCAATCACGGCAGAGGCATGGGACAGGATACGCAGGACATCGAGCGACCCATCCTCGACCATCAATTGAAAAGAACGGCTGAAGAGAAAATCCCCGACCAGCACCGCCGCTTCATTGCCAAACAGCGCATTGGCAGAAGAACGCCCCCGCCTCTGACTGCTATCATCCACCACATCATCGTGCAAGAGAGTGGCGGTATGGATAAACTCGACACAGGCGGCCAATTTATGCTGCCGCGTCCCTTGATAGTCAAAGAGGGACGATGATGCGAGGGTCAGAAGCGGACGAATCCGTTTACCCCCCGCCGCGATCAAATGTCCGGCCAACTGGGGAATCAGCGGTACTTCCGACTGCATCCGCTGCAAAATCAGCCCATTCACCGCCGTGAGGTCATACTTTAAAATGGTGGTTAGATTATCCAAGGGGTTTTCAAGGACGGTCGATTGTGCTTTGCTGGAAACAGACTGCTTCATGACGCCGTTATAGCAAACTATGGGGAATAAAAACACTGGAAATCATTGAAACCACGTTGCTGCGCGGCCGCGTAAGACTACTTCAACCGAAAGTGGGATTTCACGCTTCGGTGGATGCCGTATTTCTGGCTGCGGCCGTTGCCGTCAAGAACCATTTTACGGTGCTGGACGTTGGGTGTGGTGTTGGTTCCGTTGGATTATGCATTACTTCAAGAAATAAAAGTATATCATTGATTGGAATTGATATTCAGAGAAATTTAACGGATATCGCCATCCAAAACGCAGTATTAAATGACCAGTCTGAGCAGTGTCGCTATTTTCATGATGATCTCCGTGAAGAAAAAACCATTCCAGACAACATGTTCAATGCGGTGGTTATGAACCCACCTTACCTTGAAAGCGGCAAATACTCGCCTTCCCCTGAAAAAATCAAAGCCACATCCCATGGGGAGGGCGAATCCGGTGCCAGCCTGGAAGACTGGATCAAATACGCCCATCGTAAGCTGAAACAGGGTGGCTACCTCACCATGATTCACCGGGCCGATCGGATGGATGATGTCATTGTTACTCTGGAAAAAAGACGCTGGTTTGACAGCTTAGTGATTTACCCTCTGTGGTCACATGATGGTGAAGACGCCAAACGGGTTATCATTAGGGCCCGCAAAGAGCGCTATGCCCCCCTCGTTCTGAAACCCGGTATGGTGATCCACCAAGAAAATGGGAAGTATACGGCAGCAGCCGACCTCATTTTAAGCGAAGGCGCGGCGATTGATCTGGGATAGTTACATCCCCTCGCCTGCAGGCAGTACACGTTGGTACTGTGCGCTATGCTTTTTGCCTGACGCCTTCTGGTATTCTCCGGACGTCTGAATCATAACACGCTGTCCGACTTTCAAAGGCACATCATCTTTCGAGATGTTTTGCACGATGGATATTGTCTTGCCGTCCTCCTTGCGAATAATGTATTCAACGCCAACCCTGTCTGCCATTGCTTTCTCAGCCGCAGATCCGGCAATACCGCCGATAATCGCACCAGCGATAACAGCGCCGATTGTGCCATTGCCATTCCCGACATTTGTCCCCGCAAGGCCGCCCCCGGCCATGCCAGCTGCCGTCCCGACACCCGATGGTTCAGCCTGAACTTTGACATGGCGAACAGCCAGAATCTTGCCAAAGACTATATCAGCCTGCTTACCTACTTCTCCGGCATCGTAAAGATTTTGTCCTGCCGTTTCTGCACAGCCAGACAACAGCGTCACAAGGGAAATAAGCACAATAGCCAAGAAAATATTTTTCATCGCAACCTCCGAATTTTGTAATAGATCTTTCACATTGATGACACAAAAAACTCTAACGTCAATGTTAAGGAGCCCTTTCTCTCTTTTTTGTTTAATATGAAAACATGAGTGTTATCTATCAGCTTTTCGGAGAGCTGCAACCATCACGTTATACACAGCAATACTCGCAGTAACGGCAGGAGAGGATAGGTGTACTCCGCTGCCACCGCTGCGACCGTAAGCATCAGCATAACGCTGGATATCTTCTTCACGGTATATACCTTCCTGCCGCTCGTACACCACGCAATTTTCCGTGCCAAGATTAGCCATGCAATGAATAGATTTCTGCGGTATTTGCACAATGCCCCCAGACGACAACTTAACCGATTGGCCATCGAGCAGAGCGGTGAGCGTGCCCTGTTTAACAATCCAAATTTCGCGGCGCATTTCATGCGACTGGAGAGAGAGTATCTGTCCAAAATGAACAGTGATTTCTTTTTCGCAGTATTCCTCGCCTGCTTCGTTATATCCCACACCTGTCACGACGTAGGAACCCCAAGGTCTCTGGTCACGGTCACCAACCTTATACGTGGCCATTCTCTCGGACAGTAAAGATTGGTTCTGGTCTGCGCTCGCCATAACGCTCCTTAAGACATATTGTCTCATTGCGAATCTGTGCTGCTACTCAATCAAAGGTGTATCATACATTCAAGGGATGCTGTAACGCTTCAATGACAATGCGTTAGGTTATTGGTATTATTATACCACATACTAACTCATTGATATAAATTATTTTAAAAAGAATTGATACATTTCTGTTGACGGAGCCCGTTCGATGCTTCATAAACACCGTTACTTCATGAGAATAATATCAGCGACTAAAACAGGAAAAGAACATGAAAACCTATTCAGCTAAACCATCCGAAGTCGAGAAGAAGTGGCTTCTGATTGATGCAGAGGGCGTGACGCTCGGCCGCCTGGCCAGCCTTATCGCGATGCGTCTGCGCGGTAAGCATAAACCGATGTATACACCACACATTGATTGTGGCGATAACGTCGTTGTTATCAACGCAGAAAAAGTACGCATCACCGGCAAGAAAAAGAAGTTCGACGTATTTTACTGGCATACAGGTTATGTCGGTGGAATTAAGAGCCGCACCAAAGGTCAAATTCTGGACAGCAACTATCCTGAACGTGTCCTTGAAAATGCCGTTCGTCGTATGATGCCGAAAGACAGCTCGCTTGCGCGTGATCAAATGACCTGCCTGCGCCTCTTTGCCGGCCCGAAACACGACCACGAAGCACAAAAGCCTGAGCTACTGGATGTCGGTGCAATGAACCCCAAGAATAAAAGGCAATAACGATGACGATCAAAAAAAACCTTACTGACCTGAAGTCTGCTACTACTGAGAAAGCCACAGCTTCCCCTGTGGCCGTTGTGACGCAAGAAGACGACAAGCCCAGGATCGACGGCAAAGGGCGCGCTTATGGCACAGGCCGTCGCAAGGACGCTGTCGCCCGCGTATGGATTTCCCGCGGTTCGGGCAAAATTATTGTCAACGACCACGATGTCGTGGCATATTTTGCACGCGGTACCCAGCGTCTTGTCATTAACCAGCCGTTCGAATTGTCCAGCCGCGTCGGTCAATTTGATGTAATGTGCCTTGTATCCGGTGGTGGTCTTTCTGGCCAGGCAGGCGCTGTGCGTCATGGCATCTCCCGCGCACTTGTCCATTTTGAGCCTGCTTTGCGCCCAACACTGAAGAAAGCCGGCATGCTGGTCCGCGACAGCCGCGTTGTTGAACGCAAGAAGTACGGACGCCATAAAGCCCGTAAGGGAACACAGTGGGTCAAGCGTTAACCGCTTTTCTTCACACTTTCAAAAAAGGCGCTCAAAGAAATTTGGGCGCCTTTTTTATGAGCAGGCAGAACCTATGCTGAAACAAGTATATAGCGAATTCAATACGAAGCACTTTTCACCGGACAGATACCAAAAGGTGCTCAAGGAAATCCATACACGCACCGGTAATCCACGCGTGCGGATGTGTGAGACACCGGTGTTTATCAATCGCACCTTTGCCGATGAGATCATCAGAGGGGCTACAGACATTATTCAGCAAGCTATGGCGCTCGGGGAAAAACTGGCACCAGCAGTCGCGCCGGAATTCAGGATACCCTCGGCACCGGAAAAGCCATCATTTTTCATTATTGACTTTGCGGTGACAAAGGATGGCCCCCGGCTGATTGAACTGCAAGCATTTGCCTCCAATCTGGTTTTTATCCCGATGGTGGGAAAAATGTACAAAGATATTTATCAGCTAGGTGATGAATACTCCTACCTCCTGTCCACAACGGCTGAAGCTGCCATAAAAAAAACGATTTTAGGCCACCATGCACCTGAAAACGTTATTTTGATGGAGATTAACCCCTGGGAACAGCAATCACAGCGGGATTTTGTTGCCACACAGAAGTGGTTAGGTATCCCCGTTGTCGATGTCACCGACGTAATCAAAAAGGGTCGGCAGCTCTTTTATCGCGATCAACAGGGAAATGACATTCGTATTCACCGTATCTACAACAGAGTCATCCCCACAGAATTTCAAAGCCTGCAACTCTCGAAGAAAACCCGATTCAAATTCACAGATGAGCTGGACGTCGAATGGGTGGGGGATCCAAGCTGGTTTCTTAAAATTAGTAAATACGCCATGCCCTATCTCGACCATCCCATGGTCCCTGAAACGACATTTCTGGATCAGGTTAAAGAATACCCAGACAATCTTGAGAACTATGTTCTGAAGCCGGTTTCTTTTAATGCCGGCATCGGTGTCAAGCTGAATATCACAAAAGAAGATCTGGATGCAGTCCCCTCCTCTCAACGACATGGTTATATCCTGATGCGCAAAGTTTCTTTTGCCCCCTTTATCCCCGATTTGAAAGGGAATATGCTGAACGCGGAAATCCGGGTCATGTTTGTCTGGCCCGATAAACTGGTGCTGGTTGCTATGTCAGCGCGCGTGATGCATGGCAATGATACCAATGCAAGCCTATGGGGCGACGATGCCTGGTGTGGTATGGCGCCTGTCCTGATTGTCGATCAAGAAGAGTGAAAGTGAAAAATGCCGATTATCAAACCCTATAAAAATAAATTTCCTGTGATTGGCAAAAATGTTTTTGTTGCTGAAAATGCCGTCATTATCGGTGATGTCGTCATCAATGACGGTTCAAGCCTCTGGTATAACTGCACCATCCGTGGCGACGTCAACAACATCATTATCGGCCAACGGACGAACATTCAGGATGGAACGGTTATTCATGTCTCCTCCACCGGCCAAGGCACTTATATCGGCAACGACGTCACCGTTGGCCACATGGCCCTTCTCCATGCCTGCACAATCGAAGATGGCGCTTTTATTGGCATGCAGGCCTGCGTGATGGACGACGCCTATGTTGAATCGGGGGCTATGGTGGCAGCGGGCGCCTTGGTAACACCGGGTAAACGTGTGCTAGCTGGCCAGCTCTGGGGTGGATCTCCAGCCAAGTTTATGCGTGATTTGACAGAAGAAGAAAAAATGTATATTATGTATTCTGCTGTACACTACGTCGGAATAGCTAAAAACTACCTGTGAGGAACGATGCCCGAATCCAACGCTATACAGTATTTTAACGACAATGCAGAGGCGCTGAGCGCCCAGTACAACAGCATTGACCGGGCAAAGGTTCATGAAGACCTGCTCGCTCTTTTGCCACCATCAAAAAAATTAGACATGCTGGATGTTGGTGCCGGCTCTGGCGCAGACGCTCATTTCTTTTCCTCGATGGGACATAAGGTAGTGGCTGCAGAACCCGCTCAAAAACTCAGGGATATCGCCAATCAGACGTTTAAAGACACAAACATAAGTTGGAGCGATGACCAGTTACCTGACCTAAAGTCAGTGACGGCTTCCGACAAAAAATTTGATGTCATTTATGCTGTCGGCACCCTTCAGTATTTAGATGAAAAAGACAGAGTAATAGCCTTCGATAAAATGGCATCTCTCTTAAAGCAAGACGGTTTACTGGAAATTTTCTATCCCACACCCGCCTCAAGAGAATATCAATTTTCTATCAATGCTGATGAACTGACCAATCTCGTTCAATTATTTAACCAACAGGCAAAGAGCCAATTTCAATTGGATATTCTGCAGCAGAAAAACGTCAAAGACTTTACTGGCCGCAAGGCGCTGAATGGTTCGGATCTCTATTTCAATACCACCATCATCGCCTGCC
>JACQAA010000158.1 GCA_016195185.1 Pseudomonadota bacterium | reverse complement strand
GAAATCAAACCCGGGCTTATTATCAACGCGGCCGCTTACACGGCCGTGGACAGGGCGGAGTCGGAGCCGGAACTTGCCATGACCATCAATGGCGTGGCACCCGGCATACTGGCCGAGGAGGCGAGGCAACTCAGCGCGGTGATGGTGCACTACTCGACGGATTACGTGTTCAATGGAAACAAAGACAGTCCATACGTTGAGGATGATTCGCCCGACCCCATCAATGTCTATGGCAAGACCAAGCTCGAAGGAGAGCGGGCGATTCAGGCGGTCGGCATTCCGCATCTGATCTTCCGCACGAGCTGGGTGTATGGAACGCGGGGAAAAAATTTTCTGCTTACGATTCTGCGGCTGGCGAAAGAGCGTGACGAATTGCGCATTGTGGACGATCAGGTCGGGGCGCCAACGTGGAGCAGGATGATTGCCGAGGCCACCGCCCAAATCCTCGCGCAGTTGTATTCTCCCATCACCCATCACCGTTCATTCTTTACCCAAGTGAGTGGCACATACCATCTCAGTGCAGCTGGCCAAACGAGCTGGTTTGGGTTTGCCAAAACCGCGTTGGAGCACGCGCGTCGCGATCAAGGCGGCGGTGTTGCCCGGCTGATCCCAATACCGGCCAGCGACTATGTCGCGTCGGCGAAAAGGCCAAAAAACTCGCTGATGTCAAACAGAAAATTAAACGCGGCATTCAATGTTACGGCGCCGGTTTGGACCGCAAGCCTGGAACGTTGCCTAAGTGAGGTGGTGTTATGATGGGGTCGTCTGCGTTGCCGCCATTTCCTTCTATAAAAACCACATCGGGCGGGCGCCGTTTTGGGTCAAATACCGGCGCGCGGCTTTTTATTTTCAGGCCAACTCTAATATAATTTCAAAAATTAATCTTGGCGGGCAAAAAGATGAAAGCGGTAATCTTGGCGGGCGGTCTGGGAACGCGCATAAGCGAAGAAACGGCGACCCGGCCGAAGCCGATGGTGGAAATCGGCGGGAAGCCGATACTGTGGCATGTAATGAAAATTTACTCCGCTCATGGAATAAATGATTTCATCATATGTCTTGGCTACAAGGGTTACATAATCAAGGAATACTTCGCCAATTACTTTCTACATATGTCCGACGTAACGTTTGACATATCGAAGAACAAGATGGAGATCCACCAGAACAATGCCGAGCCCTGGAAGGTGACGTTGGTTGACACGGGAGAGCACACGATGACCGGGGGGCGTCTGAAGCGTGTTCAGGGTTATCTTGATACCGAAGATTTCTGTTTCACGTATGGAGATGGCGTCGGCGACGTCGATATCTCCAAGCTGGTCGAATTTCATAAGAGTAAGGGAACCCTTGCTACTCTGACGGCGACCCAGCCGCCGGGGCGTTTCGGGGCGCTGAGTCTTGAAAAGCATAAGGTAACCGGTTTCCAAGAAAAGCCGGAGGGAGACGGCGGGTGGATCAACGGCGGTTTCTTTGTTCTCTCGCCGAAGGTGGTGGACAACATCAAGGGCGATGCAACGATATGGGAGCGAGAGCCGATGGAGCGACTGGCCAAGGACAGGCAAATGTCGGCCTATTTCCATAAAGGTTTCTGGCAGCCGATGGATACCCTGCGCGATAAAAATCACCTGGAAGAGTTATGGGCTAACGGTAAGGCACCTTGGAAAGTATGGTGATCGACAGCGGTTTCTGGAAAGGCAAGGCCGTCTTTATTACCGGTCATACAGGCTTCAAAGGGAGTTGGCTGTCTTTATGGCTGCAATCGATGGGGGCCAGGGTGACTGGTTTTTCCCTGCCGCCACCCACGGATCCGAGTTTGTTCGTCGTCGGCCGCGTGCACGAAGGGATGGAAAGCATAACCGGAGATATCCGCAATCTGGAGCAACTGCAGGCCGCAATCGAACGCAGCAAGCCGGAGATCGTCGTGCACATGGCGGCGCAGTCGCTGGTCCGTTATTCGTACCAAAATCCCATCGAGACGTACTCGACAAATGTGATGGGGACGGTAAACGTTCTGGAAGCGGTGCGCCGCGTCGGCAGCGCGAGGGTCGTGATCAATGTAACGAGCGATAAATGTTACGAGAATCGCGAGTGGACGTGGGGCTATCGCGAGAACGAACCGATGGGGGGGCACGATCCCTACAGCAGCAGCAAGGGTTGTGCGGAGCTTGTGACATCTGCTTACCGGCGCTCATTCTTCAATGCCGACGACCATGCGAAACGTGGAGTCGCGCTGGCGTCGGTGCGGGCGGGAAATGTTATCGGGGGAGGGGATTGGGCGAGAGACCGGCTGATTCCCGACATCATCCGGGCCATCGAGAAACGCACTCCGGTACTGATCCGCAGCCCCTCTGCCATCCGTCCCTGGCAGCACGTGCTGGATCCCTTATCCGGCTACTTGCTTCTGGCGGAACGACTCTATCGGGAGGGGGTTAAATACGCGGAAGGCTGGAATTTCGGTCCATCTGATACCGATGTCCGGCCCGTGGAGTGGATCGTACAGAAATTATGTGATGCCTGGGGCGATGGGGCATCCTGGAAGCTGGACGTCCAAGCGGGCCCGCACGAGGCTCATTACCTGAAGCTGGATTGCTCAAAGGCACGAGCCTCACTCGGCTGGAAGCCAGTCTGGAGTCTGGAACACACAATCGCTAAGATTGTTGCCTGGCAAAAGGCCGCCAGCCGTAACGAAGACATGCGCACACTGACTTTGTCCCAGATTGTCGATTACCAGATGCATAACCAGGGGGTAAATTAAATGAATAAATGCGAAAGGGAAATGCTGGATATCCTGAAGGTGTTGCGGCAGGAATATGGCGCGGTATCCGTAAAGGCTGAATTCGAGGCGGAAGGCACACGCACCGACGAACTGTTAAGACTGATCGATCTTGCCCGTCGTGCCGACTTGAAAGTCGGCTTGAAGATTGGCGGGTGCGAGGCAGCCAGGGATCTGATCGAGAGCAAGCAATTCGGGGTTGAGTTTATCATCGCCCCCATGGTTGAGACGCCTTATGCGCTGAAAAAATTCATCGACGTAAAAAACAAGATTTATGCAAAGGACCAGAAAGAATACACAGATTTCCTGTTCAATCTGGAGACCGTAACCTCGTTCAATTGCATGGATGACTTGGTTAAAGTCGCCAAATCACAGGACGGCGTGCAGGGGGTTGTCTTTGGCCGCGTCGATTTTTCCGGTTCACTTGGATTGTCCAGATCCGCAATCGATTCCGAGAGCATTACCCAATACGTCGTTTCCACCGCTGAAGCATGCAAGGCCAACGACCTGGAATTTGTCGTTGGCGGCGCGGTGGCAATCAGCTCCCTGCCGGAGCTGAGAAAGGTCAAACAGGTGCATCTTGCGCGCTTTGAGACGCGAAAGGTTATTTTTTCAGCGGATGCTCTTGATAATCCTCAGATAATGAACGGTCTCAAGGAGACTGTTCATTTTGAATTGCTGTGGTTGCAGAACAAACGTGACTACTACGCGGATATTCAGCGGGAAGACGCAAGTCGTATCGATATGCTCGAAACAAGATGGAATAAACTGAAGGATGGCATAGCCTCCCCCAGCGTAACCCTGCGACCGCGAGTAAATGTCTAATTTCTCAGTAGCTGTTTTTGGTGCAACCGGTGCCATCGGACAAGCCATTTGTGAATGGCATCGCGCCAAGGATTGTGAGGTGATAGGTATCAGTCGGAAGGGGGGCGCGGCGACGGGTTCGCCCTCAGGGGTAAGATGGTTGGCATGGGAGGGTGGAGAAGACGTGGAAACCTTTTCCGCTCTCGAAGGACGCCAGTTAAATGCGGTCGTCTGGGCGCAGGGCGCCAACTGCAGTGATGATATCTATAGTTTTGATCTGAAGGCTCACGAACAGATGTATGCGGCTAATGTCACATACGTGCTTCTCAGTCTGCAGGCCCTGCTGAGGCGAAATCTGCTTGCCCCTTCAGCGCGCCTTTGCATCGTTAGTTCGATATGGCAGAACATCGCCAAGCAAAACAAGCTGTCTTATTGTGTCACCAAGTCCGCCTTGCAGGGCTTGGTTCAGTCCTTGTTGGTGGATCTCGGAGCTTCCGGCCACTTGGTGAACGCTGTGCTGCCGGGCCCGCTGGACACACCCATGACGCGCGCGAATCTAAGCGCTGAGCAGTTGCGCCGTCTGGAGGAATCGACTCCTCTACACTCACTGCCATCGTTGGAAGACGTGTGCAATTTGGTCGGTTTTCTGTGCTCGACGGCAAATACCGGAATTACCGGACAATTTATCGCTGCTGACAGGGGATTTTCCTATGCCCGAATCCTTTGAAATCAGCGCTTCTTCAGGCCGCTACCAGGTAACTGTTGATAGCGGGCTTCTCGCAGATGCCTTACGGTCACACGCGGGCGCGGTTATTTTGATCGATGATCGCCTGGCTGACGCGCTGCCGGCGGGCGAGAAGAAAGTCATTCGCGTTACCGCGGTCGAGAGCAGCAAGTCTCTCGAACAAGCTGCGCCGATCGTGGCAAAACTCCGCGAACTGGGCGCCCATCGCCGCACTCACCTTCTCGCCATTGGCGGCGGGATCGTCCAGGATGTTGCTACCTTCGTGGCTTCTATTTATATGCGGGGCATTTCCTGGAGCTACCTGCCGACCACCCTTTTGGGCATGGTGGACTCTTGCGTGGGAGGCAAGTCCTCCATCAACGTCTATGACTATAAAAATCTGGTCGGTAATTTTTATCCACCCGCTGAGGTCCTCATCGACCTCGATTTCTTGCGCAGCCTCAAGGCCGAGCAGATGATTGGCGGGTTGTGCGAGGCCGTCAAGATTTGCTACGCCCGTTCCGCCGAGGAATTCTCGGCATATTTGGCCGACGCGCCTGCCATCGACATGGCGCCGGCCCGGGCCGAACGCATTGTTGTCCGCAGCCTTCGAGCCAAGCAGTGGTTCATCGAAATTGACGAGTTTGACCAAAAGGAACGCCTGCTACTCAATTTCGGCCACACCTTCGGCCACGCGCTTGAAGCCGGTACGGAGTTCAGGATTAGTCATGGCGTTGCCGTTGGAATCGGCATGGTTGTGGCGGAGGAATACGCCAAACAAAATGCGCTTCTAGCGCCGGCCGGGAGAAAATGTGTCGAGCGCCTTACTGGCCATGTGGAACTGCTCCTGAAAGAATTGCCTCAGCTTGCTGATGAGTTGCGTAGTCTGGACATTGATCTCATCACCGAGAAATTCGATAACGACAAGAAACATCAGGCTGACCAATATCGCATCGTCGTGCCCAAGGGGAATGGCGCGCTTGAACTAGTGGGTGTTGCGCGTACCGAGCAGGGCCGGATGACCATCAGGAAGGCCTACCGTGCGGCCATTGAACGGCTTGCCAAGATCAACCAACTATTAATGATATAGGCAGGGACAACTGGACAACCCACAGATGAAGGCACTGCCGCTAGCGATCCGGTGATTCCGCAGCCTTGGTCCCTAAAGCAGGACTTGGACATCGTGTTACGGCAGACGGCTCCGGTCTGGCCTGAATTACGCGACGCCCGGCTGTTCATCACCGGCGGTACCGGCTTCATAGGCTGCTGGCTGCTGGAAAGCCTGCGCCATGCCGACCAGCAGCTTGACCTCGACGTGCAGGCCACTGTCCTGACGCGAGATCCACAGGCTTTCCGGCGCAAGGCGCCCCATCTGGCCGAACACCCCGGATTTCATTTCATCGCCGGAGATGTTTGCGACTTCGAGACGCCGGCGGGCGAGTTCACGCATCTCATCCATGCCGCCACGGACGCCAGCGCTGAACTCAATGAAAAAGATCCGCGGCGCATGTTCGAGACCGTGATCCAAGGTACCCGCCGGGCACTGGATTTCGCCGTGGAGAAGGCCGTCAACCGAGTGCTCTTCCTCAGTTCCGGGGCTGTTTATGGCCAGCAGCCTTGGGAAATGGAGCGGGTGGCGGAAGACTGGGTCGGCTCTCCCCGTTGTACCGACCCCCGGGCCGCCTACGCCGAGGGCAAGCGCGCGGCAGAGATGCTTTGCGCCATCTATGCCAAGCAGTTTGGTTCCAAGATCGCCATCGCGCGCATTTTTGCCTTGCTCGGCCCCTACCTGTCCCTGGGCATCCATTTCGCCGCAGGCAATTTCATCCACGATGCCATGCAGGGCAAGCCGGTCATCGTGAATGGCAATGGACTGCCTTGCCGCTCCTATCTTTACGCTTCCGATCTCACCGTCTGGCTTTGGCATATGCTGGTACGGGCAGAGCCCGGTAAGCCTTATAATGTGGGCTCCGATGAATCCGTATCGATTCGGGACTTGGCCGAGAGAATTTCTCGCGTTGTCGGCAACGGCGAGTTCCACGTACTAGGCGCCCTGGACACGGGATGGAACCCCGGCCGCTACGTGCCGGATACCAGTCTCATCGGTCGTGACCTGGGGCTGCACAGAACTGTCTCGTTGGACGAAGCAATACACAGAACCGCGCTTTGGCATGGCTGGAAAGGAAAGCAATGAAAATGAAGTTATCGGATTATATTGCTCAGAAGGTGGTGGAATACGGCGTTCGTCATGTATTCATGGTGACCGGCGGCGGGGCGATGCATCTCAATCACTCGCTCGGCACACATAAACAACTCGAATGCGTGTTCAATCATCATGAGCAGGCCTGCGCCATGGCGGCGGAGGCTTATTATCGTCTTACCAATCGTTTGCCCGTGGTCAATGTGACTTCCGGTCCGGGCGGCACCAATACCATCACTGGTGTGTACGGCGCCTGGGTGGACTCCATCGGCATGCTGGTGTTGTCCGGTCAGGTGAAATGGGAAACCACCGTGCGCAGCACCGGCCTGCCGCTGCGTCAGTACGGCGACCAGGAACTCGACATTGAGGAGCTGGTGCGCCCCATCACAAAGTACTGCACCATGGTGACCGATCCCCAGTCCATCCGTTACCACCTGGAAAAGGCCATCTACCTGGCCACTGCCGGACGTCCCGGCCCCTGCTGGCTGGACATTCCCCTGAACGTGCAGGGTGCCCAGATCGATCCGGCGACGTTGCCCGGTTTCGATCCGGCGGAACTGGACGAGCCCTGGAAACGCACCGACCTCAACGCGGCGAGTGCCGCCATCCTCGCTAAGATCGCCACGGCCAGGCGCCCGGTGATATTCGCCGGCGGCGGTGTGCGCCTGAGCGGCCAGCACGAGGTATTTATCCGCTTGGTGGAAAAGCTCGGTATCCCGGTGGTGACAGGCTGGAACGCCCATGACGTCATTTGGAACTCTCACCCCAACTACGTTGGTCGCCCAGGGACGATTGGGGATCGGGCTGGAAACTTCGCGGTACAAAACGCCGACCTTCTGCTCATCCTGGGAAGCCGTCTCAATATTCGTCAGGTAAGTTACAACTGGAAAACATTCGCCCGTGAGGCTTACAAGATCTGGGTGGATATCGACCGGAACGAGCTGCAGAAGCCCACCGTCAAGGCGGACATGCCCGTGCTCGCCAGCCTCACCGACTTGCTGCCGGTGCTTGCCGCCCAACCCTACGCCGGACCCACGCAGGAGCAGAAGGAATGGCTGGACTGGTGCAAGGAGCGGCAGCGCCGTTTCCCGGTCGTCCTGACTGAGTACTGGAACAACAAGCGAGTCAACCCCTACTGTTTCATGCAGACTTTGTTCGATCATTTGGAAGAAGGGCAGATTGTCGTCACCGGCAACGGCAGCGCTTGTGTTGTCAGTTTTCAGACCGCCGAACTGAAGCCTGGCCAGCGGTTGTGGACCAACTCCGGTTGCGCCACCATGGGGTACGACCTGCCGGGCGCCATCGGTGCCTGCAAGGGCTCGGGCAACAAACCCATCGTCTGCCTTGCCGGCGACGGCAGCATCATGATGAACCTGCAGGAACTGCAAACCATCGTCGGCAACCGCCTGCCGATCAAGATTATTATCCTCAACAACTGCGGCTACGTTTCCATCTTCCAGACCCATCGTAATTTTTTCGGCG
Source organism: Pseudomonadota bacterium (assembly GCA_016195185.1). Taxonomy (GTDB): domain Bacteria; phylum Pseudomonadota; class Alphaproteobacteria; order Micavibrionales; family UBA2020; genus PALSA-926. Next base: position 9,581 of record JACQAA010000158.1, on the reverse strand, counting down.
GCGTGGAAGTGGGCGGTGGTCCCAAGAGCGGTGTCACCTTCCCGGATTTTGGCCGTTTGAGTGCAGCCTTCGGCCTGCCTTACCGCCGCTGCGCGCGCCACGAAGAAATGGCGCAGGCGATCGCGGACACCTTGGCGGTGGACGGTCCCGCGGTATGCGAGGTGATGCTGGACGAGAACCTGCCGTTCGCCCCCAAGCTGGGAGCGAAACAGCTGCCGGACGGACGCATCGTTTCTCCGTCCCTGGAAGACCTCTCGCCGTTCCTCTCCCGGGAAGAGCTGCGGGAGAACATGCTTATCGACCTGATCGAGGAGCAGTAATGGGACGATGGCAGCGTTGCCTGGAGAATGGCCGGTGTCTTGCCGACCGACATCAGACGAAAGTCCGATTTCTCGTGGCAGGCGCATTCAATACCGTCGTAGGTCTGGCGGTTTATCCGGCCCTCTATTTTTTGGCGGCTCCGCTGAAGTTCCATTACCTGACGATCCTGGCAATCAGCCAAGTGGTGTGCATCGCGTTCGCTTTCCTGACCAACAAGTTCCTGGTGTTCCGGACTTCCGGGAACTACCTGCGCGAGTCCGGGAAGTTCGTCACGTTTCATTTGTCCTATTTTCTGGTGAACCTGGCGGCGTTGCCTGCGCTGGTGGAGTTCGCGGGCATGAATCCGGTTTGGGCCCAGACGCTGTTTGCCGTGCTGGTGATTGTCACCAGTTATTTTTGGCATAGTCGCATTACTTTTTCCTCAACCAAGGCGTCGAGTTAGTGGAAGGAAACGGTTTTCTCAGTCGTGCTTGTCCGGTATGCGGCGGCAAGCCGACTGCGCAGGCGACGATACATTCCGAGGTGATGGCGGAGTCCCTGGGCTTCGATGCCCTGGTTCCGTACTGGAATGGTTTCTTCAAGGACAAGCTGTTCTTCTCCTATGCAAGGTGTGGCGGCTGCGGGCTGCTCTATACCCCAACCTTCTTCAACAGCCTCCAGCTGGAACGTCTCTACGGCCAGATGCCGCCCAACATGGCGGAGGTGCCACTGGAAGCCCTGCGCCGTACCCAACGCGGTTATTTCGACGCGTTGAAGAGCTGTTCCGATCTGGAAGGTGGATTAATTGAGGTGGGGCCGGACATTGGCCTGTTCACCGAGAATTGTGTACGGGAAGGACGCTTCGACGAGTATTGGTTGTTCGAACCGAACCGGGACGTTCTGCCGGCCCTGAGCAAGATCGTTGAAGGCCGGAAGTCACACATCATCCACGACATGTTCGGTTTTTCCCATGTGCCGGATCATGCCGCTTCGGCAGCGGTGATGATACATGTCCTGGACCACCTGCTTGATCCAGTGGCGACCTTGCGCGAGCTTCGGCTGAAGCTTAAGCCCGGGGCGCGGTTGTTGCTGGTGACCCACGATGAGTCATCCTTTTTGCGGCGCTTGGTCGGCTGGCGATGGCCGGCATTCTGTCTCCAGCATCCACAAATTTATAATCCGGAAAGCATGCGCGTCCTGTTGGAAGCTGCCGGATTTCAGGTGTTGCATCAGCGCAAGACCGTCAATTTTTTCCAAGTCGGCTTTCTCCTGAAGCACCTGCTCTGGGCCTTCGGCATGAAAGTCCAGTCCGTGCCGGGTTTCGGCCAGCTCACGCTCGGCCTCAAACTCAACGAGGAAGACAACGTCGACGAACTCTATACGCGGATCAAGGCTACTATTGTCGGTCTGACGAAATACGAGTTCGAACTGATCTTCATCGACAATCACTCGATGGATGGCACGGTGGCCAAGCTGAAGAAGCTGGCGGCGAGCGACCCGATGGTCAAGCTTATCGTTAACACGCGCAACTTCGGCCATATCCGTTCCCCTTACTATGGCATCATCCAATCCCGTGGCGTGGCCACGATCTATCTTGCCTCCGACCTGCAGGATCCGCCGGAATTGATCCCGGAGTTCATTCGCTACTGGGAGGAGGGCTACAAGTTGGTCATGGCGGTCAAACCCGTGAGCAAGGGCGCTGCCTGGATCCATGCCCTGCGCAAGTCCTACTACCGACTTTTGGATGGGATTTCCAATATCTCGATACTGGCGGATTCCACCGGCTTCGGGCTCTACGACCGGGAGGTTTTGGATCATGTGCGCAGGATCGACGATCCTTACCCTTTCCTGCGGGGCCTGATCTGCGAGCTGGGCTACGAAATCAAGACCATCCCGTTCGCTCAGCCGAGACGGCTGCGCGGTATATCGAAGAACAATTTCTATACGCTCTACGACATCGCGATGCTGGGGATTGTAAGCCATTCCAAGGTTCCGATCCGGATTGCGGCGTTCGCGGGTTTCGCGCTGGGCATGCTCAGCGTGCTCGCGGCTATCGTCTTCCTGATCCTGAAACTCCTTTTCTGGGATTCATTCCCGATAGGCATAGCACCCCTGGTCATCGGCATGTTTTTCATGCTTGGAATCCTGATGCTGTTTATTGGGATACTTGGTGAGTATATCGGGGCAATTCACACCTACGTTCAAAAACGACCGCCGGTGGTGGAAAAAGAAAGAATCAATTTTGATTAATTGTATGACTACATTGGATAATCGGCATCAAAAGAGAGTTGCCTATGCTGGCATGATCTTGTTGCCTATTGTCGCAGGTTTTTTATATTACATTTATTATTTAATGGAAAACGGGTATTTACCCAGCCCGTTTATATATGATAAATCCGACACTTTTATGGATTTATTTAACTCATTGTATTGGGCGTATGACAATGGCCGCTACACAGACTGGGGTTCTGTTTACCCGCCATTAAGTTTTTTTATTTTGAGGTTCGTCAACTTTGTATTCGCCGGCGGAGGATATGGAGACCCCGCCATCATGCGCGACAATTCTCCATTTGTCATCGCGGGATTCTGCCTGATTTATCTTGTCGTCCCAGCCATGATATTAAAAACAAAACTCTGGCGAGACTTCCTCATAGTCGAAAAGTTACTTATCTATATCGCAATCATACTCAGCGCGCCCATGCTTTTTACCCTGGAGAGGGGGAACATGATTCTGCTATGCCCCATTCTCCTGACTCTTGCGCTGTCACGAATTGGCTTTGTAAGGTGTTTCTGCATAGCCTTGTTGATTAATATAAAGCCATATTTTGCACTTCTTATGATTTATTACATAGCAAGACAGAATTGGAAGGGGCTTGCAACCTGTTCGGTATTATCTGGCCTGGTTTTTGTAATATCAGGATTGGCGCTTGACACCCATTTTTTTGTTTTTCTTACAAATCTTTTTAATTTCTCTCAGGAGGAGGGAGTGTTTTCCTTAAGAGAGGTGCTGGCATTGCCATCGAGCATTTCCGCATTCTCTTACGTGCTCAAGAACCCGGACGGGGCCATTTTTGCATCAGACTTTCTAAATTCGGAGAGAATTTCAATTATTGTTTATATTATTGAGGCGGCAAAGTGGGGCATGCTCGCGATCTCCTTGGCGGTGCTGTTTACGAGATCGGCGCTAATGCGTGACGCAGAGATTTTCTCCTTGCTTGTTGTTGCCATAACCAATTTAGGAATTTGGGTCGGCGGCTACACGTTTGTTTTATATATCGCGCTGATCCCCGTTTTTATTAAAATGCGCGCAAGGTGGCTGTATATCGGTTTGTTGTCAGTATTGGCAATGCCGTTAGATATTATCCCCTTGCTGGATGGTTTTATCGGGAAGCAATATTCCTACCTCTCTGACTCGTATGTCAATGTTCAGTGGACTTTAGGGCCAGGAAGTGTGGTTCGACCCGTTGTGAATCTCATATTGCTTTTGCTGCTGTCTTGTGAATTTCTTGTGAGAAAGCGCAAAGGTCTAAATGACAGGGTGGTGCATCGTACCAATCTTTTGATGGGCGCGGGCTAGTGGAGAAGGGGTGAAATAATGTTTGATGTATCCAAAAGAATGAAAGAGTACTTAATCGGAGTGGTGCTGGGCTTGTTAGCCGGCGCGCTACTGTATTTTGTCCAACCTGTTCAATGGAAAGGGCAGGCCCTGGTTAGGGTAGGGCAGATTTCACAAAGTCAAAGTCAAAGCCAAGGTCAAGGCCAAAACATTTATTCCATTGAACCTTTATCGACTGTGGTAGAGCGACTTAAATCTCGTTCTTTTGTCTTGGCCGTGGCTAAAAGGGCAAAAAGAAGTGAGATTGTAGGGTTATTGGATGAAGATAAAGGATCTGGCCTGACTATCAAGCCAATTAGGAATAGTGACTCACTAACAATCTCTGTCGTCGGCGGCTCGCCAGAGCTGGTTCAAACCACAATCGATTCTATTGTCGCGGAACTCATATCCACACACGACGCTATTTTAGATGCCTATCAGGCGGATATTCGCAAGGAGCTATCAAGACTTGACTCGGAAATTACTATTCTTTCTAAACGCATAGCCATGATACCTGATTGCAAAACAGCCACGAGTTGCAAGCCCGCAGAAGGAGGCGGGCTAGTAGCAGGATTTGCCATTATGACTATGCAGCATGACTTGGAAAATAAAATGAAGCGGTCTTCGGAACTTCGAGAATCCATTTCCAGTGCTAATATCCGTCCGACATCTCTAGTAGAGCCTACATCCATATCAGAGCAGCGTATATTTTTCACATTGTCGCGTGCATGTTTATTTGGCGCATTATTGGGTATTTTTCTGAGTCTGCTATGGATTCGATGGAAAAAATAGGGCAGGTCATTTATGCGTTTTCTTGAGTTAAAAAAGAATCTCAAGAAAGATTTTTCGGGATTTAAAAAGGTAAAGATAGCACTACTGGGTGATTCAGCGACGCAACATCTGACCCAAGCCATTCGTGGCTACGGCTACGAGGCGGGGTTCGACTTGGAAATCTTCGAGGCTGATTACGATCAGATCGATCGGCAGATTTTGTATAGTTTTTCAGAGCTTTATCAATCCCGGCCCGAGTACGTCATCTTGTTCCAGTCTGTGCAGAAACTGAAGAAGAAATTCTACAACACGGATATTTCTCAACGGAACTTGTTTGCACAAGATGAAGCTAAGCGATTCGGTGGGTTGCTGGCGGAATTGAATAAGAATATCCAGGGCGTCAAGATTATTCTTGCGAATTTCATGGAGTTGAACGATTCCGTCTTTGGTCAATATGCCAACAAGACGAACATGTCGTTTCTCTATCAGATTCGTCACCTGAATTGCGAGCTGATGGAACTGGCACTAAAGACGAAGAACCTGTCTATCTGCGACATCGCATCGCTAACCTCTGCTTTTGGGCAAGCCGCCGCCATTGACAACCGTAATCACATCTATGCTGACATGGCCTTCAGCCTCGATTTCTTGCCCTATATAGCGAAGGGCACGATCGATATTGTTCAGGCGGTCTCGGGAGCTTCCAGAAAATGCCTGATTCTGGATCTCGACAACACGCTCTGGGGCGGCATTATCGGTGACGACGGTGTGGAAAATATTCAGGTCGGTGACCTGGAGCAGGGTAAGGCTTTTACAGAGCTTCAATACTGGGCAAGGGAGTTAGAACGTCGCGGGATCATGCTTGCTATTTGTAGCAAGAACGATGGAGACATTGCGAAAATTCCATTCGAGAAACACCCGGATATGGTACTAACCCTAGACGACATCGCGATCTTTGTGGCCAACTGGGACAGTAAAGTCGACAACATAAAAAAAATTAAATCGTTCCTGAATATCAGCTACGATTCGATTGTTTTTATCGATGACAATCCTTATGAAAGAGGGGTCGTTAGGCACCATCTACCCGAGATCACTGTCCCCGATTTGCCTGAGGACCCAGCTGATTATCTACCTTTCCTTTGTGGTTTGAACTTGTTCGAAACCACAGCTTATACCCTAGATGATAGAAAACGCACAGCCTACTTTCAGCAGGAACTGAAGCGGGAGATTACACAAAGCGCGTATACTGATGAGCGGGAGTTTCTCAAAAGTCTTGGCATGACATGCGAGATTGATCCTTTTTCGACCTTTAACATTCCTCGTGCAACCCAGTTGTTACAGCGGTCTAATCAGTTCAATCTGCGAACCATTCGTTATACGGAAGAGGATCTTCAACATTTCTCGACTTCCGACGTGCATCTCAGCTGGACTTTTAGCGTCCATGACCAGTTCGGAAGCTATGGTCTCATTAGCGTGGTTATTGGTCGCATCGATGGCGAAGAGTTGTTTATTGATACTTGGGTCATGAGCTGCAGGGTGCTAAAAAGAGGCGTCGAAAATCTAGCGCTGAACGAAATCGTCAACGGCGCCCAGCGCCGAGGTGCGCGGCGCGTTCGTGGCGAATACACGTCGACACCAAAAAACGGACTGGTCAAGGACCATTACCGCAATTTGGACTTCACCGATGCCGGCTACGGGCAGTGGACGTTGGACGTTGCGAGCTACAAGCCGCGCGAACACTTTATCTCGACAACCAAAATTGGAGACGCGTGAATCGATGCATGTGGTGAATTTTTTCGCCACAACTTATCTGCAGGTTGTTCCACTTGGCATGTGAGTTTTACAAATAAATGGGAATAGAAATGGCAGAGATACTTGAGACGCTAAATCGAATTTTTCAAGATGTTGTTGATGACAAGAATATTATTCTCAAGCGAGAGACAACGGCCCAGGATGTCGATGAGTGGGACTCGCTCAACCACATCACCTTCATAGTTGCTATTGAAAAGCACTTCAAGGCGAAGTTCACTACTGCTGAAATTAGGTCGTGGAAGAATGTGGGGGACATGTGCGACTCTATTGCTCGCCTAGCCTAGGGTAAGCGATGGCTAATATCGGTGACAAGTTTGCTGAGCATTTCGTTGTGTCGGCTGACATTCATGAGGGATTTATCGCCATTTTTGGCGATCGTCATCCGTTGCACACAGATGCACGATATGCTGTTGCCCGTGGATTCCAGTCGGAGGTCATGCACGGAAATATTCTCAATGGCTTCCTGTCTTACTTTGTCGGTGAGTGCTTTCCTGATCGCGAAGTGATGATCTTGTCCCAAGAAATAAAATATCAGCGGCCTGTCTATTTAGGGGATCGGTTAACGCTCGAGGTGGAAGTTATCGACGTGCATCATTCCGTGAATGTTATTGAGTTAGCTTGCAAGTTCCGCAATGAGATTGATAGCAAGATTGTCGCATCGGCCAGGATCAATGTGGGCAGAACCAGTGTCAAGGAGACGTGAAATCGTGTGTGTCCTGATTACTGGGGGAGCCTCCGGGCTAGGCGGTGCAATGACACGGAGGTTCGCGTCTGCTGGCGACTATAAAATTTATTTTACTTTCAACAACTCCTCGGAAAAAGCGGCGCAAATCGAGAAGGAGTTTCCATGCACTGAAGGAATTTCCTGCGATTTTACCGATCCGAAGAGTCTGGATCATTTGCTTGGGCGAATGGGCGAAATGAACCTGGACATTCTGGTTAACAATGCGCTAACGGGCATGAGAACAAAACATTTCCACCAAAGTGATCCCGCTGAATTTCTTGCCAGCTTCAATGAAAACGTGATGCCCACCTTGCGTATCACGCAGCAGGCAATCAAAGAGTTCCGAAAAAAGAAATACGGCAGGATCATTACCGTGTTGACGTCCTATCTTACCAACTGTCCACCGGTGGGCCTTTCCGAATACGTCGCCAACAAGGCCTATCTGTTGTCACTCAGCCGGTCATGGGCAGGGGAGAATGCGCGCTTCAACGTCACATCGAATTGCGTTTCACCGTCGATGATGAAGACTTCACTGACTAGCCACCTTGATGAACGTCAGATTGAGGATATTGCCAACGGTAATCCGCTGAAGCGTTTGGTGACACCTGAAGAGGTTTCTGATGCTGTATTCTTCCTTGCGAGAGCAAGTCAACAGATCAACGGCGTCAACCTTCTTATTAACGGCGGCGCTGATGTTGCTTAACACAGATGTTGTTTAATTCGTGGCCGTTCCTTATTTTCTTTCCTATTGTTACGGCATTATATTTTCTTGCGCCGTTCAAGGTCCGCTGGTTGCTGCTGCTTGTCGCCAGCTGCGTGTTTTATATGGCTTTCGTGCCTATCTATGTGCTGGTTCTGGCGTCGACGATCATCATTGATTATTTTGCGGCGATCCAGATCGAAAAAAATGAGGGCCGCAAGCGCAGCAGATGGCTTTTGCTCAGTATCATCTTTACATGCCTCATCTTGTTCTTTTTTAAATACTATGACTTCTTTACCTGGAATGTGAATGAGGCCGCGGGACTTCTGCACTCAGATGTAACCTTGTCAGCATTGCACCTAATACTCCCCATCGGCCTCTCGTTCCATACCTTCCAGAGCCTGAGCTATGTCATCGAGGTCTACCGCGGAAACCAGAAGACCGAGCGTCACTTCGGCATCTACGCGCTTTACGTCATGTTCTATCCGCAATTGGTAGCTGGCCCCATCGAGCGGCCTCAGAATATGCTCCATCAGTTTCACGAGAAGCATGACTTTAACTACGATGAGGTGATCTCCGGGCTACGCCTCATGGCATGGGGGTTGTTCAAAAAGGCGGTGATCGCCGATCGTCTTGCCCAGTTTGTGACGCCAGTCTATGCCCAGCCCAGCCTTTTCGATGGCGGTGTATTGCTGGTGGCGACCTTATTTTTCAGTTTTCAGATTTACTGCGATTTCTCAGGTTATACCGACATGGCGCGCGGAGCTGCCCGTGTCATGGGCTTTAAACTCATGTTGAATTTTGACCGCCCATATTCCGCTACGTCATTGTCTGAATTCTGGCGGCGTTGGCATATTTCCCTCTCCACATGGTTGAGAGACTACGTGTATGAACCGGTGGCCATGGGACTTAGAGATCGGGGGATGTACGGGATCGTTATTGCACTGATGGTGGCTTTCCTGGTAAGCGGTTTCTGGCATGGCGCGAGCTGGACATTTGTCGCCTGGGGGTTGTTCCATGGTGTCGGCCTTTCGCTTGAGGCAGTGTTCGCGAAACAGCGTAAGAAGCTTGCGAAAGCGATGCCGACTTGGTTGTTCAATGCGATCATGTTGGTACTCACATTTTCTTTTATTAATTTCACGTATATTTTCTTCCGAGCCAAGACCATTGCCGATGCGGTTCTGATCCTCCGGCATATTTCTTCATGGATTTTTCCTGTCAACCAGTTGTTTAGCACACACATTCCCAACCTATTCCACGGTGTAACTTCTGTGATTGCTTCAAATCAATTCAATATAAGTTGCGCGCTTATCGTGTTTCTCGTCGCCGCAGAGTCATTGCAGGCTAGAGCGAACATTGGGGAACGCCTGAAATGGAGTCCTTGGTGGGTTCGCTGGTCGGCGTATCAAGCCGGGATAATAGCCATCGCTTTCGGTGGGGTGTGGTTGGGGAGCAGAAACTTCATTTACTTCCAGTTTTGATAGCTATGGCCCGACGTCCCCCCGTATTTGAGTAGCACCCCGATTTAGAGTCCAATCCCATAACCCGAAGGAGATTGGACATGAAGAAGCGTTTTTCAGAAGAACAGATCATCGGCTTCCTGCGTGAGGCCGATGCCGGGATGCCGGTGAAAGACTTGTGCCGGCGGCACGGATTCTCGGAGGCCAGCTACTACCTCTGGC
>JACQAA010000040.1 GCA_016195185.1 Pseudomonadota bacterium | reverse complement strand
GTTCTGGGAGTTAAAGCTCAGCCCCTGGGACGTGGCCGCCGGCCTGCTCCTGGTGCGCGAGGCGGGGGGGAAGGTCACGGATTTCCAGGGCCGGCCCTGGGAATCAGTCTTCTCAGGCATGACGCATGTTTTTTCGTGTGTGGCACCTTAAGCAAGGATCATGCACCCTTAAATTCTGCGTACCGTTGCAAGAGATTGAAAATGGCCTAACCAAGTACACAAGCGTAGCGGGTTAAGTTGCCGGACTCTTAACGTTAAGCTTAGCTACGCCATTTTTTGGCGTCGGCTGAGGCGTCTTGTTGGGCCAATGACCATCTGTGGATGGTTTCATGGTGTGGCGACCAAGCCTCCCACGCGCATTTTGCCCATGTTCGCACGGCATTCTTATGTCCTTGGACGGTTTGTGCCTTTACGATGTCGGCCACAGTAGTGGAACCAAGCGATGCCGGTGGCTCAAGCCAGAGAAAGGTATGTTTATGTTTTGAAGCGTTCAACATTGCATTGTTCGCATTTTCTGCTGTCAGTCCATGCTCAAGGAACAGACACAAACGGATCAAATGGACTCCTACGGAGTGGATACTTTGACGACTCGGTTGCCCGGGATGTTGCACCGCATAAGCATCAACAGACATTCGATGAACTTCATAATATCGTGGATCACTGAATTCGCGCGTCAAGACTTCGCCAAAAGCCGCCCAGCAACCCGGGGATGATTCCATGTATCTATGAACGGGGGCCTCCATTTCCGGAAATAAACCACCACAACCAACACACTTAATCATGCTTGCAAGGCTCATGTTTTTCGGCCTAACTACTTATTGGGTATTTTTTCAGCACCACCAAAACTTAACTCGCCACTGCTATAGGTGTTTCCAAACGTCAGTGCTAACGCCGAAACCTGATTTAACGCGCCTTCCAATTGTTGCTGTGTTAGCGATGACATCGGATGTATGTACGCTAAGTACAAGACATCATTACTCACCGCATACCTTGCGTCCAGGGCCAGATGAAAATTCGACTCCATGATAATATCTTTTACCTCGATAATATCTTTTACCTCCGTTTTTAAATCAGAATACTTTGCAATGGGAGATATTATTCTCATTCGATCGTGCTTGGCATCTGATATCAGGGCCATTTTTACTTTTTTATACATAAATAAAATGTAGCCTTTCTTCTGCTCCACAACCTCTACATTCTTGATAACAATTTTTTCCATTTCATCTTGTGTCATTGTACCTGCGCTGGCTGTTGCGCTGTTGAAAAACAACAAACCCATTATCAATAAATACTTCATAACACCTCCTTTCCCCTATTCCTGACATTACCCGTAAGCGGCGTGGTTACAGACGTTACGGAGACAACGTGTTGTTTCGCGACGTGCGCCTCGATGCGCCGGCTAGCGGTGTTAATGGTATCGCAAGTCATGAAGGTTGAACTCGACAAAGAGATAGACGGCGAGCGCCAACACAAAGAACACGATTGCCCGTGCCCGCCACTTTTCCCGCTTCCATACGGGATGTGCTCCCCATAAAAAACTGAGGCTTGTGGCCAGCCTGTCCGGGCCGGCGAAAAAACCAGCCAGGAACGAAACTGGAATGATATAAATTCCTGCTTCCGAAAACACTATGCGGAATATACTTTCGGACCACCTGCCAAGCAATATAAACGAGATGAACAGGTATGCGCCCAATGTGGCAATGACCATAAGCACGCACAGAAAGGCCGACACCAGGCGGTCGGAGAAACTGACCGAGCTTGCCTGAGGGCCGGTTTTCATGCTGCTGACGTTCCCCCTAATTAGCGGTAAAAAGTGGAGCGATCAAGGTGCGTCATTTTTTACTGCAGCGTTGATGATGTTGTTATGGTTCACTGAAGTCTGTGCTTAGGAGCCCGAAACACTTCATGTCGTGATAAGCCCCTCTTACATAGGCGCTTTCGCGGCGCACACCTTCTTCCTTAAATTTAAGCTTTAACAACACCTTTTCGGAGGCAATATTGCCAGGGATGGTGTCCGCCTGAATCCGGTGGAGAGGTCCGCAGGGCAATAACCCGGTAAACGCAGCACTTATAGCTTCGAAAAGAGCCTCTGTGGCAATCCCCTTGTTCCAGTACGTGGGCTTTAAATCATAGCCGATCACAGCGTTTCGCATTTTCTCACTCCATGAGTTAAACCCACAGGTACCAATCAATTCGCCAGAGGATTTCACACGTATGGCCCAGCGAATGCCAGAAGTTGAGCTGTATCGCGATTCGAAAAGCTGGATCAGCGTCTCTGCCTGGGCATGCTCTGTGAAGGGCTCAAGATCGTAGAATCTCAGGACATCCGGATTCGAAAACATCTCGAATACCGACTCCACATCAGCCGACGTGATTCTCGTGAGCCTTAGCCGTTTGGTTGTAGATTCGGGAAAGTCCATGCTCATGCTTTGAAATACTTTGTTCCTGTTAAAACGTGGAGGCCAACTTCATCGAGATTGCCCGATACCCATCGCTGGCCGATGTGACGTTAACCCGTCACTGCCAACACTTGAGATACCTTTGGCTGAAGCCGCTTGATTTGTTCACGTGTTATCGGATGAAGTCTATTCAAGTTCT
>JACQAA010000157.1 GCA_016195185.1 Pseudomonadota bacterium | reverse complement strand
GACCGCCACGGCTTTCCGTGCGCTGCAGAGCCAACACAGCAATCATCCGCGCCACCAACGCCATGTCCGCCAGTTTTGTATCCTTCTTTTCGGCAAGGCAGGCAATATCCAAAATGTCTCGGATCGCCTCTTGCATGCCCTTTCCGTCGCGGATCACCCCAACCAGATCCGTCATGATATGACGCAACGTATCCTTTTCCTGCTCCATATTGCCAGATTGCGGCACCGCCGGTAAAGCGGAGATATTGATGGGAAAGACCTCCAGTTTTGTCTTCTGCACGTCGAAGGCCGCCCTGCCGCCCATCACGACCGCCTCCATCAGGGAATTGCTGGCCAGCCGGTTGGCGCCGTGCAATCCGGTCGCCGCCACCTCACCGCATGCCCAAAGGCCATTGACGCTGGTACGTCCGTTCAGATCCGTTGCAATGCCGCCCATATGATAATGCACGGCCGGCATCACCGGCACCAAATCATGTTGAGGGTTGAGTTTGGCGCGCGCGCAAGCCTGTATCAATGCCGGAAAATGTGTGACATCAATATGACGGCAATCCAGATAAACTTTCTGTCCTTTCTGAATTTGCGCAAAAATACCACGGCTCACCACATCGCGGGGAGCCAATTCCGCCATTTCATGATAATCCAGCATGAAACGCTTGCCCCGGCTGTTGAGAAGATAAGCACCCTCCCCGCGCAGAGCCTCAGTTGCCAAAGGCGCCGGATCTTCACCAATATCCAGCGCCGTCGGATGGAACTGGACAAATTCAAGATCCGACAGCACCGCACCGGCGCGCGCCGCCATCGCAATGCCACGCCCCACCGCACCGAGCGGGTTTGTTGTGGCCGCATAGAGGCCACCGATGCCGCCCGTTGCCAAAATAACGGCAGGTGCCACAAAGACCACGGCTTTTCCGTCTTGCAGATGACGGCCCAGAACACCCTGCACCGGTCCTGTGTCGGCGCCATCGCGCCGTATGATACACTCGGCAGAAACGCTCTCAACGAAGACGATTGACGGCGTTCTTCTAACCGCCTCCACCAACGCCCGCATCAATTCATAGCCAAAACCATCCCCCGCAGCAGCCTTCAGCACCCGGCGGCGCGCATGGCATGCCTCACGGCTAAGCTTAAAGTTGCCGGCGTGGTCGCGTTCAAACTGCACGCCGTAATTTTCGAGCAGCCTGATAAAATGCGGCGCTTCGGCTGTCAGCATGCGCACGACTTCGGCATCCGCAGTCCCCGCTGCCGCCTTCATGGTATCCGCCGCATGGCTCGCCACAGTATCTTCCTTGTCAACCGCCGCCGCGATGCCGCCTTGTGACCAGCAACTGGCGCAAATACCACCGAGCTGTTTTTCACTGAGCACAATCACCCGGCGGGGTGCCATCGACAGGGCTGCAAACAATCCGGCGGCGCCAGAACCGACGATGATAACATCGGCGCTATTTTTGATTTCTGCTTTCATGTCACACCTTTACCGCTAACATTTTATCCACTGCCAATCTTGCCCGTACCGCAATAGCCGGATCGACCGTCACTTCATGTGACATGGTTTGCAAACACGTCAGAATATTTTTAAGCGTGATCCGTTTCATATGAGGGCACAGGTTGCAGGGACGTACAAACTCGACGTTTGGATTGTTTACCGAGACATTATCCGACATCGAACACTCGGTAATCATCACGACCTTCTGTGGCTGTTTATCGGTGACATAGTCACTCATCGCTTTGGTTGAGCCCGCAAAATCAGCCTCAGCCACCACTTCCGGCGGGCATTCCGGGTGGGCCAGAATAACCGCCCCAGGATAAGCCTTGCGGAATTTTTTAATGTCTTCCGGCGTAAAGCGTTCATGTACTTCGCATGAACCCTGCCAGGTGAGAATTTTCTTCTTGGTCTGTCTGGCGATATTACGCGCCAGATATTGGTCAGGGATCATCAGCACTGTATCGCTGTCAAAGCTTTCAACAATCGCCAGCGCATTGGAGGAGGTGCAACAAATATCCGATTCAGCTTTCACATCGGCAGAAGTATTGACGTAGGTCACAATCGGCACATTCGGATATTTCTCACGCAGCAGGCGTACATCCGCCCCCGTGATGGAAGAAGCCAGTGAACAACCGGCTTTCGTATCAGGAATGAGAATGGTTTTTTCCGGAGATAATATTTTTGAGGTCTCTGCCATGAAGTGCACGCCGGCCTGCACAATAATTTTGGCGTCTGTTTTCGCCGCCTGCTGCGCCAGCTGCAAGGAGTCGCCGGCAAAATCGGCCACGCAATGAAAAATCTCCGGCGTCATATAGTTATGCGCCAGGATGACGGCACCTTTTTCTTTTTTCAAACGATTAATTTCAAGGATATAAGGGGCGAAAGTCGCCCAATCGAGTTCATTGATGACGCGCTTGACTTTGTTGTACAAAGGCGCCGCCGCCTGCGCGACAGCGGGGGTGTATTCCAACTGCGCGCTTTGAACAACCGTATCAAACATGGCCCGTCTCCTTTGTGCTCAATATGAGTACAATTATATACTCTATTAGAGTATAAATCAACGGCTAAATGTGGTTAAGAAAACTAATCATAATTAGTAATTGATATCAAATAGATAGGTATTTTGTCCGTGCTGAATAGGTGCCTGATACGACTGGGGAATCGTTTTTTGATTACATAGCGTCAATGATTCTCTACGAACCAAAACTGGGGAACTCCACGAACAACTGCATGAGGCATGAATGTAGACTTCAACGTCCGTCTCTAAATGCCACCGAGAGCAACGAGCTTGATTTCGAGATAATCCTCAATCCCGTATTTGGACCCTTCCGTACCTATGCCGGACTGCTTCCAGCCACCAAAAGGCGCCTGCGCCGACACAATGGCGATGCTGTTCACACCGACCATGCCATATTCCAATGCCTCGGACACCCGCCAGATGCGACCCACATTCGTCGTGCAAATGAACGAAGCAAGGCCATATTCGGTATCATTGGCCAGTTTGATCGCCTCTTCCTCTGTCTTGAACTTGAACAACGGCGCAAAGGGGCCAAAAGTTTCTTCTTGAAAGCATTGCATTTGAGGCGTGGCTCCTGTTAAAACAGTCGGCTCAAAGAAGGTGCCACCGAGCGCATGGCGCTTGCCGCCAGTCGTGACCTTTGCTCCCTTGGACTGAGCATCCTGTAGATGTTGTTCTACTTTCTCAACCCCCTTGAGATTAATCATCGGACCCTGCTCAACCCCCTCTTCAAGGCCATTGCCGACTTTCATCGTCTTCACTGCAGCGGTAAATTTCTCTGCGAACTTGTCGTAGATGCCCTCCTGCACAAAAATGCGGTTTGCACAAACGCAGGTCTGGCCGGCATTGCGAAACTTGGACAACATGGCGTTCGTCACCGCTTCATCGAGATTGGCATCATCAAAAACAATGAATGGCGCATTGCCGCCCAGTTCCAGGGATATTTTTTTAACCGTCGCGGCACATTGGGCCATAAGCTTCTTGCCAACAGCGGTTGAACCGGTAAAACTCAGTTTGCGAACAATCGGATTATCGGTCATCTCCCTGCCAATCGACACGGCATCGCCGATCACGATGTTCAGGACGCCTTTTGGAATCCCCGCGCGTTCGGCCAATTCCGCCAGCGCCAGTGCAGAGTAAGGGGTCATTTCAGAAGGTTTTATTACAACTGTGCACCCAGCGGCGAGTGCGGGTCCCGCCTTCCGTGAAATCATTGAGGAGGGAAAATTCCAAGGCGTGATCATCACACAAACGCCCACCGGCTGTTTGTAAGTTAACAACCGCTGTGCTTTGTGATTAGCAGGAATAATATCGCCATATACGCGCTTGCCTTCTTCAGCCATCCACTCGACATAGTTGGCACCACTCACAATTTCAGCTTTGGCCTGTGCCAGGGGTTTGCCCTGCTCCGTCGTCAAAATGCGGCACAGGTCATCAAGATGTTCCATCTGCAGATCAGCCCATTTGCGAAGAATCTTGGCGCGCTCTGCGGCAGGCATTGTCCGCCACCCTTCCCACGCTGCCTGCGCCCCCTCGATCGCCCGTTTCGTTTCGGCCCCTCCCATGTTGGGTACCGTGCCAAGAAGGTCGCCGGTTGCCGGGTTATTCACATCTATTGTCTTGCCGCCATCCGCCCCAACCCACTGGCCGTTGATATAGGCCAAGTGGTGAAACAACTTCTGCTCTTTAAGTTTCAGGGCTGACATATCGACTTTTTTAGCAATGGCACCGGACATGGGATTCTCCTTCAAAAACGGGATGGCTGAGCCTAAAGATAGTCGCTGTACGGTTAAAATTAAAGGTGCCTGCTTTATTTTAAGGAAATATTAATTATTTTTCGTAATAATCAATACTAAGGACAACAAAAGAGGTGGATTTGATGACAAAGGGAAAAACACTAAGAGACGCTTTTAAACTCGTTGCAGGTGTCGCATCTGCCCTGCTGCCTGGGGGCAATACTGATCACGGGTATAAGGCCGCAGAATATCTTGTCACCAAACATGATGCCAAGGCGAAGCCCACACCGCAGTCTCCTTAAAGTTGGCTTATATGGCAGCGGCCGCCAGCTTCGCCTGCGCAACCCCGATCTGTTGCAGGATATACGCTGATTTAACAGCGTCTTCCTTGGATAGATCCAGGCTCTCCTGAAACCCCTTGAGGCTCTCCTCGATCTGCGCACGGTCCAGCTCAGCGACATTGACAGCCTCTTCCGCGAGAACCGTGCAAAGTGTTCCGTTCACGTCAGCAAAGCCACCAGCCACAAATATTTTTTTGATCTCACCAGAGGGCAAGTGGAGGAACACAACGCCCGGCCGAATAGAGGACAATAGCGGCGCATGATCTGCCAATACGCCAAAATCCCCTGCCTCACCCGGTATCACCACCATCAACACTTCTTCTGATGCCAGCACCCGCTCTGGTGAGACCAGTTCAAACGGGATCGTTTTATTGGTGAATGTTTCAGCCATATCCTGTCACAACCTTACGTTACGCCGCTGCCTTCGCCAGTTTCTTGGCTTTCTCAACCGCATCTTCAATCGTGCCCACCATATAGAAGGCCGCTTCCGGCAGATGATCGTAATGACCAGCGACGATCCCCTTAAAGCCCTTGATGGTATCCTCAAGCGCGACAAACACCCCCGGCGAGCCCGTGAACACTTCCGCCACATGGAAGGGTTGCGACAGGAAGCGCTGGATTTTGCGCGCACGGGAAACAACGAGCTTGTCATCTTCAGACAACTCATCCATGCCCAAAATCGCGATAATATCCTGCAGCGCCTTGTATCCCTGCAGCGTCTTCTGCACGGAACGGGCAACGCCGTAATGCTCTTCGCCGATCACGCGCGGATCAAGAATACGGCTGGTGGAGTCAAGTGGGTCCACCGCCGGGAAAATCGCCATTTCCGCAATCTGCCGCGACAGAACCGTTGTGGCATCGAGGTGAGCAAACGATGTCGCCGGCGCCGGGTCGGTCAGGTCATCGGCCGGAACGTAAATCGCCTGCACTGACGTGATCGAACCCTTGTTGGTCGAGGTGATGCGTTCCTGCAGCATCCCCATGTCGGTTGCCAGCGTCGGCTGATAACCCACCGCCGACGGCATACGGCCAAGCAGCGCCGACACTTCAGCGCCGGCCTGCGTAAAGCGGAAGATGTTGTCGACAAAGAACAGAACGTCCTGACCCTCGACATCGCGGAAATATTCCGCAACGGTTAGGCCGGTCAAACCAACCCGCATACGCGCCCCGGGCGGTTCGTTCATCTGCCCATAGACAAGCGCCACTTTGGAGCCTTTTTCGCCCAGTTTAATAACACCTGAGTCAATCATTTCATGATACAGGTCATTCCCTTCGCGGGTACGCTCGCCAACGCCGGCAAACACCGACACGCCACCGTGTTTCATCGCCACGTTATTGATCAATTCCATGATCGTCACTGTTTTCCCCACCCCGGCACCGCCAAAGAGGCCAATCTTGCCGCCTTTGGCATACGGAGCCAGCAAATCAACCACCTTGATGCCTGTCACGAGCATCTGTGTTTCGGTCGACTGGTCGATAAACTCCGGCGCTGCGCGGTGAATGGGATGGTGCTCCTTTGCGTTGACCGGGCCACGCTCATCAATTGGTTCACCGACGACATTAATGATACGACCGAGAGTTTCAGGGCCCACCGGCACGCGGATCGGGGCACCGGTATCTGCCACAGGCTGGCCACGAACGAGACCCTCCGTAGAGTCCATCGCGACGGCGCGCACGGTGTTTTCTCCAAGGTGCTGTGCCACTTCCAAAACCAGCGATGCCCCGTTGTTGGTCAGGGTCAACGCGTTCAAAATCGCCGGCAGCTTGCCCTCAAACTGCACGTCGACGACCGCGCCCATTACCTGCGTGACTTTACCCATCGCGCCATCACTCTTCGTTGCCAGTTTTACCATTGTCGTTCTCCTTGTTCTTATACGGCTTCAGCGCCGGAAATAATTTCGATCAATTCCTTCGTAATATAGGCCTGACGCGCACGGTTATAGCGGAGCGTCAGCTTATTAATCATATCACCGGCATTGCGGGTGGCATTATCCATCGCAGTCATACGTGCGGCCTGTTCGCCGGCAGCGCTATCCAGCATGGCACGGAAGATCTGCACCGACAGGTTACGCGGCAGCAAGGCCTCCAGAATTTCCTCCTCAGAAGGTTCAAACTCATATAACGCCTTGGGGCCGGTGTCTGCTTTTGCCTCCTCCATGACGGGCGGAGCAAAGGGGATCAGCTGTTGCGCTGTCGGCAGCTGAGACATGACCGATTTGAACTGGTTGTAAACAACAGTACATACGTCAAATTCACGCCGTGTTATCATATCCAGCACGTATTGCGAGACTTGCATGGCATCACCGAAGGTCAATTTCTTACGCCCAAGCCCCTCAAAGGTATAGACGATCCTGCCGGCATATTCCCGCTTCAGCACGTCACGGCCCTTACGGCCGACACAGAGGATTTTCACGTCCTTGCCTTCATCCAGGAGATCCCGCGCCTTCTGGCGTGCCAGACGCACTATCGAGCCGTTAAATCCACCACACAAACCCCGGTCGGAGGTGATGACGACCAGCAGATGAACATTCTGATTACCCGTACCACCCAGCAGCACCGGGCTCGTTTCATTAATATTGATATTGGCGATCAGCCGGCTCAACATGTTGGACATGCGCACTGCATAAGGATGGCTTGCCTCTGCATGGCTTTGCGCACGGCGCAGTTTTGACGCCGCAACCATCTTCATGGCCGAAGTAATCTTGCGTGTAGACTTCACGCTGACGATCCGGTTTCTGAATTCCTTTAAACTGGGCATCGAGTGTTAAGCCGCTTTCTTGCCGGAGACAAAGGTTTTGACAAAATCCGTCAGGAACTTCTGCAGCGCTGCCTTGGTCTCATCGGTAATTTTCTGCTCATCACGGATGGACTTCAAAATATTGCCGCCATGGCCTTTGATCGCCTGCAGGAGATGGGCTTCAAATTCATTCACATCTTTCACCGCCACGGTATCTAGATAGCCGTTCACGCCGGCAAAGATCGAAACGACCTGCTCTTCAAACGACAGCGGGCTGAATTGCGGCTGCTTCAAGAGCTCGGTCAGGCGTGTGCCCCGCGCCAAAAGATTCTGCGTCGAAGCATCAAGATCAGAGGCGAACTGTGCAAAAGCCTCCATCTCGCGGAACTGGGCGAGGTCGAGCTTGATCGTGCCGGCCACCTGTTTCATGGCTTTGGTCTGCGCGGCAGAACCGACACGCGACACCGACAATCCCACAGAAATCGCCGGGCGCACCCCCTTATAAAACAAACCCGTTTCCAGGAAGATCTGCCCATCCGTGATTGAAATCACGTTGGTGGGAATATAGGCCGATACGTCACCCGCCTGCGTCTCAATCACCGGCAGGGCAGTAATGGAACCATTGCCCAGATCATCGTTCAGCTTGCAAGCACGCTCCAGCAGACGTGAGTGCAAATAGAATACGTCGCCCGGATAAGCCTCGCGGCCTGGTGGGCGACGGAGCAGCAGCGACATCTGACGATAAGCAACGGCCTGTTTGGACAGGTCATCATAAATAATCAGCGCGTGCATGCCATTGTCGCGGAAGTATTCCGCCATGGTGCACCCGGTATAGGGCGCCAGATATTGCAGCGGCGCTGGTTCAGAAGCTGTAGCGGAGACCACGATGGAATATTCCATCGCACCATTGTCCTCGAGGGTCTTCACCAGCTGCGCGACGGTCGAGCGCTTCTGGCCGATAGCCACATAAACGCAATACAACTTTTTCTTCTCGTCCGCACCCTTGTTGATTTCTTTCTGATTGAGGATGGTGTCGATCGCAATCGCCGTCTTGCCGGTTTGACGGTCGCCGATAATCAGTTCGCGCTGCCCACGACCAATCGGCACCAGCGCGTCCAGCGCCTTAATGCCGGTTTGCATCGGCTCATGCACGGACTTACGTGCAATAATGCCAGGCGCTTTGACGTCCACACGGCGGGATTCTTTGGCCTTGATAGACCCCTTGCCATCGATGGGGTTGCCGAGAGCATCAACCACACGGCCCAGCAACTCTTTGCCAACGGGCACGGAAACGATTTCGCCTGTCTGCCGGACAACGTCACCCTCCTTAATGTCACGGTCGTCGCCGAAAATAACCACCCCAACGTTGTCGGTTTCGAGGTTCAGCGCCATGCCTTTGATGCCGCCGGGGAACTCGACCATTTCCCCCGCCTTGACTTTATCAAGACCATGCACCCGGGCAACACCGTCACCCACGGACACCACCTGCCCGACTTCGGCGACATCTGCCTCGGCGCCAAAATTGGCAATCTGTTTTTTCAGGATGGAAGAAATTTCTGCTGCGCGGATTTCCATGGCTCTAAGCTACCTCTTTCATTTTTGTTTTATCGCTTGATACGTTGGGATTTTTGAGTGCACGGTGCAGGCGTTCCAGCTTTGCCCTGACTGAGCTGTCAATGCGTTGCGATCCGATCTGGATGACAAGCCCGCCCATGATGTCAGCGTCTTGCTGCAACTCGACTTTGACTGTCATGCCGAGCACCTTTTTGAGGGCGACCGCAATATGAGCCACCTGTGCAGCGTCCAGCGCCTGCGCGGAAATGACCTGCGCGGTCACTTCACCCTTGTGGCGGGCAATCCCAGCCTGCGCGGCAGCAACAATTTCCGGCAAAATATCCAGACGGCGTTTCATGGCCAATGTGCCAAGAAACTTCTGCATCACATTGCTGAACTGCGCCTTCTCACCAAGTGCGGCGATAACCTGCGCTTCCTCACTGCGGCGCAATGAGGCGTTATGAATAAATTTTCTGAAGTCTTCTGACTCGGCGATCATGTCTTTCAAGGACTGTAAATCGAGAGAAACCAGCTCAAGCCGGCTCTGTTCTTTTGCCAATTCAAAGAGGGCAAGGGCGTAGCGCCTTGCAATATCCTGATGTCCTGTCTGACCAGCCAATTTCTGCCTCTTGTCCGATAGATTTGAGCACGATACCCATGTTTTATGCCACCCTGAATTAGCACATAAATTAGCGGCTATGCAACTTGATTTTATTAATCATTCCCTCTGCCGTCTCATCGGCGCTCAGGACTTCCAAAAGTTGATTATCCGGTGACATCAGATAAACATAACTTGAGTGGTCTTCCATGTAGTCGTCCGCCGTGGCTCCCTCTACCCTGGAGGCAAAAACCT
>JACQAA010000152.1 GCA_016195185.1 Pseudomonadota bacterium | reverse complement strand
GGATGCCGAGACCGCCATAACCGAGCAGAGACCCCTGTGTTGTTGCCATACCGCCAAATATTGGCTGCAGGATCCCGGCTATTTTAGTATTGGACTGCCATTCGAGGTTAAAGGCCGTCGACGTTTTTCCGTGCGTGAACGGATCGTACATACCGACGCTCAAACCAAAGAAAGACGAGTCAGGTTGAACTTCTACGACACGTGACTCAGGAACGGGCGGGACAATATTGACCGGCTGCTCCTTGCTTGGAACTTCCTTACTTGGGTTTTGTACTTCCTGAAGCGATTTATCGATTGGAATCAATATGGGCTGTGGCTTGCTTTCTTTGAGGGGCATACCATCTGCAAAAGCAGATGAGGTGAGTGCGCAAAGCAATAAAATGGCAGTACTGACAACAAGTGTTGAGGCCCATCTATCCATAACTTCGACTCCCTGTAAACACTCCTTGTTAACTATGCTAAGAGTCATTTACCGAAGCAAGCTAAAACTATGATTTTATGGCACGAAAGGCATTTGTCGCTGTTATAAGCTCGCGGCAATACCAGGTTCATAAGAAGAATGTCTCGCATCAGGTGCTATGATAAATCGTGCTGACGGCCAGTGTTAGCGCAATTCATGCGCGGTTTCAATGGGACAGACTATGTCGTAGCGCCCTTGCACAATGACGGCGGGGATGCGTCGGATTTTATGCATCAAGATGTAGTTAGAGAGGGGCAGGCGTGTTGGTGTGTCAGGAGATGTAGTTTTCTGTGTCACGCCTATTTTAAAAACTCCATTTGTTCAGGGTGCGTCAACTCGATCATGGGGCCATTTTTATCTTTGACCCAGCCGCGGATACGAACCGTTTTATTAACCCAAGTTTGCGGATCTGTATTAAACAATTGCCGTGTGTTATTTTTAATGCTAACGGTGAAGTCTTGCCTCCAGTCATAGCCAAAGTTCACATAGGTATAGTCTTGTTTAGCGGTGACGTTTAGAATTTTTCCCTGAACGATCTGGAAGCTATTTGTATAATTTTGTACGTTATCTGGCGTTTTAACGGCATAGGTTGGATTTGACCAGAATCCCCGCCGTTTTATACGTGCTTGGGTCTCAATCTGTTTTAGCAATGATATTAATTCTGGGCTTGATTCGGTGTTAAACGCCCAAGCCAGCCCTTTTGATATTAGTTCCTGCTGAATCCACAAACCGTCTTTGCGCACAATATAAACGAGCGGAATGCCATACCTGTCTGCAAGGGAGGTATCTTTATGTACACTATAAATATACGCCTGTGTATTCAGCAGTTTATTTCCGAGAACATCTATCACAGACTGGCTGTAATCAGCGGGAACACGAATATTGCCAAGTCTGTAACGTTTCCCGTGATCCAGCAATATTGTGTCGGGCGCCAAAATTTTTGTAACCGTGCCAATATCGAGCAGGGTCATATCATGGTCCTGAAATTTTTCCTGTGCCAGAAGCGGCGACATTGGCAGCAACAAGAAAAGAAGGATCAGTAAAAGTGACCAGACAACGTTTCTCATGCTTTAATGATTAAAGGCAAAGCGCATCAATGTCACGGATTTTTTTACAAGTTAAGGAGGTGGCTATATCCTTTTACGGCATGCCATGAATACGGCTGCTGTAAAATAGCAGGAATGTGAACAAGACTGCTGAGAGGATTATCACCAGCCAATGCAACCAATAGACCCCTGTCCTGTGCGTGTGTGGCGTTGAGGTGCTGGAGAGGGTCTGCTTAGCGCTAACCATGACTTCTACCTCTCATTTTAATATGTGCTGTTTGGGGCGCGAGCAATACATGCAGGATTTGGCTGCTGGCTTTAGAGTCCCCTATATTTTGCAGGAGATGCTTGAGTGTTACGATGCCGGTTGCCCTTTTGCCTCTGGTCACAACCAGTCGGCAAACGCCATGTCTGCGCATCAATTGAGCCGCCTCTTCAATGGGTGTTCTTTCGTCACAAGTGCGGAGGATTTTTGTCATCACTTCTTTTACGGGGGTGTTAGCAGGATCTTTTCCTTCAGCCGTGACGCGTAGTGTAATATCACGGTCACTAATAATACCAAGAGTGTTATCTGGTTCGCCAACAGGCAGGATACCACAGTTAATGTTTTTCATGAGTGCTGCAGCCTCCGTTACTGATTGGGTTGGCTTGATTGTGAACGGTTCATACAGCATGATGTCTTTCACTGAAATCGGTTCCATTTTTTCTTCCCCATGATTTAAAGGGTGGTCGTGCATACAAACATGTGCAGCATACAAACATATGCAGTGCGGTAAAAGTTCACCATCTGACTTGTGTGCGCAGGTTAAGATTACCTCATCACTAAAAACAGCTCATTGATTTCAATCAAAAAATATTTTTGAAGAAATATTTTTTTGGACAAAAATATTGATGGATAAATTTTTTATTTTCATTATGGGCGTGTAATTAAATTGCAAAGATCGAATCTCGCATTTTTTTTGTTGCATTGTGTTGTGAAGTGGTTTTATTTCTCGTTTCCTACTCAATGTTAATTTCACTTTTTAATTTGTTTGAGGGCGGCAGAATGCTTCAAAGGCTTTTGTTTAATACAGCTCAACCGGTCCCCATTAAAGATATGCCTTTGTTTGCGGGGCTTGCGGAAAGCGAGAGAGATTCGCTACTCAAAGAAGGGCGTTTCTGTTCCTGCCCTCGTAAAAAGATTTTGTTTAGACAGGGCGATCCGGTGACTCACTTTTATGTGGTGTGCAGCGGCACCGTCCGTTTGTTCCATGAAACGCCTGACGGTTGTGAAATAACAACCGACATTTTTACCGTCGGTGATACCATATGCGAAATGGAAATATTCCAATTTTGCAACGCGCATTTTTCTCACGCTGAGGCGGTGCATGATGTTGTTCTTATAGAATTTCCTAAATTATGGCTCGAGGAGAAAATCCAGCAACATAAAATGATCTTGCGTAATATGCTAACCGTTCTGGCCCGACGAACTATTCTACGTGAGGCAGAGGTTGAGCGGCAAGCGACTATGTCGGCGTTGCAGCTCGTTGCCTGTTTTCTGCAGCATATGGTTGTCGCACATGATTTGGACGCACGTGGCTTTGAACTGCCGTACAGCAAGTCATTAATTGCTACCAGACTTGGCATGGAGTTAGAAACCTTCTCTCGTAGCTGGTCAAAGTTGAGGGGGATTGGTATCGCGGTGAAAGGAAAAAATGTTCAAATTAACAATCCATCGGCGGTTGAACAGCATGTTTGTGGACGTTGTTCCTTCATGGAGCATTGCCGGGTGTAGGCGCCTTAGCTTCAGGAGCGGCAGCGGGTACTGCTGTGGGAGCTGCAGTGGGGCTTTCGGGCGGGTTACCGGGCATCGCTGTCGGTGCAGTGCTAGGCGCTGCTGCTGGGGCCGTGGCTGCGGAAGTTGCAGTGGAAACAATCAGCACTCCCTATAAGGCACCAAAAGAGAAGCATATGACGGTAAAGAGAGGGGAGGATAGTACACGTGAATCCTAAAGTTATTCTTGTACCTTTCAGCAGTCACGACCAGGATGGCGCTGCCCTGGAATATGCTTTCCATTTGGCCGCGAGTTATGAAGCGAGTGTCCAGGCCTGGCATATCGCTCCTGATCCGGAAACAATCGCCACATCCTACGCCTATGAACCCATGGTGATTTATCCGGAGGCTAGTATCCGTGAAATGAAGGACGCGAATGAGATTAGCCGGCGGGATGCTGAAGAAAAATTTCTTTCCATGGCACGGTCTGCAAAGGCGAAAAAGGCGTCATTTCATTCGACAGTTGGTTTAGCGGCAGATATCATCGCTGTGCGTGGACGGGTTGTGGATTTGATTGTTGTAGGACGCACTGATGAGCGCATCAATGGTGATGGATTGATCAATGGTGCTCTTTTTGGTAGCGGTCATCCCATGATTCTTATACCTCCCGATAGCCAAACAAAAAAAATCAACGGGGATATTCTGATCTCCTGGAATGGCAGCTTGGAAGCGGCGCATGCGGTCGCCTTTGCACTGCCATACATGAAGCATGGAAAGATATGGGTGTTGACTGAGATAGAAGAAGAATTGGGGAGCTCGTCTCTTACCATCGAGGATCTGGTGGGTTATCTCAGTCTGCATAATATTTCAGTCGACAAGGCGATGATCCATATGCGGGAAACCTCCTCTTTACCTGCGTCCATTCTCAATACCGCAAGGACTTTGAATGTGGATATGATTGTGATGGGCGCTTGGGGACATAGTCGGATCAGGGAATATATCTTTGGTGGCGTAACACATTTTATGCTGCACCATGCAGACATCCCTATCTTGATGGCGCATTGAAGGAGGGTTAGATGACCACAACAAAAAAGAAAGACCAGCTTATAGAGAAAGCCATACTCAATCCAGAATGGGTCTATTGCACACCCGAGGAAATTCTCCAGAGAATTAAAAATGCGAATATTGAATTAGAAAAAGTATAATTGCGTTTTTTTGTTATCCGGCCTTTTCCATCTTTTTTGGCGGTTGTTTGGTAGTATAACCTTTTTCTGTCCGGATGCGACAGTGATTCTGGTGGGCTATCAGTGTGTGCTCTGTGCAGTACCCGGTATGGCCATCGCGCATAAACAAATAGTACAACGTCCAGCAGAACGGGTTATACTGCCGATATGTCCCGCCGAGCGAAGCGACAAGTTATTTGAAATTGAAGTATATACTCATTTCATGAGTTATCTTCGCAGAATCCCCCACAGCCTGGAAGATGTTGGGGTACGGTGTGGTATTCAGCGTGTGGCTGATAAGATGCGTATCAATCCAGACTTGGCTGCAAAAATACTGGTGGATATTGGTTTGCGTGCGCCGCGCCAGTCGTTTCCCCCTTCGTTCCTGGACTGGTGTGATTTTCACAGTACTAAGAACAGAATTGATAGGGAAATTCTTTGGAGTACCCGAGAAACAAGACGGGCATATCGCCTGACCCGCTTTATAACAATATGTTAAATATATGAAGTTAAAAAATTCAGAAATTGAGGTCTTGAGTTATACTCATATAGAGTATATTCTGCCGAAGATGCAAAACAAGGGGTATCGCCATGATTGAAGATAAAAAACCGGAAGCTCATGTGCTGAAGAAAGAGCGCGTGTTTGACGATTTCTTCGGAATTGATAAGTATGAAATCGAAGTAGAGAAACACGAGGGGGGGACACAGAAGGTAACACGTTTGGTGTTCGAGCGCGGGGATGCAGTAGCCATTCTGGGTTACGATCCAAACCGTGACGAAGTGTTACTGATCAATGAAATGCGTCCTGGCATGTTGGCTGCCGGTGATGATCCTTTCAGCGACGCATTGCCGGCCGGCATGATCGACAAGGGTGAGGACGCCCTTATGGCTGCCAGTCGTGAATTGCGGGAGGAGACAGGCGTGGTATTAAAAGGTCCTACCGTTATCCATGCTGGTGCCTATGTCAGTTCCGGCGGGACATCTGAGCGTATTGCACTCGTGTTCGGTATGATCGATTCTTCTAAGGCAGGCGGCATTTACGGTCATGAATCAGAAGGTGAGAATATCAAATCCGTGGTTGTCAGCTCTGATGAGTTTATTCGGCGTGCAGTGAGTGGCGAATTAAAAGACATGAAGAGCCTGACCTGCGCATTTTGGCTGGCACTCAACAAAGAGCGGATTCAGAAATTAAACGCTCCTGCTGATAAGAAAACGAAACCATTAACACCTAAGAATTAGAATTTTAGCTGCTGTACTCGTTCAACTTGCTGAAGCTCAGCAATAGCCGCGACAATTTTTTCGGGAATTGGTTCGTCGACCGTAATAAGTGCAACCGCTTTATTTTTTCCCGGGATACGGCCCAGGTTAAAGTCGGCAATGTTGATATTGTTCTCACCCAAAATGGTCCCGACCGCACCGATCAGTCCCGGTTTGTCGAGATTGACAATATAAAGCATATTTTTGCCCAATTCTGTTTCTGTTGGCACACCGTCAATATCAACAATACGTGGATGGTCACCAAAAATAGTTCCGGCAACAACATTTTCCCCCTTTTCCGTCACGACCGTGACTCGTAGCAGGGTGTGATAGTTAGCAGATTTATCGCGTTTGGTTTCGCTGATACCGATGCCGAGATCTTTGGCTTTGGAGGGGGCACTGACAATATTGACGCCTTCCATGGACGGCTTTAAAAATCCAGCAAGGATAAGCGAGGTCAGCGGTTTCATGTTGAGCGTCGTGACATGGCCCTCGTATTCAATCCTGATTTCTTTCGGGGCATGCTGCATTAACTGCCCTGCAAAGCTGCCAAGTTGTTCAGCAAGTTTCATATAAGGTTTGAGCTTGGGGGCGTCCTCAGCGCTGACGGAGGGCATATTGACGGCGTTGGAAACCGCGCCTTGTAGAAGAAAATCTGCCATTTGCTCGGCCACTTGCAATGCGACATTTTCTTGTGCTTCCACGGTTGAAGCGCCAAGGTGAGGGGTGCAGACAACGTTCTCATGCCCGAATAAGATATTTGTCTTAGCCGGCTCTTCCTCGAAGACGTCCAGCGCTGCGCCGGCGACATGGCCACTATCAAGCGCTGCTTTGAGATCAGCCTCTACGATCAGGCCGCCGCGCGCGCAATTGATGAGGCGTACACCTTTTTTCATTTTTTTTATCGCCGCCGCATTGACAATACCCTTCGTGCTTTCAGTCATTGGCGTATGCAGAGTAATGAAGTCGGAGCGTTTGAATGCATCTTCCAGTTCAACTTTCTCGACGCCGAGTTCAATAGCCCGTTCAGGTGACAGGAACGGATCGAAAGCAATGACCTTCATTTTAAGGCCGATAGCGCGGTCGGCAACGATGGAGCCAATATTGCCACAGCCAATGATGCCTAGAGTCTTGCCAAACAATTCCTGCCCCATATATTTTGATTTTTCCCACTTGCCGGCATGGGTTGAGGTATTGGCAGATGGAATTTGGCGCGCCAAAGTCATCATCATTGCAATGGTATGTTCGGCGGTGGTAATGGAATTGCCGTAGGGCGTATTCATGACGACAACGCCAGACTGGGTTGCCGCCGGTACATCCACATTATCCACACCGATGCCGGCGCGGCCGATCACTTTCAGTTTTCCACCTGTTGTTTTCAGAACTTCAGCAGTGACTTTTGTTGAGGAGCGGATGGCGAGCCCATCAAAGTTTTTAATCAATTCTTTGAGCTCATCAGGTTTCAGGTCGGTTTTGACAGTAACGTCAATACCGCGGCTCTTGAAAATCTGTTCTGCCTGGGGGCTCATTTTGTCACTGATGAGAACCTTTGCCGATGTGGTCATGACTCGCTCCTATGGGGTAGTGTGAGAGGGGTATTCAGAACATAAAAAGCTTTATAACACACATCTCGACTGACTCGGAAGCTATGCCAAGTGGTGCGGGGTCGTACTTGCTAACGCGTGCCTGAATTGTTTTTTCATAGTTTAACTTGGAGGATACAGGAACTATTATCCCGTGATGTCAAACACTATGGAATCTGGAAAAATTTTTCTTTTGCGTTCAATGGGAAGGTGTAAGATAAGCAGAGAATAAAATATTTACCTTTATTTTGAATGGGTAATAAAAATTTTATGAGACAGTGGTTTAATTTATGTAGATCTGTATTAGCGCTATTCTCGGCGTTTACCCTATCTTTCTTGTTTGTACGGAGCGGCGTTTCTTTTGCAGAAATACCATCACTCCCAAAACTGACTTTATACAGCGCACTGGCGCATGCCTACCAAAAGAACCCTGATCTTGAGGCAGCGCGCGCGCAGCTAAGAAGTGTCGATGAGAGTTACATTCAGGCCGTTGCCGGGTTTAAGCCGACTGTGACGGCTGCGGCGGGCTACACCTCAGGGTATCAGACCCTCAATACAGGTACGGCAAAACATGATCCGAAAACCCTGTCACTAGCAGTGACGCAATCGTTGTATAGCGGTGGATCTACGGTAGAAAATGTTCAGGCCTCGAATAATAAAATTAAAGCCGCGCGGGCTCAGCTTAAGTCGATTGAGCAGGGCGTGCTACTGGATGCAATCAAGGCCTATATGAACATGCTGAGCAATCAAAAGATTGTCCAGCTTCGGCGCCATAATGAGAGCGTGTTGGAAAGTCACCTTAAAGAGTCACAAGAGCGATATAAACTGGGGGATCTTACAAAAACTGATGTGAGTCAGGCAGAATCGCGTCTTGCCAAAGCGAAAGCAAGCCGTATCTCCGCCGAAGGGGTGGTAAAGAAGAGCCGTGCTATCTTTGAACAGGTTATTGGATTATCTCCCGTGGATCTGCAAAAACCGGAATTACAAGTGAAGTTACCCGAAACAGAAAGTACAGCACTGGAATTAGCACAAAAGAACAATCCTCTGATTATTCTTGCTCGGTATTCTGAAGACGCCGCCAGAAATACCACCAGGTCCATTGAAGGGGAGAAGTTGCCTAAAATTGACTTAACAGGCTCTTTGAGCAAAGTTTATAATCCTGTGGACGCGGCTTCATATGACGAGAACAATGGATCGATTGGCATCAGCGCGACGCTCCCGCTATACACAGGGGGGAGCACCTCGTCCAGAATCCGTCAGTCGCGGCAGACTGAAAACCAGCTGCGTATGCAGACGCAAAGTGCCGAGCGTACTGTGCGTGAGTCAATGATTGAGGCGTGGGAAGGGCTTAAGGCGGCTGTTGCTGAAAGTGAGGCGCTAAAAGTGCAGATTGATGCTGCCCAGTTGGCATTAGATGGTGTTAAGGCAGAATTGAGCTATGGATCTCGGACAACGCTCAATCTATTGGATGCAGAGCAGGAATATCTGGATGCACAGGTCGCTTATGTTGGTGCAGAAGCAACCAGGATTATCGCGACCTATGCCATTTTGTCGGCTGAGGGGAATTTAACAGCGGAGGATTTGCATCTAGATGTGCCGTTGTACAATGTGACGACAAATTTCCAGAATATAAATCAAGGGGGATTTGGCTCTGATGCCGCCATCTTCAGGGGTGATTTCAGCAAGATTAGAGATTAGGTGAATAAACTGACTCGCTTTTTTATGCCTGATATCTTAAAAAGAGTGTGTTCAGTATCTTTGATTGTCTTTTCAGTGAGTTGGGTTAGTTGTGCCAATGTCAGAACTAAAAACAGATCAGGAGCCGTCAATTGAGGAAATTCTGGAGTCTATTCGCCAGATTATTTCAGAAGACGGAGAAACAGGGACGAATCCTGCTGCAGCGGCGAAGTCCGTGACGGCGGCCACACCACAACAACAATCTCCTAAAGAAGCCCCCCTGCCATTGGTACCTGAAAACGCGACTGCTGTGCCAGCATCGACCTTGGATCTTTCTGCGCAGACGCCCGTAGCGGCCCCTGTTTCCACGCTCAATCTTTCCGGCCCACCAGGAAGCAAAGCAAAACCTGCTGAGATAGCGCAGTCCCAATCGCCGTCAAAACCCGTTTCACCTCTTGAGCTTTCTATGGCGTCCGCCAAGAACACGACGCCAGTCGGCGCGGATATTCTGGATTTGACCGATAAAGTCAATTCGGACAAGACTGCTGCTTCACAACAACTTTCACCCCACCCACCACGGTCTGCAATGACAATAGAAATGATGGACAAACCAATAATGGATAATCCCATGACAACTGATAAACCGCCTGTTGATACCCTGATTTCGGCCCAAACAGCTGCAGCTGCCACTGAGTCACTGTCAAAACTGCTGGCCAGCAATATTGCAGTTGAGAAAGAGGACGTAGCCCACGTTGGAAAAATAACGCTGGAAGACATCACCCGTGAAGTGATGAAACCCATGATCAAAGCATGGCTTGATCAGAATTTGCCGGGAATCATTGAAAAAGTTGTGCAAAGGGAAGTAGAGAAACTGTCACGTCGCGCAATGGACCGTTGAGTGATCGTTCCTCAGCTACGTCTTGATGTTTCCCCCTTAAACCTTGACCATGGCCACATGTCGATAAGATGGACAGTAAAATGACAGACAATGCTGCGGTGGCGCGTCACAAAATACGTGACAAAAAGCGGGCTGATTCTTTGCGCCAGAATCTACTCAAGCGCAAGCAGCAAGCCCGTTCCCGCAAGGAGAAATAAGCATGGCCATTATGCCTGATAGCTGGATACGTGGCCAAGCTCTGCAGGGCATGATCACGCCTTTTGAGGAACGGCAAAAGCGCGAAGGCACCATTTCTTACGGCCTTTCTTCTTACGGTTATGATTGCCGCGTGTCGGATGAGTTTATGATTTTTACCAATGTTGACAATGCGATTGTCGATCCAAAAAATTTTAACCCTAACAGCTTTGTCACCCGTAAAACTGATGTATGTATTATCCCGCCGAACAGCTTCGTGCTGGCCAGAACCGTCGAAACTTTCAAGGTGCCGCGTGATGTGTTGGTGATC
This sequence comes from Pseudomonadota bacterium, assembly GCA_016195185.1. Lineage (GTDB taxonomy): Bacteria > Pseudomonadota > Alphaproteobacteria > Micavibrionales > UBA2020 > PALSA-926. The sequence goes on along the minus strand of JACQAA010000152.1, from coordinate 3,603 downwards.
TGCCTCGGCAAAAGCACTTATGCCCGCTGTGGTTTGATCGTAAATGTCACACCACTCGAGCCTGAGTGGGAGGGGCAGGTCACTCTGGAGATTTCTAATACCACACCGTTGCCGGCCAAAGTCTATGCCAACGAAGGCATTGCCCAGTTCCTGTTTTTCAAAGGCGACAGTGTCTGCGAAGTGTCCTATGCTGATCGCGCCGGAAAATATATGGGACAAAAGGGCGTCACACTGCCAAGGATGTGAGATGGATAAAATCAGGATTTATGGCGGTACACCGCTGAATGGGGAGATCGAAATCAGCGGTGCCAAAAATGCTGCATTAAAAGTAATGACCGCCGCACTTTTGACCGATCAGCCGCTTGTCTTGCATAGAATTCCCGACCTTCGCGATGTCGCTTCTTTGTCTGAAATTCTGACCCAATTGGGCGTCAAGCTGTCCTATGATGCTGGTAAGAAAACCATGCGCCTGCACAGTGCAGCCATTGCAAGTTGTGTCGCGCCATATGACTTGGTGCGCAAAATGCGGGCCAGTATTTTAGTGTTGGGCCCCTTGGTGGCGCGTCATGGAGAAGCAAAGGTGTCCCTGCCCGGCGGCTGTGCAATCGGCACCCGGCCGGTTGACATGCACATTGACGGACTGAGGCAACTGGGCGTTGAGATCGAGCTGGTGGATGGTTATATCAACGCCAGAGCGCCGCGTGGATTGACTGGTGCTCATATCCATTTCCCGAAGGTATCAGTCGGCGCGACGGAAAATATTATGATGGCCGCAACCCTTGCCAAGGGCACCACTACTCTTGTGAATGCCGCCCGCGAGCCGGAGATTGTCGATCTTGGTGAATGCTTGATCAAAATGGGCGCGGAAATCACCGGTTTGGGCACCGATACTATTATTATCCACGGTAAGGCATTTTTGCGTGGCACTGAACATGCAGTGATTGCAGATCGCATCGAGGCGGGTACTTTTGCGATTGCAGGAGCCATGACCGGTGGCACATTGCGGCTGAAACATTGCAATATTGAACATATCGACTATTTGCTTGATCCTCTGCATAAAGCTGGCGTGGATCTTGTGAGTGACGGTGATACCGTCACTGTCAAAAGGATTAGCAAGCAATTGCGTGGCGTGGATATTATGACGGAGCCATATCCAGGATTTCCGACTGATTTGCAGGCGCAGATGATGTCGATGCTGACCATTTCTGAAGGTGCCGGCATGGTCACTGAAACAATTTTTGAAAATCGTTTCATGCATGTTCCAGAGCTGGCAAGGATGGGGGCAGATATAACCATCCATGGTTCTTCGGCTCTGGTGCGCGGTGTTAGCAAGTTAAGGGGAGCCGACGTGATGGCGACAGATCTCCGGGCCTCTGTTTCGCTTGTCCTGGCAGGGTTGGTCGCTGAGGGGGCTACCACTGTCCATCGTATTTATCATCTTGAACGAGGCTATGAAAATATTGTCAGCAAACTATCATCCGTTGGTGCGAAGTTGGAACGGATGAAAGAGGAGGCGGCGTGAAAGTAACACTGGACAAAAGCCCCCTATGTCGTCTATTTATTCACAGTACAACCATTTTGGAACAATAGACGGCATGTCTGAAAAAGAAGATTTGATGACTTTTGACGGGATCGTTTCGGAGATTCTTCCAAATGCCATGTTCCGCGTCAAGCTTGATAATGGCCATGTTATTTTGGGGCATAGCTCCGGGAAGATGCGCAAAAACAGAATTCGTGTGCTTGAAGGAGATAAGGTGTCGGTTGAGATGACGCCTTATGATTTGACCAAAGGCCGCATTATATTCCGTTACAAATAAATATGCCTAAGCACACGCCGCTTATTCTGGCCTCGGCATCACCCCGGCGGCTGGAGCTGTTGAGACAGGTTGGGATCGTACCAGATAAAATTATTCCTGCTGAGATTGATGAAGCGCCGCTGCCACAGGAAATGCCTGCAGCATATGCAAAGCGTATTGCTGCTACCAAGGCAAAGAAAGTATCAGAAGAGAATAGTGGCTTTATTGTGCTGGCGGCTGATACCGTTGTTGCTGTTGGACGGCGCATTTTGCCCAAAACGGAAATGGTGGAAGAAGCACGCAGTTGTCTGGAACTTGTTTCAGGACGCCGACATAAGGTGCTAACAGTTGTTACGGTTATTTCAGCGTCTGGCCAGCAAAAAGCCCGTTTGGTGACTTCCATCGTACAATTCAAGCCCCTGTCTGTACCGGAAGTGGAGGATTATCTTGTCTCAGGGGAATGGCAAGGAAAAGCCGGGGGCTATGCCATACAAGGGCGAGCTGCTACAATGATTACATTTATCAGCGGTTCCTATAGCAACATCGTCGGGCTGCCCTTGCACGAGACGGCTTGTATACTCAGGGATATCGGATATGAATGGTCTTGATCTTTTGGCAGATGAGATAGATGGTTTTCTTTACGTCGCGATTGTGCGTAACGGAACTTTGGTTGACTTGTATGTTGATCGACCGGATATGACGGCAAGCTGGGCCTCTCTATACCTTGGTAAAGTTATTAAGATTGATACCAAACTTGATGCGGCTTTTGTGGATATAGGGCAGGGATTGATCGGTTATTTGCCCGCCAAGCATGTGAGGCATCCAGGCGCAGATGTGTCTGAAACACGTACCGGTATTACAGAACTGCTTAAAGGTGGGCAGATGGTACTGGTACAAATTAAATCTGAAGGTAAACGCCAGACGGAAAATGAAAATCACAAACTTCCACGTCTTACCATGAAGCTTTATGTACCGGGGCTGTTTGTGGCTTATAGCCCTTACTCGAGCCAGGTAACAATCTCTCGCAAAATCAAGAACGAAGGTGTTCTGACTTTGACAGCGAAGCTAAAGGGCAAGGGTGGCTGGTTGGTACAGCACTCAGCAGAGGATGCCGCCGAGGCTGATATAGCGTATGAATCCAAATCATTGCAGGAGAAGTGGCAACAATACCTCTCGGCCGAGGAATTGGCCCAGGGCCAACCCGCGTTGTTGATCAGCGGCCCCGACGCTATTTTCCGCGCATTGGTTGATTACGGTGCACTCAATTTTGAGCATATTTATGTTGGTAATAAACGCTTGCTGGAACTTGTCATTGGCTGGTGCAAGGAGCATCTGCCAGCGTTAGCGACTTCCAAACGGTTACGGTTGTTCAGACCGGAACAAAATAGCCAGCGGTTATTCGAGACTTACGACCTGTACTCAGAAATAGAGTCTCTGCCGGAACGGCGTGTATATTTGCAGGGCGGAGGAACAATTATCATCGAGCATACTTCCGCAGTTACCGTCATCGATGTTAATCAGGGTAGCGCGGGCAGCATTTCCGAAGTCAACCAGTCTGCGGTTAAAGAGATTGCGCGCCAGATCAGGTTGCGTGCCTTAAGCGGCGCAATTTTGATCGATTTTATTAATATGGAGCAGAAGAATGAACGTGTCCGATTGTTAGAAGCCATGGAATCCATACTGGCTGATGATGCGGGTAATGCACAAGTACACGGGTTTACGCGGCTGGGAATTATGGAGATAACCCGCAAACGGCGCAGCGCCATGTTGATGGAAAAGCTTATAAAATAATTGGCAGTTATTTATT
>JACQAA010000162.1 GCA_016195185.1 Pseudomonadota bacterium | reverse complement strand
AATGTTGGCATTGACTGTATCCCAGCAGACGGCATGGTGCTGGATATCGGTCATGGCACAATTGCTGCGGTCACAGATGAGCTACAGAAAGCAAAAACTGTTTTATGGAATGGCCCCCTCGGCGCGTTTGAAATACAACCTTTTGACGCAGGAACGACAGCCGTGGCCAGAATGGTTGCCAACTTAACCCAACAAGGAAAACTGGTCAGCGTGGCAGGCGGTGGAGATACCGTCGCAGCCCTTGCCCCGGCGGGCGTTGAAGATAAAATGACCTATGTATCGACTGCCGGCGGCGCGTTTCTTGAGTGGATGGAGGGTAAAGAATTACCTGGCGTTGCAGTGCTCATGAACAACTCAATGCAATCCAAAACCGCTCAATAAACTGAATTTTCCGTTTAATAATTATGTTAAATATAATGTTAAAAATGCTTGACGTCAACAGCCCGCTTAACATATGGTGCCCGTCTAGATGTTGTTTTGAGAAGGATTATAAAACATGAGCAGACGCTGCGAAATCACGGGAAAAGGACCCCAGTACGGTCATAAGGTCTCCCACGCGAATAACAAAACTAACCGCCGGTTTCTGCCCAACCTGCAGGAAGTGTCTTTCTACAGCACGGGCTTGAAGCAAAATGTCTCCGTTATATCTTCCACGAACGGTATTCGCACCGTCGAACACAAAGGCGGCATTGATAATTTCCTTCTGGGCACATCTAAGACAAAATTGCTAACTCCTGGCCTGCGCCGCGCCCGCAAACAGCTGGTGGACAAAATTGGCGAGAAGGCGGTGGCCACGAAAAAGCCACGTCGCAAAGCAGCCCCCAAAGCGCACAAGGCAAAAAAAGCGGTTTAACAACAAGCTACGGCAATTTTAATCAGGCCCGTTCAGGCAGTGCTTGGATGGGCCTGTTTCTTTTGAAGAGGTAGAATGTCGTTTGCCTTCACCATTACCTGTAGGGACCCACACAGTCGCGCCCGCCTCGGTCTACTGACGACACCGCACGGTTCCATTGAAACGCCTAATTTCATTTTTTGCGGCACCAAAGCCTCTGTCAAAGGCCTATCGCCATTACAGCTACACGAAACAGGCACGAACATCATTCTTTCCAATACCTATCACCTGATGCTATCGCCCGGTGCCGATTTGATAGCTGAGATGGGGGGGCTGCACAGGTTTATCGGATGGGACGGACCAATGTTCACGGATAGCGGCGGATTCCAGATTTTTTCCCTCGGGCATGGTTCTATCGCGGACGAAAGTTTTTCCTGACGCCAGAATTATCTATCGAAACACAACGAAAGCTGGGTGCAGATCTGATTGTTCAGTTCGATGAATGCACACCCTTTCATGTCGATAGAGATTACACGGCGCGCGCGATGGAAATGAGCATGCGCTGGGGGGACCGCTCGCTGACTGAATACAAAAAGCACGATAATGGCAAACAGGCCATGTATGGCATCGTACAAGGCGGCGTTTATCCGGATTTGCGCCGGATCAGCTGTGAATACACGCGCGATCGAAATTTTTTTGCGACTGCTATCGGCGGTTCGCTGGGCGCACACAAAGAGCAAATGTATGAAGTCGTGGGCATGTGCAGCGAACACATACATCCTGACCGCCCCGTGCACTTGCTCGGCATTGGTAGCTTTATCGACGTCTTCAGCAATGTAAAATTGGGTATTGATACTTTTGACTGCGTGTCCCCTACCCGCATTGCACGCCATGGCTGGGCTCTGGTAAAAGGTGCCCCTAAGGAACGAATGAACCTGCGCAATGCCACGTTCCTGAAAGACCCGCTCCCCGTGGATGAAAGCTGCGATTGTTACAGCTGCCGTCACCACAGCCGCTCATATATCCATCACCTCTTCAGGGTGGGAGAAACACTGGGTATGCAACTGCTATCGATACACAATGTTACCACCATGAATCGCCTGATGCGCGAAGTCCGGCAGGCCATCAAGAGCGGGACTCTGGATCAGCTGCAAAAAGAATGGGTGATTTAATTTTTCCCAGATGGGTGTGAACATTTCGCTTGACTAGTTGTCATAAATTATATATCATAGGCCAGTTTTCTTTTAATGTGGCACTGAGAATGGGGTACTATTAACAGATGAGAGCAAGAATATTGCGCATGAAAGACCTCTTAAAACTGGCTGGTTATGCTATGTCACTGACCCTGGTTGTCGGCTTCGTTGCTGCGACACCGGCATGGGCGAGCTATTCCATCGACCAGCAGCGCAAACTGTCGCTGAAATATGACGTCTATGCCGGCGGCTTCAAGGCGTTGAACGCCTCCCTGGTGATGGATCTCGACAAAAAAGCCTATGACATGGACCTGCAAGCCGAAACCCAGGGATTTATCGGCAGCCTTTTCCCGTGGAAAGGTTCCTACAGCACTTCCGGTCATGCTGAGAAGGGTGAATTAATCCCGACCGTTTATACGGAGCGCAATACCTGGCGCCAGAGCGTCAAGACCACAGAGATGAGCTACGCCCCCAACGGAAAAATGCTCAAAACCACCGTGCAGAACAATGGCAGAACTACCGTTGACCGCAATATCAACGAAACGCTGGCAGCGAATACCTTGGACGTGCTGACTGGGGTGCTGGTGATGTTTCAGAATGTCAAGAGCACGCATAAATGCGAAGGTAAATTCCCTGTCTTTGACGGCAAACGCCGCTTTAACATCAGCGTATCCGATGATGGCACGGAAGTTCTGCCGAAATCTGATTATTCCAGTTTTTCAGGTGAAGCGCTGCGCTGCACGCTGAAAGTCGAACCCGTCGCCGGTTTCGCGGCAAAAGACCAGAAACGCGGCTGGATGGCCGTGCAGAATCACACCGAGGCCCATCACAAGCTGCCAACAATCTGGCTGGCCCGCTTCAAAAAGAGTAATGAGATTATTCCGGTGCGCATGGAAATCGCCAGCGATTACGGCTCAGTCGTCGCCCATCTATCACACAGCACGTATAATTAACCCTTGGAAGCGACTGTCCCCGGCTTTTCGCGCCACAACGCGCCCTTGATCCTGTCCAATAACGCGTTATGTCTCTGCAGCTCTTCTGCCGTGGGCTGAAAGGATCGTAGCGGCCTTTTCTGACGTTTGATTTTTGCGTGCAGGACCTGAGATTGCTGAGCCAGCAGCTCGTTGCCGAGACCGAGGCCATGCTGACGGCCGCCAATCAGCTCCAGGTATACCTCGGCCAATAGTTCGGAATCGAGCAGGGCGCCGTGGAATTTTCGTTCCGAATTATCGATTTTGAAGCGGCGGCACAGCGCGTCAAGGCTGGCCGGCTGGCCGGGAAATTTTTGCCGAGCCATCAGCAACGTATCGGTCACCCGCGACATGGGCAACAGCTTGAAACCGGAAGATTTCAACTCTGCATTGATAAACTTCATATCGAATTCGGCGTTATGAATGACCAGCGTGGCATCGTCGATAAAATCCAGAAACTCGCCCACCTTTTCCGTGAACAGAGGATGGTTTTGAAGAAATTCGGCGGTGAGGCCATGCACCCGCGAAGCCTCTGCCGGCACGTCTCGCATCGGGTTAAGGTAGGTATGAAACACCTTACCGGTTGGCAGATGATTGATCAGCTCCAGGCAGCCAATCTCAACCAGCCGATGGCCGTCAGCCGGATCTAAACCGGTGGTTTCAGTATCAAGGACGATTTCACGTGTCATGACATGACGAATAGCATGATATGGCCAGGTTCTCAATAATAAAACACCTGCACTCATAAAGTGCAGGTGTTTTATAGCTATCGAAAAGTTCTCAGTACTGAATACCTTGCCGTTTACCAACTTTGACACGTCTAAAAATATCTGCGGGTGTCGGTGTGCCTTTTATAGAGGGATCCTTATGATATGCTTCTGTCAGTTTCTGCTGGGTAGAAATCACTTTCTTTATTTTTTCTGCCGCGGTACTGTCGTTCTGCTCAGCAAGGTCGACCAACCCTTGTAAATCGCTGAAGCCGGGACCTTTGAATTCATACCCAGCCTGACGGCAGGCTTTTGGCACCAACTTCCCACCATCTGAAGCAACAGCGCGGAAAAGGGCACGAAGCGTAGTACCGATGACGGAGGCCTTCGGGTTCAAGATGTCTTTCATCTGTGTTTCGGCGTATTCACCGACTGCACGAATAAGCTTTTCAAGTTCCGGGGTCCATGTGGCCATCTTTTAATCTCCTGAATAATTGGGTTGATTCGTTGAGTTCCCATACAGAGTCCACCCCCCTCCTCATAAATATGTCAATATATATTTACGAAATATAAATTCTCCTGGTTTTTCAATAAGTTGAAATACCAGTTTTAATATTGGGGGCTCAATAACTACTGTTATTTTTAGAGTCTCTTACATTTTAGGCGGGCGAATTTTCTCAACACGAATTTTCTCGACAACAACGGTCAATTGCTTGCGCACATCTTCGAAATCTTTACCCGTTTCAATCACATAGTCCGCCTGTTTGCGCTTTTCGGCATCCGACATCTGTCCAGCGACAATTTTGTCGAATTTCTCCGAGGTCATGCCTGGCCGCGCCAGTACGCGCTCTTTTTGAATTTCCTTCGGGGCCGAAACACACAGCGTGACATCAACGCGCTTCTCGCCGCCCGTTTCAAACAGGAGCGGAATGTCGAGCGCCACAATCTCGTGTCCTTTCTGTTTCATCTCGTCGATAAAACGCTGGCTCTCCGCCCAGACCAGCGGGTGCAGAATATCTTCCAGCTCTTTCTTGCGATGCCGGTCGGCGAAAACGATCTTGCCGAGAATATGACGGTCAATGTACTGGTCGCCATCGGCATTTGTTTTGAGCGCTTCAGGAAATTTCTCTCCAACCGCAGCCACACCCTTGCCCTTTGCCGCCAGGAACCAATGAATTGTTGCATCCGAATCGTGGACAGGAATACCCAGATCACGCAGCATCTCAGCCGCCGTCGATTTGCCCATACCAATAGAACCTGTAATACCAATGACAATCATATAACACCCGTTGCTATTTCATTATAAAGTTCCGTTGTCACCGCAGGATCGACGCCAAACCAGTGGCGAAAACCAAGCCGCCCCTGATGCAGCAGCATCGGCAACCCCTCCACCACCGGATGACCACGCTCTTTTGCCGAGACCAGCAGTGGTGTCAGCAGCGGCCTATAGACAATATCGCATACCAACGCTGTTTTTGGCAATGAGGATAAGTCCAGCTCCAACGGCGGCTGTCCGCTCATGCCCAGACAGCTGCAATGGATGAGCAAGGTAGTATTTTTCAAGGCGGCGGCGCGGTTCTTCCACTCCGCGACCTCGGCTTGACCCAGCTTGAGATCCTCTACAATTTTCTCCGCCTTTTTCTGCGTGCGGTTGATGAGAATCAACCGCTTCGCTCCCGCTTTTCTCAAAGCAGCAATAATGCCTCGCGCTGCACCTCCGGTGCCCAGAATGACAACACAACCACCATCCCATGCCGGGTATTGCGCGTTCAAACTTTCCATGAACCCGAAGCCGTCACTGTTATACCCAGTAGTTCTCCCCTCATGGATCACAACTGTATTAACGGCACCAGATACCCGGCAGCTTTCGTCCAGTTTATCCATCAGGTCAAGGGCCGGTTCCTTGAGCGGAAGTGTCAGATTACAACCGGCAAACCCCCGATCTGCCAGTTCGGCTAAAGCGCCTCTCAATTGCTCGGGTTTCATTTCCCTACGCGTGTATTCACCCTGAATCTCATATTGCTGCAGCCAGAATCCATGCAGCCGCGGTGACAGGGAATGGGAAACCGGACATCCCATGATGCAGGCGCGGGCAAAGCTACTGACACCGTTTTGCGTCACGCTTTTCTTGCCTCCAGCATTGTCATGATCTCGGCCGCCGTTTCCTCGACCGAACGCCGCGTGACATCGATCACCGGCCAGCCATGCTGCGTATAAAACCGTCGTGCCTGTTTGGTTTCTTCCTGCACCTTTTCCGGATCCAGATAATCCGTCTCCCGGTGTTGTCCCAAGTGCTGCAAGCGATTGCGCCGTACTTCAATCAGCCTTTCCGGGGCGGCAGTCAGCGCCACGAACAAAGGTTTTTTCAGTTCCAGCACCCGCTCAGGAAACGGAATACCCGGCACATAAGGCACATTCGCCGCCTTGATGCCACGATTGGCAAGGTAAATGCAAGTCGGTGTTTTCGAGGTGCGCGACACGCCGATCAAAATGACATCAGCATGACTGAGATCCCGATCATTTTTCTGGCCATCATCATGATGCAGCGCATAATCCACCGCATCCATGCGCGCAAAATATTCCGCGTTAAGCTTGTGCTGCAAGCCCGGCTCCGACAGGCTTTGCTTCCCGAAAGTGCCGCTCATCAGTGTCAGTACCGGATGCAAAATAGATAAGGCGGGAATTCCCAGTGCTTGACAGTGTTTTTCCAGAGCCTGGGTCAGGCCGCTATCCACCAGGGTGTACAGCACCAGTCCCGGATGCAAACGCATGCCTTCAATCGCGCTCTGCAGCTGCTTTTGCGTGCGCACCAGTGGCCAGAAATGCTGCTCGACCTTCACCTCCTCAAACTGGGCAAGGCAGGCCTTGACCACGCTGTTCAACGTGCCACCGGTGGAATCCGAAATGAGATGCAGATGAAACTGGTTCATTGTGAGCTGACAGCTAATTGCAGGGCACAGATTGTAATTACTTTTTCCTGGAGCATGCCGTAGCCAGCGTCCGATAAATGGCGCCGCTGCCTTTAAGGCTATAAGTATCCGTTGTTTCCGTCCCGTGCTGGGAAGTCCCTTTGACAACGAGCGTCGACCCCGTTTGGAGTGCCGCCGTGATTGCATCATCCATGCTCTGATCTTTGGTCCAGGCCATTTCTCCCTGAGTGAATAACTTGAAGCTGCGGCCGCCCACTTTCACGGTGACCGAACTTCCCGGTTTGAAGCGATAACCATTGGAAACGCTCACAACATTTTTGTCTTTATCGCCCATCCACCGCGTCACGAAAAAGAACACTTCACCGCGCTTCTTGAACTTGCCGGCCTGCTTCTTCGGCTGGCCGGACATGAAGCAGACTTTCTTGCCCTGATCAAGAAAGGAATAGGACTTCCAGGTGCCCTGTGCCTTGATCAGCGTGGGAGCATTGCCCGCCATAGCGGCGCCCGACCAGCTCATCGCAATCAGAACAAGGGCACCCAACAAACACTTCATGACGATCTCCCAAAAAAAACTATATATTCTAGCAGCTTAGTGATAAATGGCGCCGAAGCAAAGCAAAAAAAAACCTTGGAAAATCCTGTTTCTGCCCATGTTTCTCCTTGACTTTACGGAACGAAAAGGTACTTTCACCCCCTGAGTTTGTCTTTACCAGCCCTTAAGTGGGCACATTTAAAAACTTGAGGAAGAAACCATGGCTAAAAAAGGCCCGAGAGCAACAGTGAAGATGGAAAGTTCTGCCGGCACCGGGGAAGTTTACTTCACCCAGAAGAACTCCCGTAACACCACGGAAAAACTGAAACTGAAAAAGTACGACAAGGTTGTCCGCAAACACGTGGAGTTCGTCGAAGGAAAGATGAAGTAACCGGAGTACCGGTAACGGTCGTCCGCTGTCCTCAAAATTCTAGGTAGATCCTGCTCCTGTGGCAGGTGCCGCCGGATCAGCCGATTTATCTGTCATTGTCGCTGTCACCATTCCCACACCCTCAAAATAAGTGCGATTGCGGCCCGCCTCCTTGGCCCTATACAACTCAACATCGGCACGCCGTATCGCCTCCTCAACCGGGGCGCTGCCCGCCTCGATCAGGACACCCCCGATGCTGACACCGACATCAAGGCTACCGCCCGGCACACTCACTTTAAACGGCGTCTCGCAAATCCCCTTGCGAAGACGCTCCGCCACCTGAATGGCCATTTCCAGGTTAATATCCGGCAATATCGCTATGAATTCTTCCCCGCCAAGCCGGGCAACCGTGTCAAAACCTCGCACCCGTTGCAGGATACGTTCGGAAAATATTTTCAGCACTTCATCACCGACCTTATGGCCGTAGGTATCGTTCACTACCTTAAAATGGTCGATATCCAGCATCAAAATACCCAGCGTTTTCTGCGACTCCGACCTTCTCTTCAGCAGTTTTTCCAAGTGGACCATCAGGTAGCGGCGGTTATAGAGGCCGGTCAGGCTGTCGATCAGGGCCAGCTCCAGGCTCGTGGCATAGTTGTTCCGGAGCCGATCCTGATAGCGTTTACGGCGCACCTGGGTGCGCACCCGTGCCAGCAGCTCATTCCGGTCAACCGGGCGCAGAATATAATCATGCGCGCCAATTTCAAGGGCGCGCGCGATACGCTGGATATCCGTTTCCTCGCCCACAACCAGAATTGGCACGTTGCGCGTAGGTTCATTCACACGCAACTGCGAGCACAAGCGCAGGCCGTCTTCGGCGGCCAGATTAAGGCTGAGAACGATGATGTCAAAATCCGTCTGCTGGGCCAGAGCCATGCCTTGCCCGCCAGAACGGACGGCGGTAACAACATCCTCGTCACGCTTCAGCGTCTCAACGGCTTTTTCGCTTTCAAAATCCCTGTCTTCGATGACCAGCACCCGCGCCTTTTCATACGACTCGCCGAAAAGAGAAGTCCTGTTTGGCGAAAACCCGAACTGACCTGCGGTCGCTTCACGAACACGCCATTCATCCACGGTCATTTTCAAGCGGACCAGAGAACGGACACGCGCCATCAGGGCCACATCATTGACCGGTTTGCTCAGAAAATCATCAGCACCCGCCTCCAGACCCAGAACACGCTCGGTGGCATCCGTCAGCGCCGTCACCATGATGATCGGAATATGCGTAGTAGCGGGATTGTTCTTCAAATGACGGCACACCTCATAACCGTCCATGCCGGGCATCATCACGTCCAGCAAAATAATATCGGGGGATCGCGTTTCAGCCTTCTGAATGCCCTCAGGGCCGCTCAAGGCGGTAATAACTTCAAAATATTCGCCATTCAGCTTGGCTTCAAGCAGTTTGACGTTCGGCAGAATATCATCAATAACGAGGACGCGCGCTGTCATGGTATTATTTTATCTTCCCAGCCCTGTTTAGCCAATCATTTTCTGACCGGCTCGGCATAATCCAAATACTTCTGCACCACTTTCATAAATTCGGTAATAGAAATCGGCTTTGAGATATAGCCTTCACAGCCACCCTGGCGAATTTTCTCCTCATCGCCCTTCATGGCAAAAGCAGTCACCGCGACGACAGGAATATGCCTGAGATCGTTATCCGCCTTCAGCCATTTCGTGACATCGATGCCGGACACTTCCGGTAACTGGATATCCATCAGGATCAGGTCCGGCTTGTGCAGGCGTGCCAATTCGAGAACCTGCATGCCGTCACGAGTTTTGACCGTCAGATAGCCGTGCGCGCCCAAAAGGTCGTCAAACAGCTTCATGTTCAACTCGTTATCTTCGACAATCAAAACTTTATTTTTCATACCTTGCAGTCGTCCTTAAGTCGTTCCCAATAATGCCCGTAGCTGCTTGTAAATAGCCAGCAAAAGGTGAGACACAAAGCCACCCGGCCCTTGATCATCCTACTCCAGATAAAGTAATACTTCAAAAGTATTAATTGAAGATTATGACATAAATATTTGAATTATAATAAAATTAAATGCGGCATAGCCAATTTTCAGCTATTAACTAAAAGCCTGTATCCCCGTCATCGCCCGCCCGAGAATAAGCGCGTGGATGTCATGTGTTCCTTCATAGGTATTGACAGCCTCGCGGTACATGACATGACGGATCACATGATACTCGTCGGCAACACCGTTACCGCCCAATATGTCCCGCGCCGACCGCGCGATATCCAGCGACTTGCCGCAGTTATTGCGCTTCATGAGTGAGATTGCTTCCGGCGCCGCGCGGTCTTCATCTTTCATGCGACCAAGACGTAACGCCCCTTGCAACCCGAGGGTGATTTCCGTCTGCATATCCGCCAGTTTTTTCTGGATCAGCTGATTGGCAGCCAAAGGCTTGCCGAACACGATACGGTCCAGCGCATATTGCCGTGCCTGATGCCAGCAAAACTCTGCCGCACCCAGCGAGCCCCAGGCGATACCATAACGCGCATTATTGAGACAGGAGAAAGGCCCCGTCAGCCCCTTCACCGTCGGAAATTTGTTTTCTTCCGGCACGAATACATCTTCCATGGCAATTTCCCCGGTCACAGAAGAGCGCAATGAAAACTTGCCCTCAATCTTGGGGGCGCTCAACCCCTTCATGCCCTTTTCCAATACGAAGC
>JACQAA010000151.1 GCA_016195185.1 Pseudomonadota bacterium | reverse complement strand
GATTTGCTTATTAATCTGGTCTGTCCTTCCGATATTATTTTGTCGCGAATCGCCAAGCGTGGCCGCGATTTTGAAGCGAGCGTTGACCTCAAATATGTTATGGCCTTAAATGATGAGGTGCAATGCCAGGTCCAGTATGTTGAGCGCTCCATGTCTGTCGTTCATGTCGATGCTGCCAAGTATGATTTTGAAAAGCGCCATGAGGATGTCACAAAAGTCCTGGCGATCATTTGTGAAAATCTGGGCTTGCCGGTAGCGGCTGCTACCGTGCCACGACTCAAAATAGCTTAAAATAATTTCTTACGGTTTTGGCGAAGGTTTCTTTTTGTCGGAAACAACTGCTGTTGCCGGTGTTCCATGTTTCACGAGATGACGGCTGGCTTCGAGCAGAGAGAAAAATTTATACGCCCTCTCCGCGGGGAACTCGTTGTTCGCCTCAAGAGACCAGTTATCTGCCTCAACCCAGACAGCCTGCATTCCTGCGGCAACAGACGGTATAATATCCGACTTCAGGCTGTCGCCCATCATCACGACTTCGTCAGGCTTAAACCCTAGCCGTTGCGCTATATCAGAGAAAGTTTCTTTGTTCTTCTTCTCGACAATGAAAGCATCGGATAACTTGTCTTTGAAAGAAAGATGCGATAGTCGATCTTTTTGCACGCTGTGGTCGCCTTGCGTCACAATGTAGACGGAATAATGTTCGGTCAGCAGGTTGATGGCTTCAATGGTACCCGGTTTCTCCTTTGCGACGGTACTGAAAACGGTCTCTGCAAAATCCCGCACGATCTGCACCATTTCTGCGTCTGCGTCTGGTACAAAATGTTTCAGGACCTGCTCGAAAGTTTCGGGATAACGTTTGCGGGAGTAACCGAAGGTTTTGTACAGCTCTTTATCTGTAGATTCCCGCAGACGATGAGCCTCTTCCTGGGAAATGCCAAAGCTCCGCAAATACCCGTACAACAAGCTTGCGGCACGTTCATACAGGGCCTGATTGACGATCAGTGTGTCGTCCATATCTAAAAAGATGGCTTTGATCATTTTGCAGTTATAGCAAATGAAAAAAGATTCTGCAAATATATTCGTTTTATATTATGAAAATCAATAAAGCCGCACTTCAGGCACTTTGAGCACGTCTGTCGGCGGGGTTGGACTCTCTTTCAGTTGATGCAGAATGTCGCCAAGGCTGATTTTAACCTCTGGCACAATGGAAACGCCCTCGGTCGCGAGCTGGATAAATAGCTCCATGGTTGATTTTGGCGGCGGAAAGCGCTCGACAGCTACTTCCTGCCCTGGTGACAGCCTGGCAGCGGTTTTGGCCAAGGCAATCGCTTTATCCAGGCCGCCCAGCTCGTCAACAAGGCCATTTTTCTGGGCCTGTCTTCCAGTCCAGACGCGCCCTTCGGCGACGGTCAAAACCTGTTTGCGCGTCATATTGCGGCCCTGCATCACACGCGTAATAAACGATTCGTATATATTGTTCAGCAGGGCGTCGAAGCGCTCTTTTTCCGGGTCGGAGAATTTGCTGTTTAAGGACCACATGAGCGCGTTGTCGCCGACACTGACACTTTCCCAATGGATGCCCAGTTTCTCCCACAGCGCGGCCAATACAAACTTGCCGCCGAAAACGCCGATGGAGCCGGTAATTGTCGCGGGTTGCGCCACAATTTTATCCGCCGGTGTGGCCACCCAATAACCACCGGAGGCAGCGTAACCGCCCATGGATACGATGACAGGCCTGCCTTTCTTCTGCATTTTTAAAATAGATCGACGGATGGCTTCAGCGGCCGATGGTGCGCCGCCGGGGCTATCTACCCGAAATACGACGGCGACGACGTCGTTGTCTTTTTCAGCTTCTTCGAATGCCGCAACGATTTTGTCGGCTGACATCCCTGAATCGCCAAATCCGGCATGAGCGCTTGCGGTATAGGAAACAATATCGCCCGCACCAAAAATCAAAGCGATTTTTGCTTTATTCCGGGTTGCATAGGCGGGATCCGCCTTATGAAAGAATTTACTGATAAAACCTGTGATGCCCAAGTCAAGGTCGGTGGTGCTGGAGGTAAAAGAGTAACCCTGCAATCCAACGAGTTCAGGGGTGATGCCATTGGCCTTGGCCCGAGCTTTGGCGTCATCCAGCATCTGATCATAATAGCCGATTTTATCAACGAGCTTCAGACGCAAGGCCTCTTCGTCGTTATAAGGCGCATGGTTGACGATGTCATGCAGACTGTTCATAGGTATTTTGCGGTCAGTTGATATTCCGGTCATGATCTGGTTCGCCAGATCATTGACCAGGCTGGTCATCATTTCACGGTGTGGCGCGCTCATGCCGGTTTCCGTCAGGCTTTCCGGGGTTGATTTATAAATGCCCTTGTGGCCGAACTGCGCTTCGATGCCGATCTTGTCCATGATTCCTTTCAGAAAGGGGACTTCCGCGGATATGCCGTTAATAGAAATGGCACCCACAGGTTGCAGCCAGATCTGACCGAATGACGAAGCCAGGTAATAATCTCCCATACCGGAACCGAAGCCGCCGAAATCTTCGGCAAAAACGGTGGCGCATTTCCCGGATTTGCGGAAGGTGGAGATCGTGTCGCGGAGTTCCTGCAGTTGTGCCGGAGTCATGTCGATATCCTGCAGGCGGGCAGCAAACCCCTTTACGCGAGGGTCTTTCGACGCCTGTGTCAAATCTTCGATAATTTCGTGGAAAGTGGTGGCGGGTCTCAGCAAAGGTTGCGTCAGAGACGGTTTGGTCACCTTTTCGACCAAACCAGACTTGAAAGTGTATGTCAGAACCATACTCTCCGGTAAAGAGGGCGGCGCATAGTTGATCAGCTTGTGGAGGGTCATGAATAGCATGACAAAGGTAATCGTCGCGGCGACACCCATAACGACAAAAAAACGCTTAAAAAAAAGCAGCATGCGCGTTAGAAATGCATTCTCTTTTCGCCGCTGTTCGATGAACATATTGAGGCCCCTCTTCTGTTATCTATGACACTGCGCCTTATGGCGCAGCCAGTGGTCCGCCAGCACGATGGCCAGCATGGCCTCTGCCACCGGAACACCCCGAATACCGACACAGGGATCATGCCTGCCCTTCGTAACAATTTCTGTTTCATGTCCGTCACGATCAATTGTTTGCAAGGGGTGCAGGATGGAGCTGGTTGGTTTAAAAGCCAGGCGCACGACAATATCCTGTCCCGTTGAAATACCACCCAAAATGCCGCCGGCATGATTGGATAGGAAATGCGGCAGTCCGTCTTTGATCCGGATCTGGTCGGCATTGACTTCTCCCGGCAGGGCCGCCGCCGCAAACCCGCTGCCGATTTCGATGCCCTTGACGGCGTTGATGCCCATCATGGCTTTGGCAATATCCGCATCCAGTTTATCCACCACCGGTGCGCCGAGCCCGACCGGAACGCCTTTGGCGATCACCTCCGCAATAGCACCGGCGCTGGAGCCATTTTTGCGGGTTTGATCAAGAAAATCTTCCCACAAATGCTGGCAGTCTTCTTTATGCGGACCAATCTGGATCACCTTTCCTTCGATCTCCACCGGGCCCAATATCAACCGCGCCACAGCGCCGGCGGCAACCCGACAGGCTGTCTCCCGCGCTGAAGACCGGCCACCGCCGCGATAATCACGTATACCGTATTTCTGCTCATAGGTGAAATCGGCATGGCCAGGGCGGTATTTGTCCTTGATGTCACTGTAGTCTTTGGTTCGAGCATCCGTATTCTCGATCATCAGACTGATCGGCGTGCCAGTGGTTTTCCCCTCAAACACGCCGGATAATATTTTGACTTGATCCTTCTCCTGTCGCTGACTCATGTAACGGTTTTGCCCAGGCTTGCGGTGGTCGAGAAATTGCTGGATATAAGCCTCGTCCAGGGCCAGGCGAGGGGGTACGCCATCGATTACACATCCAATGGCAGGTCCATGGCTTTCCCCCCAGCTTGTATAGCGGAACAGCGTACCAAACGTATTGGAAGACATGTGTCAGGTTCCTCGTTTCAGCGGGGTATAGCTGATAAACGCCCCGAATGCCATGAATATACACGTTTTTTTCCCATTTTGTCATGACTTGTTAACAGTCATAATTTTAGGTATATTTTTTTACCGTAAAATTTACCTTGACTCTTTCCCCGCTATCTTATAAACAATATGAAAAGAGTTTGTGGAGAGAAGCATGACTGACGAGCATAATTCCGGGACTCCCCCTGAGGAAAAACCAGAAACTGTAGTGAACAATCCAGAAGTTGATCCAGATGCCGAAGCCCACCGTAAACTGATGGAAGATCTGGGCCTCGATGAGGAAGAAACGCCAGATCAAATCAAGGCAGAGCGGGATGATTTGCGCAAGAAGATGATTGCAACATCAGGCCGGATCATGGAATTGCAACAAGGGCAGCAGAAACTGACCGGACAGCTTGAAGAGCAGCAGCGTGAAGCGGCGCGGGCGATTGCCAGGACGCAGAAACAGGTTGATGAGCAAAAAGACTTTGCGCTGGAAAAGTTTGTGAAAGAGGTCTTGCCGGTCATTGATAATTTGGAGCGCGGCCTGAGCGTCATTCCCAAGGAGCAACGCGCGGCAGATCCCAAATTTGAAAAACTCGCCCAGGGATTCGAGAAGACCTTGGGTCAGCTGACCGCCGTTTTCAACAAGTTTGGTATCAAGGAAATCAATCCGCAGGGTGAGGCCTTTGATCCCGGTAAGCATGAAGCGATCAGCACAGAGGACAATGCGGAGGCCGAGTCTGATACTGTCGTTGTGGTTGCGCAAAAGGGCTATGAACTGAATGGCCGCGTCATTCGCCATGCCAAAGTCGTTGTAAAATCCTGAGCAGGGCGAATAACTGCCGGTTGCTGGCCAGCCAGAGTTATGTCTCTTTTTATCCGCTTGAATTATTCATTGAAACACGCCATTGTCCCTGATTATTTTTCCTTTCAAGGAAAGCAGAGGTGGAGAGATGACAGAATCTCAAGGTCATGAAATTCCTGCCGAAGGTGCGCAATCGACCGCTGCCTCAGGCGCGGCAGCTCCGACCTTAGGGGAGGCGTTACAGCAAATCGCGGCGCTTGACAAACAACTTGCCGAAGCAAACGACAAGATGCTGCGGGCCTTAGCCGAGGTGGAAAATATCCGTCGACGTGCTGAACGGGAACGTCAGGATACGGCCAGATTTTCGGTTGCCAGTTTTGCACGCGATCTCCTGACCGTATCAGACAATCTGCGCCGCGCGCTGAATGCCATTCCCCCCGATCAGCGCGAGAAAAACGAACAGCTGAAAACCATTTTCGCCGGCGTGGAGGCGACTGAGCGCGAGTTGTTACGCGTTTTTGAGAACAATGGCATCAAAAAAATAGAACCCATGCATCAGAAGTTTGATCCCAATCTGCATGAAGTTTTGTTCGAGGTGGAGTCAGGAAATAAATCTCCCGGCACTGTCGTTCAGGTGGTTGAGCCTGGATATGTTATACACGATCGGCTGTTGCGTTCGGCACGTGTAGGCGTTGCCAAAGGCGGCATGGACGGCGATACGTCATCAAAAATTGATGAGCAGGTTTAACGCGTAAAGAGTAGATGCGGACAAAATGGCTCAGGCGTGCCCCACGTCAGAGGAAAGAGCCGTGGGAGTGATGCCAATTTTTTTCATGGCCTTTTCCCATTTGCCGGACAAATCTAGGTCAAAAATCAGCTCCTCGTCTGCCGGAATGGTTAGCCAGTTATTTCTCTGTATTTCCTCATCCAGCTGTCCTGGACCCCACCCGGCGTAGCCAAGGGCAAAAATACTTCTATGCGGACCGGCGCCATCCGCAATGGAGCGAAGAATATCAACGGTGCCGGTGATTCCGATACGGTCGTTGATTCTGACTGTATTTTCGCGAATATAGTCGGTCGAATGCAGCACGAATCCACGCCCCGTTTCCACAGGGCCGCCAAAGTGTACAACCGGCTCTATTTGTAATCCAGAAATGGAGAAATCTAGCTGTGTCAGGAGATCCTTGAAGACAACAGCGGGTAGTTTCTGGTTCAACACAATTCCCATCGCTCCGGCGGGACTATGCGCGCAAACATAAATGACGCTCTTGTTCAGAACGTCTGCTTGCAGGCCGGGCATGGCAACCAGCAACTGATTCCGGAATGGGCTGTCGCCTGCCAGAAGGGCGGGAGAGAGACGAGTGCCATCGGTTGTGTGTTTTGTGCTCATGACATTCAATTGTACATCACGAGTCGTGAAATATCCATGAACGCGGAAGCCATTGATTATTTTACGTTCTTTTGCATTTTTCGCCATTGGGCCACATTATGATTGTGTTCCTTCAATGTTTTGGCAAAAACGTGACCGCCTGTGCCATTGGCGACAAAATAAATATAATCATTGTGTTCAGGGTTTAGAACGGCGGCCAGTGATGCCCGCCCTGGATTAGCAATCGGTGTTGGCGGCAGGCCTTGTCTTGAATAGGTGTTATACGCCGATGATGTCTGTAAATCCTTATAGGTGAGCACCCGGTCGAGTTTTGCTTGTCCCAAAGTAACGGCATAAATGACCGTCGGATCGGACTGCAGAGGAATGTGTTTTTTGAGGCGATTGATAAAAACGCCGGCAACCCGCGGACGTTCGTCATGCAGTCTCGTTTCTTTTTCGACAATCGATGCCAGCGTGACCGCTTCATCCGGAGTTGCAAACGGAATATCACCGGCGCGCTTTTCCCAAAGTGCCCGCAGTTCTTCCTGCATGGATTTTTTCATGCGTTCAATTAGGTTTTGTCGCGTATCGTGATAGGAGAAGTCATATGTTTCCGGAAGCAAACTGCCCTCCATCGGAATAGTGGCAATATCGCCGATCAGCACGGGCT
>JACQAA010000039.1 GCA_016195185.1 Pseudomonadota bacterium | reverse complement strand
GACGAGATCGTGGATGCCTGCTGCAAGGCATGGAACTCTCTCGTCGCCGTCAAAGGCCAGATCAAATCCATCGCAGAAAGAGATTGGCTTTGCACAGGTCAGAATTTATGAGGGCTGGTATTAGCTTCGCGTTCCGTTTCTTGACGATGGATTCCAGCAACATGCTCTGGTCATGCGGACGGGTCATGGTCCGGCTCCTTTCGGATCAGGAAATTTTGTCAGCATCTCGGATAAAAACCGGGCCGGAGGGGGCGCGATTTCTGATGTCGCCGCGCCCGCCCGCTCCATCGGCCCCAGAATATCCAGCAAAACGGCGGTCAGTAATTCCATGGCGGGCTGCTGTAACAGGAAGTCCTCGCTCACCCCGCACCCTGCGTGCTGATAACATATTTTTAACAGGTCGAACATTGTCGTCAGCGGCAGCGTTCCCGCCAGCAAATCCTCCGCCAGCCGGTAGAGGCTGCCATAGCCGTGTTCGATCTCGGCAATCAGTTTCAAGGTGATCTTGAGAGGACAGGGGGCTTCCGGCCCGGGTAACAGCGTCATGGTTCAGCCTCCGGGGGTAAAGGTTCCGTTGCCGCTGCGCACGAGAGTCAGGGCAAAACCTTCCAGCCCGTCGAAGCTCCCGCTGCGTCGGTAATCGCCGATCACGAAGGCCGCCGCCAGCACATCGCCGTTGGGAAACAGTAATTGGTAATTCTTCGTCGTGCGCCCAAAAGCGCTCTGACGCAGGGTTTCCTCTGCCGCCGTATCTTTGAACAGCCCTTCCAGAATTATCTCGAGCGCCTGAAGTCCCGCCGCTGCCTCCAGACACTGAAAACCGTTGCTGTCCAGCGTCGTGCTGTTGACAGGATGGTTGTTAATGGTTATCGCTACCGTGCGCGCCGCGCCAATGGTGGCAAAGGTTTCCGGACTGGCGCCATTGCCAATCTTCAGCAACAGGTCGCGGCCTTTCTGGCTGGGCATGGCTTACCTCTCCTACGCGGGTTCGGTGATGATTTGAAAGCGCTGGATACCATGACGGGTCAACCCGTCATTCTCCAGAACGGTTTGACTATCCAGAAGCTGACACAACACCAGCACCTGGTTCGGAATAGCGAAAGAGGCGTGGTGCAGCGCGTCGTACAGGGCGGACATGATGCGCTTGGCTTCCTGCATCCCGACGCCGCGACTATAGGTATGAACGGTAAGAGTCACGTCACTTCCGGAAACCCTTTGGCTGTCCATCGGCCTGGCGCTGGCCTCCCCGATCACTATATAGGGGAAGGCGGTCCCCGCCGGCACGTGATCCAGCACGCTGTTGGCGCCATTGGATAACAAGGTGGTCAGGGCGCTGGTTCCCGTCAGGCGGGAAAAGACGCCGGTCTGCACATCCCAGCCACTGTCAGCGGACATTGCATTGATCCTTTGAAAAATTCATCAGAAACCCTATACTTCAACTATGTTTCGCCGCATGATGTTTGTGTTGTTCTTGTCATGTGCTCTGGCCGCGCCCGCCGCCGCCGGGTTCGAGGAGGGCCGCGCCGCCTATAACCGCCAGGACTGGCTTCACACCATTCTGGAACTGCGGCCCCTGGCGGAAACCGGCGATGACCGCGCCATGATCCTGCTCGGCAACATGTATAACGAGGGATATGGCGTCGAGCCGAATCCCGCCAAAGCTTTCTCCCTCTATTGGCACGCCGCCACTGACAAAAATAATCCCGAGGCGATGGATGCGGTGGCCGCCATGTATACCAGTGGCGAGGGTATTCCGCAAAACTACAACGCCGCCCGGCAATGGTTCCTGCGCGCGGCGCAGCTGGGCGACCAGCGCGGAGCGATGTTTTACGCCATGATCATGTACCGTGGCAACAAAAGCGACACCGACGACGTCAAGCCGGATTTTTACGCCTCCTACACATGGTTCAGTATTGCCGCTAAAGAAACAACGGACCCGAAATCGCAGGACATGGCCCGCGCTCTTGCGGCCGCCATCGCCAGGAAAAGCCTGTCAGCGGCGGATGTCGCCAGGGCTGATCAGGAAATCGCCGCATGGAAACCGCTGGATGCCGCCGGCCTCGGCCCTGCTCCGGCAGAGCCAAAAAATTAAGGCGTTTTCACCGTCGCCAGTATCTCCAGAGAGGTGCCTAGCCCGTCCTGATCAATCACGGCGGTGATATGATAAACTGTAGTGTCATGAACAATGCGCATGGCGGTGGTCACGTCGCTGCGGTAACGCAGGGTGATACGGTGCGTCACGCTGGCCTCCAGCTGGTGGTGGCGCAGCTGCTCGGCGCCCGAGAGCGGGACAATCGCCGCATAGACCTCCGGCACTGTCGCAATATTCTGCCAGGTGACGGTAAATCCGCCGCCGCCATCCGGGGTGCGCACCTGTTCCTGCAGCGTGATGCGGCGCTTCATCTCGCTGATCATGACAGGTTCATCACGCGATAGGACTGAAAAATGGCGGCGGAACCCGAGGCCAGCAAAGCCTGGTCCGGACTGTCGCCACGGTGCTCGTATAAATGGGCGATCATCTGTCTCATACCCTGCCGCAATAAAGCCGGAACATCCGTCGCGGCCGCGCCGTAACCGGCGGTGAATTGAATCTCGATGCCATTGGCCGCCCGGCCCGGCACCGGGGCCGCTGCGCCCAGCGTCAGCACAATCCGCCCCGGCACCCCGGCGGTATCGACAAAATAATTCGAAGACGCAAATTCCGCCGCGCTATTGTCAGCAGCGTAGACGTTAATGCGGGTGACCGACAGCAGCGGCGGTTGCGGCAGGGTCAAGAAGCCGCTGTTCAAAAAAATATCTGCGCCCTCACGCATGCCGTCCCACCAGCCCGTCCGGAATAAGGAGGACGGGCTCATCCGGGATTGTCGTGGCCACTCATCCAGATAAAGGCTATAGCTGCGCGTGATCAGGCTGCGGCCGGTCGCATTCTCGCACAGCTGGCGCGCCGTTGAAATAAGCCCCGTCACCAGAGTGTCGTCGTTGCCGTGATCAACGCGCAGGAAGAGTTTCATTTCAGACAGCGTCAGCGGCTCCGTAGCCGGCGGCGTGGTTTCCACCAGACGATAGATCGGCTGTGACATGGGGATGATCCTTTATCGGAAAAACAGGGACGGAGAGGCGTATCTCCGCCCCCTGAAGCAAGCTTAAGCGTTGGCCACCGGAAGCTGATGGACGGAGCCCTTGAGCGCCAGCATGGCGATAGGGCCGCCGGTGGTGAGGCTCACCGGCGTCGCCGTCACCCTGACGAAGCGCTTGCCGCCGGTATAGCCGATGACACAGCGTTTTTGCGTCTGGCTATTGGCGGTCAGGCTGAGAAAGACTCCGGCGCCGGAGAGGCTGGAGAAATGCAGCACATCGGTGTCGGCGCAGGCGGCATAAGCGCCGGGGCTGCCGGTGCCGTCATCGTCGGCGTGTTCGATTTTAAGGTCCAGATGGACGGAAGAGCTGAGCGTATCCGCCATGGCGCCGATCAGCACGGTGATGGCCAGCGTATCGCTGCCCAGGGTGTCAATATTGCCGCTGTTGAGAGCTGAGGCCTGGATGGTTTGCGGAGCGAGCGATTGCTCGATACCGATATTATCAACAAGACTATGCATGGAGAAATTTCCTTTCTGGAGGGACAAAAGAGAGGTGGGTTGTCACAGGCCCGTCGGGGGGCAAGGGGACGGACAACCCACCGGCGCGGACAGGCTTTAAGACGCCGCGAACTTGAGCAATTTGATCGCTTCAAAATTCACCACATCGCCGCCGACCCGTTTCGTCGTGTAGAACTTGACATAGGGTTTGGCGGTGAAGCTGTCGCGCAAGATGCGAATACCCTGGCGGTCGACAATCTGGTAGCCGGCGTTGAAATCGCCAAAGGCAATAGAGAGGCTGTTCGCGGCAATGGCCGGCATGTCCTGCGCCTCAGCAACGTTGAAGCCGAGCAGCGTGCCGCCCTGGCGCATCTGGAAGTCAGGCTGCCAGATGTAGCGGCCCTGACCATCCTTCAGTTTGCGTACTTCCGCCAGTGTCGCGCGTGACATCATGAAGACGGCCTTGTCGCGGTAGGCCGCTTTCAGGGTATAGACGAGGTTGATCAGCGCGTCGCCGGGATTGGTGGAGGGGAAAGCGCCCGCGGCACCGACCGGCACCTGCTCAATCACCGAGAAATTGGAAGAGCTGGGGACACCCGCCGGATAGGTCAGGATGCCGCGCGGCTTTTTATTGCCGTTGCCGCTGATAAAAGCGACGTTCTCCATGCGCGACAAGCGGTCGGCGATCTTGGCGGAGAGGTAATTCTCCACGTTGAACATCGCGTCATCCAGCAGCCGCTGCGTCGCGCGCGGTTCGGCGTATTGCTCGAAAACCGGGATGCGCCATTCGCCGATTTTCGGCGTGGAGGTTTCGCTGCGCGCCTCGGTTTCGCCGATCCAGCCGGAGGTGGCTTCCGTCAAATCATTGACGCCTTCCAGCGCGTCCGTGCCGATAGTGACGACATTCGCCACCTGCCGCAGGGGCGAGGTTTCAAAGATGAGCGAGGCGATGCGGCCGCTCATGTCCGGCGGGACGGCAAAGCCGCCATCCGGATCGGAGCCGACGCTGAGCGCCTTGATTTCATCCACGTTATTGCCGGCATTGTTCTTGCGCAGGTAGCCGTTGAGCGCCGCCTTATACTGTCGATAAGTATTCATATCAAGCTCGCCATGAAAATGACGCTTGCGCTCGAGCGCGAAGGCTTTCACTTCATCCTGCTCGTCGGATTTAGCGCCGCCGCGCGGCGTGCGCGCCCAGACCGTTTCATAGTGGTCGAGACGGTCGCTCAGGCGCTTCACGTTCAGCTCCGTCAGCGGGTCGGCGGCGCCCTTCCGCTCGATTTCCTTCAGACGCCGGTCATTGGATTCCCTGAACGCCTCGAAATCGCGGTGCAGGTCAAAGACAGGAGTGTCGTTTGTCATGGTGGTTTCCTTTTTTTGGTTGAAGGGATGAACAATAAAATATCTCTGCCGCCAGCCGCTTCCCGCGGCCAAAGGCATTTTTATCCGAAAGCGCCCTGCCTCGCGCAGGGGCGGCTTCAAATTGGTTTGAATTTTTTGATTAGGAGAAAGATGTTCTAATGAATGTATCTTTCAATAATAAAAATACCTGGCGGCGCCGAAAAATATATTCAGCAACACAGCAGTCACGGAGGAATATTTGTGAGGATCGCTCACGCCACCTGCTTCCAGACATCTATTGGCACGCCGTAAACTCGCAAGGCGCATCTTTTTGCTATTTCAAGGGTATCCTGTAAATAATCATCTTGGAAATGCGTGCAACGGTCATCATTTCGGTATAGGTCTTTTTTGAATTGTTCCATATTTTGATACATGTATATATAAAATCCAGTCGGCTTATCTTCGTCTATAATAAAATTCAGATCCTTCGGATGTTTATAGTCTGCGAACCATTTCATAGCCACTACTCCTTTTTGAAATAATATCTATGCTGACTGCCAGCGTCAATATATTCTCCGTTTTCATCCAGAGTTTCAAGATGAAAATGGGGTTGATCGGATATACCTCCGAATCCCTCACCGGGATTATAAACATCAAAATGAATCTTGTTGTCTCCCTTGATCGCCCAGAAATCACTGTACTTGTTCAGCCCTGAATTTTCCGGCGTACCACCCAAGAAGTCTTCTGCACCCTGCAGCGCATCTGATATTCTGGCGGCAGACTCCTCACTGACGCTAGAAGTTGTGAAATCAAGAGCATCAGCCACTGTGCTCCCGAGACTCCGCATCGTCAGCGCCGTTCCGACAGCATCGGCTTCGCTGCTATATAAACCACCCAATGCTTCAGCTGCACCCACCGCGGCTTCTACACCGAGAGCAAGACCTCCGGCGATAGCCGCCATGCCGCTTGCCAGCACTCCAGCAACGTCAAGTCCCCATACGGGGTTGGCCTGCCCCGGGTCCAGACCGCTCCCGCTCTCCCCGCCTCCCTCGCCAGTCCACCGTCCCTGATTGTCCCGCGGCTGGTCTGGGCTGTATTTCGCCTCGCTCTCCCGCGTCGCGCGGCGGAGGGCTGCGCTGAATTGCCGCAGTTCCTCGCAAAACCCCGTCGATTTTTTTTCCGGCGTGGCGGCAAGCGCCAGCGCCGCTTTCCGGTTCTCTTCCGTCGCCTGTATCAGACTCGCGCGCAAGCGCAGGACTGCGCCGGCCTCGGCATTTATTTTCTGCTTCGACATCGCCAAAGCCCGATACCCTTTCGCCACCACGCCTTTGGCCTGTTTGCGGCTGAACCCGGCGCTGTGCAGGAAGGTCTCGAACTCCCGCTCGGACGGGATGTTCGACATGTCGAAAAAATTCTTGACGCCCAGCACCCTCGCCTGACTGTTGGCGGGGAAGGTCACGAGCGAAACTTCCAGAAGATCCAGTTGCGTCAGCACCCGCACGCCGCTTTTCTGGTCGATATGGGATTCCACCGTGCGGTAGCCGATGGAAAGTCCGGTCACCACATTTTCCTTGAGGAGTTTATAGGCCTCTTTGGCCAGTGGAATGTCATGAATGAACAAATCACCTTTGACAAAAAGACCATGACCATCCTCATGCATCTCCCGCCAGGCGCCGATCGGCTCTACCGTGTTATGCTGCCACAGCAGGGGCGGCATCCTGTTCTCCTGACGGAAGAGATCGAGGCTATTTTTGAAGGCGCCGGGCATAATCTGGTCGTTCACGCTGTCCGTCACGTTGAAGACGGAGGCATAACCCTCGAATACGCCGGTGGCGGCCAGAAATTTTAGCTCAAACGGCGTATCAAAATTCACGGACGTCATGCCACCTCCTGTCCGGAAATCGCCAATTGCAAAAACTTCTGCGCGGCAGCCAGATAGGGCCGTAGTCCCTCCTTGAGCATCAGGTTGCCAAGCGCCAGATAGTCGACGGTTTCTCCTGCCGCCTGCAGCATCATATGGGTCAGTGTGACGAGCTCGGAGATTTCCCAGCTCATGTGTGAAAAGCGCTCTTGCAAGACGGCGATGCTGCCCAGCTCCCCCTCGATTTCGTGTACCAGCGGGAAACTGGCATTAATCGCGTAAACTTTATTTTTAAAGCGCAGCGCAATGCTGTTTCTTTCGATGTCTTGCATATTATCCTCCCTGAAGTGCATCACCGCCGGCAATCGGCGCGAAACCGACGGCGGCGCGTTTTTCGTTGATGGTCAGAAAATTCACAGTGGTCAACCGGTCCCAGACCTGCTGGCGGCGGGGGGCGAGCGCTTCTATCTTATCGACATCGTAGTCCAGGTGCAGATCCTCGCCGAACTGCGGCGCCAGCCAGTGGTTCAACTCGTCTTTGACATGATCAAGCAGCGGCAGCACTGCATCGTCAAAAAATGCCAGACGCGCTTGCTCAAAATTGGAAAATTTCAATGAGCCCTCGATGCCGATCAGCTGCGAGGGCACGTGGAAAGCCAGAGCTATTTCACGCGCTGAGACATCTTTGCCCAGCAGCCAGTCCATGTCCTTCGGCGAGAGGGACATTTCTTTCCAGTCCAGACCGCCCTCGAGCACCAGAGGCCGCCCGGCGTTTTCCGCACCGGAAAAATGCTGCTCCAGCTCCTGTTTGAGCGCTTGGCGCTGATCCGCCGTCAGTGTGTCGGCGGCATCGGGGTGAGAAGGTTTATATACCAACGCACCGGAAGGGCGACCACCGGTTTGCAGCAGGGATGCATTCCATTTTGCCGCATCATTGTGCTGGTCGATGCTGACGGCAGCCGCCTCGAGCGGGCTCATGCCGTACCAGTCATCCAGCGGGTGAAACGCTTTGATGTGCAACACCGGGGCACGCCCTGTCACGGGATCAACCGGGAAATCAACATGGTTTCCGCCCACGGTATAGCGGTAGGATTCTGGCACACCGCTGGCGCCGGGCACAGCGCGCATGCGGTCGGGGCGCAGGGACCAGAGTTCACGCGGCAGGCCGCCCCCGGGACCGACGGCTTCAAGGTAACTGTTGCCGGCGATCAGAAAGAAACCGAAAATCGCCTCAAACAGCTCGGACCCGGCCTGCATGGGGTTCGGGCGCTCCAGCAGCGTCAGGAGCGGATGATCGTCGAGCCTGACCTTATTGGCGCCCCGGCCCTGATAGAGAATCCACGGCACGGCGGCGGCGTTCTGGCTGATCAGGCGGATGCAGCGATAGGCGATGACATTTTTCTGATAGCCCTCGTCGGCCAGCCGGTCATACTGGCGCGGCGTGAAGCGCGGCTGATGCAAGCCGACCTGCACCAGCAATGCCCCGGTGCGGCTGGCTTTCGCTTCCGCGCGGGTAAAAATTCTGGTGAACGATTTTTTCCAACCCATCATCTGGCTCCATCTCTCTTGAGAAGTTATCCGCCCCACAGGCAGGGGCCTGCGGATGGCGGCTTGTTCAGCATCAGCTCCGTCAGCGCCCAGATGCGCGCATCCACGCGGTCGGGGCTGGCGCCGCCGGCCGCCGGATTGAAACGGCACATCTGGTCTTCCAGCGCGCCGAACATCCCGACATGATGAATGCGCCCTTGCGCATCCAGCGCCGCGATCGGCTCCGCGCGGGCGATCTTGCCGCGGCTGGCATGGACGGACTTGTAGGAAATCTGCGTATCGAAAGTGCGCAGCGTGTGTTCCACCATGTCCCCGCCCTGATTGACCTCGGCCACCACGCGATCCGCCTGGTATTTGTAACAGGCCGCCACGACAATCGTCGCCCATTGCGCCGGCGCGTATTTGCCGCTGAGGTCCGCCATCACATAGCCATGGTCATCAATGCCGAGTCCCGCCACGATAATGCCGGTCTCGTCACTGTAGCGGTCGGACGTCGTGGCCGGGTCCACCGCCACCACAATCCGTTTCATCTCCGGCATATCGTCTTTATGCCGGCGGTTGCCGTGAATGATCTCCCGCGTCCAGAAGGCGCCGGGGTGGTCGCTGCGAAACGCCTCCTCAGCACTGGCCGGATATTCGCGCCGAAACGTCCAGATATTGCCAAGCTCGGCGATTTTGGTACGCCGCCAGCATATCTGCGCCTCATCAAGGCCGAATTCCCGCTGATAGGCTTTTTCTTCATCCGAGGCGGCAAAGTCTTCTGGCAGCGTTTTGCGGTACTCGGCCTGCCAGAACCACGGCACGAAAATCAGCCGGTATTCCGAGCGCCGCTGCTGCGCCGCCGCGCACAGGGTATAAAACAAGCCCTGCGCCCCGGCCGCGGTGCTCTCTAAAATAACTTCCGTCCCCGCCATATCCGGCACCGCCTGCAATACGCCGGAAACATGTTCTTCCGCATTCGCCCAATAGGCCACTTCCGACCCGTGGAAATACTGCACGGTATTGGACCGTCCGACCCCCTGCGAATGGGCAGTGCCGACCTGATAGCCGGAGTCGAGACGGTCAAACACCAGCTCGCGGCTGTTGGCATGGCTGGCATGCGGCTTCACTGCAACCGGGCAATAATCATGAAAGCGGCGCATGATCTGGTAGATATTGCGCGTCGCGTCGTCGAGATGCGTCAGGATGAAAGCGCGCGCGCCGCGCTGATGCGTCACCTGCCAGTAAAATCGCGCCTCCACATAGGTCGAACAGCCCTGCTGACGGCCTTTGAGAATGAGCGCCCGCACCTTGCCGGTGGTTTTTTTCTGTTCCTCCAGACACGTGTGAATAAATTGCTGCGCCCGGTTCAGGATAAAAGGCGCAATCGCGCCCTGCTTGGTGCGTATTTTCAGGCATTTTTCGGCATAGTGCGGAAACTCCGCCTTCAGCCGGCGGCGGATGCCGCGTTCCCATGCGTCCATTACTCCAGTTCCTGCAGCGCCTCTTCATGCGCACCGGCCGCGTCGCGGTCCTGCAGCAGCCTGCGCACCGGCTCCGACAAATCCGGCAGGGTTTTTTTCAGCAGGGCCAGCGCCGCGCTCACCTGCGTCGCCGTCATTTCTTTCTCACCCAGAACGTGCTGCTCGAGCGCCTCGATCAGCGCCGCCACATTGATCCGGTCGCGCAGATCGCCGGATGCGTTGTTTTTCCTCTTTCCCGCCATGGCACCAACCGCCTTGTCATACTCTGCGGGAAAGAAAAAACGCGGCCCCGAAGGAACCGCGTTTTAATTCTGTTGCCCAGCGACACTTCGCGAGCATGACTAGATTAGTACACAATTGTTACCCGTTCGTCAATGAAAATTTTTGGCAGGAAATATTTTTCTGCGCTAAAAATAAAATCTCTGCGCAGAATCAAAGAGATCACCCGCAAAATAATTTTTAAAATGACGGAATGATTTTTTTGAGTGCTTTTTTTCTGTTCGATCGTGTTTCAACAGAGAAAAAATGTTCCCGATTGTTTCAACATAAGGACTCTCCACTGCCGACCGGCGCCGGTTTCTTTTTTTAACGTCTGGACGTAAGGGCTCTGAGGCAGTATCCTCCGGGGAGTTAAATCACACCCCATAATATGATCTATTATGACCAACGATAGAAGGTATGCTGTATGACAGCGGATTTATCGTCTCCCCTGCGGTTTGAAGGGCTGGCGCGTCTCGACGATCAAGAGATAGAGCAGGCAGCAGCGATCATGGAATCCATCTGGCCTGACTATGTCGATCTTTTTCGGCGAGAAATGGCGGTGTATCGTGATCACCAAGACCTGTTCGAGCCCTTCTTCGGCGTGGCGAAAAAAGAGGAGGCGGTGGTCGGCTTCAGCCTGTTGATGGCCTCGATGATGAGCACGACCCTTCTCGTCATCACCTGGGTCGCTGTACGCCCTGATCACCACAGCCACGGTATCGGCCGCCAGCTGATCGATCTCTGCCTCGCGGAGGCGAAGCGGCGCGGCAAGGCCGTGGTGCTGACGACGACAATGCCGGAATTCTACACCAAAATCGGCTTCAAATTACTTGACCACTATCCAAGTGACGAGCCCAGCCGCTTCCCCGGCCCAGAAGAAGGCAAAAGTTTCTTGTTGATCCGCGCATGACTCTGGACGAAAGCCGTCCAAGGTTCTATCCTTCATGCACAATTGCTCCCCTCCTGAGGACAAAATTATGCCAAACAGCGACCGTCCCCTTTCGCCGCATCTTCAGGTGTATAAGCCGCAGCTAACGTCCATGCTCTCCATCTTGCACCGCATGACTGGCGCGGCACTGGGCTTAGGCGCCATTCTTGTCACCGCCTGGCTGCTGGCGGCACTGTCAGGAGATGCCGCTTTCGCAGTGGTGCAAAAATTCCGCGCCAGCCCGATCGGCCAACTCATGCTCTTCGGCTGGCTCCTTGCCTTTAACTATCATCTGCTCAATGGCGTCCGCCATCTGAAGTGGGATGCCGGGTTTGGTCTGGACCTCAAGAGCGTGTACCGCACCGGCTGGGTGGTGGTGGCGGGGTCGGTCTTCCTCTCCGCCCTGATCTGGATCGCGCTGAGCGTGAAGTCATGAAAAGCGCCGGAAAACATTGGCTGCTGCTCCGCCTGTCAGCCCTGCCGCTGATCCCGCTGGTGTTGTATTTCCTGACGCAGGTCGAACATCTGACCACTAAAAACCGCCACGAGTTTGTCAGCTGGGCCGCCCAGCCGCTCAATACCACCGCACTGTTGCTCTTTATCTTCTGTGCTTTTTATCACGGCTGCGGCGGCATCGGCGAAATCATTGAAGACTACATTCCCGCCGCGCGGCAACGGTCGGTCCTGCTCAGTCTCAACAAAATCATTTTCGCGGCGCTGGGACTTGTCTCGATCTATGCGCTGCTGGCCATCAATATCAGGACACATTAAACATGCAAAACACCTATCCGATCATTGAACATGAATATGACGTGATTGTGGTCGGCGCCGGCGGTGCTGGTCTGCGCGCCACCTTCGGCATGGCGGAAAAAGGCCTTAAAACCGCCTGCATCACCAAAGTTTTTCCCACCCGCAGCCACACCGTCGCGGCCCAGGGCGGTATTTCAGCGGCACTGGGCAACGCCGGCGAGGATGACTGGCGCTGGCATATGTATGACACCGTCAAGGGCTCCGACTGGCTCGGCGATCAGGATGCCATTGAATATATGTGCCGCGAAGCGGCGGCGGCCGTGATCGAGCTCGAGCATTACGGCGTCCCCTTCAGCCGCACGCCGGAGGGAAAAATTTATCAGCGCGCTTTCGGCGGCATGACGACCCACATGGGCAAAGGCACCGCCCGCCGCACCTGCGCCGCGGCCGACCGCACCGGACATGCCATTTTGCACACGCTCTACCAGCAAAGCCTCAAGCACAGGGCGGAATTTTTTATTGAATACATCGCGCTCGACCTGATCATGGACGACGAAGGCGTGTGCCGCGGCGTGATGGCGTGGAACCTCGATGACGGCACCATCCACCGCTTCCGCGCCCACCTGGTGGTGCTGGCGACCGGCGGTTATGGCCGCGCCTATTTCTCCTGCACCTCGGCCCATACCTGCACCGGCGATGGCAATGCCATGGTGCTGCGCGCCGGACTGCCGCTGCAGGACATGGAGTTTGTGCAATTTCACCCCACCGGCATTTATGACGCCGGCTGCCTGATCACCGAAGGAGTGCGCGGCGAAGGCGGCTACCTCACCAACTCAGAAGGCGAACGCTTCATGGAGCGCTACGCCCCCTCGGCCAAGGACCTCGCCAGCCGCGATGTCGTCTCCCGCGCCATGACCATTGAAATCCGCGAAGGGCGCGGTGTCGGCGCGCACAAGGACCATTTGCACCTGCACCTCGAGCATCTGGACCCCGCCATCATTCATGAGCGCCTGCCGGGCATTGCCGAGTCATCCAAAATTTTTGCCGATGTCGACGTGACCAAGGAACCTATTCCCGTCCTGCCCACCGTGCATTACAACATGGGCGGCATTCCCACCAATTACCGCACCGAAGTCATCAACCCGACCCCGGATAATCCTGACCGTGTCGTGCCGGGACTGATGGCGATTGGCGAGGCCGCCTGCGTCTCCGTGCATGGCGCCAACCGGCTCGGCTCCAACTCGCTGCTCGATCTGGTGGTGTTTGGCCGCTCTGCGGCACAGCGCGCCGCCGAAGTCGTCAAGGCCGGAGCACCGCACAAAAAACTCTCCGCCGATGCCGGAACCGCAGCACTCGAGCGGCTGGATAAATTCCGCAACGCCAAGGGTGGCACGTCGACGGCCAGCCTCCGCCTCGACATGCAAAAAAACATGCAGGGACATTGCGCGGTGTTTCGCACCGCCGGGCTGCTGCGCGAAGGCATGACCAAACTGAACCAAACCTGGGCCAACATGGCCGACCTGCAGGTGAGCGACCGCTCGATGATCTGGAACTCCGATCTGGTCGAAACGCTGGAGCTGGATAATCTGATGTATCAGGCGCAGGCGACCATCGTCTCGGCCGAAAATCGCCACGAAAGCCGCGGCGCCCATGCCCGCGAAGATTTCAAGGACCGCGACGACGCGGCATGGCTGAGGCACACGGTGATCTATATTGATGCCAAGGGCAAAACGACCCTCGGCTACCGCCCGGTGCATCTCTATACGATGTCAAAGGATGTCGAGGTGATCGCCCCCAAGGCGCGGGTTTATTAGGGTCTGGTACTATAGATTCCCTCTAAGTCTATAGTCATGGTTATATTGTCCATAAACATGTTGCATAATATTTAACAATTGAGTACCCTCGCCCATGCAACAGATTCGTGAACATAAAGAGGGAGAATATAAATGGTACCAAGCATTAACTGTGAACGTCTGCAACATATCGCAATGACAGGCTCGGCAAAAGATGTTGAGAATCTATTGAGAGCATATGGAGATAGTGGAACTAATGATTATCGTTACTCGTGTCTCGACTGGATCACCGCTGGCGTCAACTCTGATAACAATGACTCAAGAAGAGCAGATAAGAAACACTCAATAACTGACTACATGGCGCATCAAGGCGTTTTTGCGGAGAAACAAGCAATAGCCCCGGATGTTGTGGCTGAGTTTCGTCAGGCGATAGCGCAGTTGACCGCGCGCGTGGCAGAACTGGAAAACCCGCACATCGTCAAGCTGGACAAGCCGTCACCTCCCAGGCCTCAACAATAAGCCCCAGAGCATCCGCCGTTTAAATAGAATATCTCCTGATCTCCACGCCGCACTTGTTGCGGCGTCCATGGATGCCGGGACAGGCCCGGCATCGTGAAGATGGTGAAGAGGATGATTCCACCTAACCGAAAAATACCTAGGCCCGCGGCAGGGAAATCTTCGCCGGAATTTTTTCTTTTTCCGTTTTATGCGTCTGGACGAAATGATACATCGGGCTGCCGGTTTTGTACGGCACCTGGCCGGTCGGGCAGATCGCCGCGGCCTCTCTCAGATGCACCTGCTGATCGTCAAAAAAGATGTCCGGCCGGTGTGCGTTCAACACATTAAACTTGGTCGCGCCGCACACGAAATACATCTCTCCATTAAATTCAATGCCGAGGTTTTCAATGGTGGCCACGGCTCTTGCAGCGCCCTCGCCGCCACGCGTTGTCAGCAGCGACAGCTCAAAAGGCTTCTCACTGTCTTGAAACCGGGCGTTCAGCTGGCTGATCTTGGCGAGCAGATGGGTGAAAGGCCCCGAGCCAATCGGCTCGGCCGCCTGGTTGAACTCATGATGCATGAACCCCTCCAGGCCATCCGCCTGAAACACCACCTCCGCGCCGGAACCGAATGACACCGCATCGCCATCCAGCCACAGGCGCAAAGGCGTGCCCTCGCGGCGGTCGTAATGGGCGCCCGAAGGGAAATTGATCACCGCCGCCGCCACGTCATGATCGACGGCGAGTTGCACGTCAACCGGATTGCGGCTCAGGAACAGATCGGCATCGAAAGCCTCGAGATCAATGACACTCAGCGGCTTGCCCGCCGTGGCAATGCGATAGCCGGCTGAGCTTAATCCGGCAATATCGAGATTGCGGAAGATGGAGAGCGCGGTTTCCGCGTTGTCTTTGCACATGACGCCGATTTCAACGGTGCCCGGGTCAACCTCATTCAGCCGTTGCGCCGCCATGATGAAATTCCACAGCGGGCCCGGCGCCAGTTTGCGACCGAAGGTTGCCGGATCATAGTCGGCCTGATAAGCACCGCGTCCGCGCATATAATCAGCATATTCGGCGGCACCTTTTTCGGCGAAAATGCGGTCCGCTTCCTCGAGGTCAAAAATGACCCGCGAGCTGAGCAGAATATGAATTTGACCAAATGGACGAGGCACGTGACGAATCCTGTTGTTTTTACATATTTTAAACATTATACATATAATATAGGTTTGCGCAATTAAAAAACACCTGTCCCCTGTTTTTGCACCCTGGAACATGGCACTATAATACAGGGATCTGCGCCGCCCGGTGAGGCCCCATATCCTGTTAACTCATTGAAAGATAAAGCCATGGTGCAACTGACCCTGCCGAAAAACTCCCAGGTAACCGCAGGTAAGGCCTATCCGGCAGCAGGGGAGGCTGCCCACAAACGCACCTTCAAAGTCTATCGCTGGAACCCCGACGAGCACAACAATCCACGCCTCGACAGCTACGAGATCGACATGGACACATGCGGACCGATGGTGCTCGATGCGCTGATCTATATCAAAAACAATGTCGATCCCACGCTGACGTTCCGCCGTTCCTGCCGCGAGGGGATCTGCGGTTCCTGCGCCATGAATATCGACGGCACCAATACGCTCGCCTGTATCAAACCGGTGGAGGATGTGAAGGGCGACGTCAAAATAACGCCCCTGCCGCACATGCCGGTGGTGAAAGATCTGGTGCCTGATCTTACTGGTGCCTATCAGCAATATGCCTCGGTAGAACCATGGCTGAAAACAGAGACGCCGCCACCCGAGCGCGAGCGCCTGCAAAGTCCGGATGATGCCGACAAGATGAACGGCCATGACGGCAAGGGCCCCGCCGCCTGCATCCTCTGCTTTTGCTGCTCCACCGCCTGCCCCAGCTATTGGTGGAACGGCGATAAATTTTTAGGCCCGGCGGTATTGCTGCAAGCCTGGCGCTGGATCACCGACACGCGCGACGAAGCCAGGAATGAGCGGCTCGAGGCGCTGGAAGACCCGTTCAAGCTTTATCGCTGCCATACGATCATGAATTGCACCAATACCTGCCCCAAAGGCCTTAACCCCGCCAGGGCGATTGCCGACATCAAAATGCAGATCATGAAGAAAAAAGACTAGGCCAGATTTTTATTTCACCGGCTCCAACCGTATCGGGCGGCAGGAAAAACGGGGTTTATCCTTATAGAGGCCGCCCTCATGACCATCCGCAAAACAAAGAGAATGGGCATAGGGCGAGAGGCCGCGGTCTTTCGTCGATGACCAGTACCAGAAACGGAAAGACGGACCTTTGTAAGATGCCGCTTTGGTGAAGGTCCCCTTCAGCGCACCCCTATCCTGATTTTTATATAATATCTTCAGTTCATCCATCGCGGGAATCTGCCAATCAGTGTGACCAAGCGCCCTGGCCGCATTCAATCTGTCGACCGCTTTTGTTGCACCGTTAAAGGTGAGGACCAGATCCTTCGGCATAAATCGAGCCATCAGCCATCTTGGTGCCCACACGTAAACTGTTAGCGGTCATGTTCGTTTAAGTCCCCCGACATAAAAAACCTCTGGTTAATGGAATGGCTGAACCCACCGCCCCCTAAAATTACTCTCTCTAGTGTATAGGTTTATTAGATATTATGTCAACTAAAATAGGATTAGTATATCAATTTTTCAAAAATATATTGCATAACGCATACGAATCGTCTACTCTTCCCATGGAATTATGTTCAAAAATTGAAAATATTACTCATAAAGGGGATCCTCCATGAATTACGAAGAACACGAAAGCTACGGCAAGGAAAATTGCGATGATAAAGTGGTTGTCATCACGCTCAATAAAACACCAACGGCTGAACAATGGGAGAGTTTCCGGGAAGAAGCTCCGGTGCTGGGTGACAAGTTCAAGGACCTCGATTACTGCGATGGGGCGCTCAATAATGATGGTCTGGACGATGACTGGGAAAAAACCGATATTTGTCCGCGCGGGTTGGTCGGTTTTATCTTCAAAGAAAATGAACTTAAGATTTGGGCCAGCGAAGCTATTACGCCCGAATACTTTCAGGACGTGGTTCGTTACACGCTCTCTGAAACCGCACACAGCAAATGTTTCGCGGATGCCGAGGTGGTGAGTATCGATACGAGAGGCCTTCCTCTGCTCCTGTCAGGAAATACTTTAAATGCTCTTGTGGGACATATCGATTTTGGTAAAAACGAGGAAGTTCAAGAAATCTTCCAGAACATCTTGTTGGGATCTTTCTCAGAGGACGGGATCACAGCTCATCTTACGAAGGCGTCAGCTCTTGATGACAGTGCGCGCACCTACATCGCAGATAAGTTGGAACAACAGATAGTCGGTGAGATGACCGAAGGTATGGGTCATAAGGAGATAAAAGAACTGAGAATCACGGCGTCCTCCTTGGAAAATGCACGAAAATCTAATGATCTGGAACGGCTACAATCCTTGTCAGAACAGGGCTCCGAAGATTTTATGGCGATATCCCAGATGTTTTCTTTTATGTTTGAAAACAAAGGTGATAAAGCAAGCCCGTTCGTCAAGCTCTATGCAGAAGAGGGGGGCATCACTCCCGGCGCACCCAAAACAAACCCGTTCCGCAAAAAAGGGCCCGGAAACGGAATGTAGTTATTAATTCAACAAGGAGAAAAACTATGTCGCCAGAAGACAAACAGAAACTTAAGAAAGCCTTTACCGAAGCAATCTCCAGAAACCCACATGCCGACGAAGCCGTCACGGGATGGTTTACTGATGAAGGGAAACCGATCACTCATCGTCAGTTGATTGAGAATACTTTTGTTGGTGAATACTTTTATCGCGAAGTAGATCAGCTTGTTGCTAAAGGAGAATACACATTGGACGAGTACATCGCTGGCTGGGTGTCGCAGTTAGAGGGCCGCAAGAACGAGGGGCCAAAACACTGATTTTATTTTTAACAAGGAGAAAAACAATGTACGACTCATTCGATACAAACGAAGAAATTCAGTCAATATTGAAAAATATGCTGTATAGCCCCTCAGCAAATGAAACATTAGCCAGCCTCGCAACGGCTTCAGGCCTTGGTGATGACGCCCGCACCTATATCGCGGATAAATTGGAACAAGAGCTGGTTGATAAAATGGTGAAAGACATGGCGGAAGACCATGAAACAAGAAAAGACATGAGAGAAATGGCAGCTGCCATGGAATATGCCCGTAAATTTAATAACCTGACCCATCTTCACGAATTAGAAGATGGAAGTGGCGATTTTTCTGCTATCGCCCCTATGGTGGCTTTTATCTTTGAGAACAAAGGCGATAAGGCAAGTCCGTTCGTTAAAATATACGCCGAAGAAGCGTCCAAGCTCTCCGATGTGGAATACGCATTACCAGAGACACATCTGACTCTCATGTGCAATGTACTCGAAAAATCTCAGGGCATTGCTCCCGCCGCACCCAAAACAAACCCGTTCCGCAAAAAAAGCCCCGGGCTGTAGAGCTAGGCGTTGCCGGATTTTTTGCCCTGCTCCGCCTGCGCGCGCTTCAGCTCGTTCATGTAGATCGCTTCAAAGCTGATCGGCGCCAGATAGAGCGGCGGATAGCCGCCCTGGGTGGTCATGCTGCATACCAGCTCGCGCACGAAGGGGAAGAGAAGCTTGGGCACTTCCACCATCAGGATCGCCTGATAGTTTTCCTTGGGGATATTGGCCAATGCCACCAGCGCGCCATAGTGCAGGTCGATGATAAACGACATGCGGCCGTCTTTCTGGTTCTTGGCTTCGATGCGCAGGTGCATGCTGCTTTCAAACAGGTTTTCCTTGACCGGATGCTGGCCGAGCGAAATCTGCACATTGGTCTCCGGCGCCGGCCAGCCGCTGACCAGGCTTTCCGGCGCATGCGGATTTTCAAACGACATGTCCTTCACATACTGGGTGACCACCTGAATGCCGGGCTGCTGCGCGGCAGTGCCGGACGGCGCTGTAGCGGCGGCAGGCGGGGATTTTTTCTCAGCCATGGAGATACTCCTTTACGGGTTATGTCTTTGAAACATCGCGTAAAAACTAACAGACCACGTGGAAAATACAAGGTAAATTTTCTACAGCGGCGCGGCGGGCGGCCTGTGCGGTTTTTTGTGCCCGGGGACATGATGGTGTTGCGCCTTGGCCAGATCATTCATGATGTCAAAGACACCCCTCTGGTTGCCCGGCCGGTCCCGCTCCTGCTGGACTTGTTTCAGGTCGAGCCCCAGATAGGGATTTTTGTCCTGCCGCAGATGGTCCAACTTTTCAAGATAAGTCGGGTCCTGCTCGCCAGCGCAGCGCAACAGACACTGCAGTTCCACGTAGTCGAAGACCTGGCGCATTTTCTTATTGTCGCCGAATCTGTCCGCATAAACAGGCAGCGTGTCCAGTTTTGCGGTGAAATTAAACTCAGGAGAAATCCATCCCGTTTTGCGCGCCTCCTCCAGACCATAGTGCGTCCGGCCATAGTGCTCGAACGGGAAGTCTGCCTGCGTCAGGCGGGGAATATAATTGGCCAGGACCTGGTCATTGTAGAAATCAAGCCACGACTGATCCTTGAATTGGGCCTTAAAAGACTCAATGCCGGCAGCAGC
Organism: Pseudomonadota bacterium; assembly: GCA_016195185.1. Classification (GTDB taxonomy): domain Bacteria; phylum Pseudomonadota; class Alphaproteobacteria; order Micavibrionales; family UBA2020; genus PALSA-926. The sequence continues at coordinate 5,594 of JACQAA010000039.1, read as the reverse complement.
GAGGGCCTCGGAACGCGTACCACCGCCCTTCATGACACTGTCATAGGCGGCTTCAATCGCCCGGCTTTCCGAACGAGGCTCTTGTTCAAATGATCGCCAGGGATCGGTAATACCGGTGCGTGCGAGATCGAGAGCGATGATATGCCCCCCCGCCATCGCCGCCGCTTCGCCAGAGAACTGCGAGAGCTGGAAATCTGCCAGAGAGAAAAAATAATCCTTATGACCTTCCGTCACCTCTTGAATGCCGTGGATCGTTTCGTGAACCTGGGTCAACAGACGATGGGCCTGCGACTGATGGTCACTCGAACCAATATCTGCCACGCCGTTGCTGTTATGCCAGAGGCCGTCCGTATTGGTCATGGGGGTATAGTCGTAAAAAATATTCGCCCTGACCGAGAAATCAGCCAGCGCCGGGCCCATGATGCTGTGGCTGTTCCTGAGCGTCTGCATGTTCTGCCATAGATCCCGGACGCCTTCCGGCACCTGTTCATAGGAATAATCCGTCTGGGCGCTGCGGGCGAACATGGCTTTAAGAGAATCCGGATTCTCCCGAGCCTCGTAATGGAACTGGCCGTTCCTGGCCGCCATGGCGCGGATCTCTGCCTGCCGCCACGTATATTTGTCTCCCGACCGGGTTTGCTCCCGCTGAACCGCCAGAGAATCCAGAGGCGTCACGGCGGTGGTGGTGTCGGCAGGGGGCGCGGTGCCCGTCCCCGGTTTAGGAGACCCGCCAAAAGCGCCCGTCGTCAGCATCGTCCCCGACAGCAGGAGCGTCAGCATGCCCCTGCGGGCTTTTTCGACAAAATGAGGCAGATGCCAGCGCGCCATTGTAATAATATTACCTTTGTAAACCTGTAAACGAATGAATCGATTATATAACACTTTATGTTCAAAAGATAGAAGAGAGATTCGATGCGAAGAGAGGAAATTTTTATAACACCCTGGTTTTACTATAAAATGCCGGCCACCCGGTACCGGCGCCGTTTCTGCGGAATTGCCGCTTTTGAAAAGAAACAAACCATGTTAAACATGGGCTTCCTGCAAAGTTTAAGGACGTTTTTAACAGTACATTCTTTTTTGTGAAGGGATAAAGTCGTGGCTGGAAGCATCAACAAGGTGATTTTGATCGGCAACCTGGGCAAAGACCCGGAAATACGTTCGTTCCCCAATGGCGGCCGCGTCGCCAGTTTTTCTGTCGCCACGTCGGAAAGCTGGAAAGATAAAGCCACCGGCGAGCGCAAGGAGCGCACCGAATGGCACCGCATCTCGATCCTGAACGACGCGCTGGTCGGCATCGCCGAAAAATATCTCAAAAAAGGCTCCAAGGTGTATCTCGAGGGCCAGCTGGAAACGCGCAAGTACGAAAAAGACGGCCGCGACGTTTACACCACGGAAGTGGTCTTGCGCCCCTTCAACGGCAATCTGACCATGCTCGATGGCAAAGGCAGCTCCGGCACCGGCGCGGCGAACGATGTCGCCGAAGAACCGGTTGCAATGGCAGCGGGTGGCAGTGGCGGATCGTTCAAAGCCTCGTCCAAAAACGACATGGACGATGAAATCCCGTTTTGACCCGCCGGATCTCCCGCTCAATAGCTGAATGAAAATACCGCAAGACATTATCGCTGCCTGCCTGCTGCCGCTTCTCTATCTCAATCTGGCCGGAATGGCGGTGGGGGCTATCTGGATCGTCGCTCTGTCGCAATGGCCCGTGTTGTGGGTGGGCATTTTTGCGGTGATTTTTTCACCTTATCTCATCCCGATCCTGATGATTCCCGCCGGGATCCTGTCGCACTTTATGGGCCTCTACCAAAAAGCCGGGCAGGCGGCAAAGGAACGCCGCATGTATGTCAGCAGTCTCGCCTACATCATCATGTTTCTGGCGCTGTTTTGCGTGATCATTTTCCAGTTTGTAACGCGTAACGTCGCACCCGCGGCCTTGGCGCCGGGATTGCTCTGGGCCGCCACGTCGGCGATGACGGCTTTGCTCATCTGGGCCAGCCGTGACCGCGGCAATGTGCTGATCGTCACCATGGTGGTGGCGGCACAACTGGCCATGCTCGTGTTGGTCCTGCTGCGCTTTTTCTCCGGCCCCCTGCCGTTTTGGATGACGGTGGCCCTGTGCGGCGGAGTGATCGCGCTGGTCACCACCGCCCGCATCCGCCACGAAAAAAAAGCGCTCCGGCAGAGATCCCGTTAACTGGTTATTAACCAGGGGATGGTATTCTGAAGTCAGGTTTATCTTTGTGTTCCGCCTTTCATCTGTGCCTCCTTGTGATCTCTTCACAGCCGCCCTTCTGGGGCGGTTTTTTTTGTGTATAATCAGGCCATGGCGGAAACAGCGAAAACCATTGTCGCCGTGCACGGGGCGGGGATGTCCTCATGGGCCTGGGACGACCTGAAAGGCCGGCTGCTCCTGCCCTGCCAGACGCTCTCTCTGCCGGGCCATGCGCAACATGACCGCAGCGGACTCCTGCCGTCGATTGAGCAGATGGCGGCCTGGGTTGCCACGCAGCTCCGAGACCAGGCGCCCCGCTCCGTTATCCTGCTGGGCCATTCGATGGGAGCCCTGATTGCGCTGGAAACGGCTCCACATTCGGCGGTGGGGGCGCTGGTATTGCTGGGAGCGGCGGCGGCCATGCCGGTTCATCCCGACTTGCTGCGACTGGCCGCCGAAAATCCGGCCGACGCCGTCGAGATGGTCCTGAAATGGGGTATTGCCGCCTCTCATCCACATGCTGCGGAGATCAGGACCACGCTCCAGCAACACATGCGGGAAGTTTCGGGGACGGCACTCGGCAGCGATCTCGCCGCCTGCGACCGTTACACCCACGGGGCGGCGGCGGCAAAAAAAATTGCCAAGCCCGTGCTGGTGATCGCCGGCGCCGACGACAAAATGACCAAAGCCGCCGATGGAAAAGCGCTGGCCGCGATGATGAGCGGCGCACAATGTGAAATTCTGCCGGACTGCGGCCATATGATGATGCTGGAAAAGCCGGCGGCGGTGGCAGAGGCCATTAACGCTTTTTCAACGCGCTCTTGATAGAATGGTGGATGTAAGTCTTTGTCGATGACAGGAGATAACCCAGCATGCAAGAGTCACGCCTTAAAGCCCTGAAGAACAAACATGAAAAACTTGAACGCCATATTCAGCAGGAACGGGCCGGCGCCGCGGGCAACGACGTTCTGATCAACAGGATCAAAAAAGAAAAGCTGCATCTCAAGGAAGAGATCGCACGGCTGCAGGACTCAGCCGGGGAATAACGGAACAAGCCGTTCCGCTGTTTATCTTATCCGCTGGAAGCCGAGCGCGGGGGCGTTTCGCTGTCGCTCGTCTCGGGAGCAGCGGTGGCGCCGGCCGCCTTCGATTGCCGTTCTATACGGCGCTGCGCCTTTTTGATGGCCTTTTCCAGCTCATCGCCGGTGCAAAGACCGATCGAGACCGGATCGACCGGCTTGAGCGTGTTGATGCCGGGGTGAGTCTTGTTGCGCACCGCGGCCACCGTCGGCTTGGTCGAACCGATCAGGCGGGCGATCTGCACATCGGCCAGTTCCGGATATTTCTTGGCCAGATACAAAATGGCGCCCGGTTTCTCGGCGCGTTTGGTGACCGGCGTGTAGCGCGGCCCCTTGGAGCGGGCGCGCGGCTTGGGCAGATCGCTTTTGCACATCTTGAGGCGGGTATTGCCGGTTTTCTCACAGCGGGCGATTTCTTCCAGCGTCAGCTCGCCGCTCAGAACCGGGCTGGCGCCCATGATGCCGCTATTCACGTCGCCGTCGGGCAGCGCCTGAACCTCCAGCGGGTGCAGGTTGCAAAAATCGGCGATCTGGTCAAAGGTCAGCGCCGTGTTGTCAACCAGCCAGGCGGCGGCGGCTTTCGGCATAAGGGGGTACGAGGCCATGGTTTTTTCTCCTTAATGATTCAAAAAATAATTCTCATGCCCGCGCCATTTTTTCAAACGGCAACGACTGAGATAGGCTTCAATCGAGTAGGGAATATGCAGGAGATACTATTAAATAACAGGCGGCAAAGTCGAGTCTATTTTATATTACATAATAAATTTTACCCATTTGAAGAATACTCTTGACATAAATATATTACAGATTACACTGGCGCTGGTATTAATAATGTTGAGGAGAGAATCGATGAATATTTTTAAGAAAGGCCTGCTTGTTTTATCATTTGCTGCTGTGGCAGCCGGAACATGGACCGGGTGTACTCCGGATATTCAGGAGTTCAAAAAAGCGGCAGAGACTGCCCTTGTCGCAGATGGATACCGCGATCTCAAAAACATCGGTGTAGAAAGAGATAGTTCGATCATGGCGGCTACTTACATACTGACCTATCAGACATCTGCCCCTGATGGCACCCTTCAGCAGAAACTGGTCCAGTGCGAGGATTTTCCTTTTTCTATGTCTGCCACTATCATAGCCGATACATCAGCCTTCAGAAAACAGAAAAAAGAAGCCCTAGAAGCAAACAAAAAAGGATCTGACGGCGGTGGGTTTGTGATGCCTGTTGTCGTGGATTAAATCGTTCGGGCTTCCGTTTTCCGACCACGTCATCACAGAGGTCTTTTACTTCACGGCGCCTTTGGATTTTTCGATTTTAACCGCGCTTCGGCGTGGGAAATCTGACGGCTGTCGGGCGGGGTAAAATACTCTTGCACGACCCCGTTTGGTGCAGCTGCATTGTTGAACGCCCGGCGGAAGACAATCGGAACCTCGACTATATATTCGCCGCCTTTTTCTCCATATGTTGCTGCTTGCACATCAGTGCACCCTCCGCGTAATTCAGGGATATCCACCCTGTCCGGATTGACATCCACATATCTAGCGCTGCGCAGACGCTGGGAGAAACATCCCTCGTCAATATCCAGAAAGGGAATGTCTTCGATTTCCTTTTGCAACGCCTGACCTTCGGGCGTTTTATAATTGGGATTGTATTCAAAAGCGCCGCCAGGATAGTGACGCTCGTTCAGGCTGAGGGCGGGATGATGAATGTCGTGATGAGCTAAAAAAACTCCTCCGCCATAATAACCCTCTGCACCATACTTATCGGCCACGGCCTGCATAATGTGGTCGACATTTTTTACATCCTGCTCATATTTTTTTATAAGCTCGAGAGTACGTCCGCCGGCAATGAAATAGGCATAGGAAGGGCCGCCTTCAGGTTTTTCCATGTCAATTTCTCCTTTTCTAAATTGTGAATATATAATATGGGAATTTTAAAGGGGGCACAAGAAAAATTTCTATTTACCAATGAGATAATTAATATATTTTCCACAATATGTTGATTTTATTGTATTTTTGACTGAGCAAATTTCTGCACACGGCCTCGTCCTCTAGATAACACGCAGAATCACTTTGCCGATATGAACGCCGGATTCGAGATAATCATGGGCGGCCTGGGCTTCGGCCAGCGGGAAAATCTGGTCGATCACCGGGCTGATCCGCCGCGGAGAAAAAGGCAGCGACAAGATACTTCTTTTACCCAGCAGCGGCCAGACATGCCGGTGGAGCGCCCCGGCAATGGCGGTTTTTTCCGCCACGCTGCGCGGGCGCAGGGTGGAGCCGGTCAGGGTCAGGCGGCCCTT
>JACQAA010000149.1 GCA_016195185.1 Pseudomonadota bacterium | reverse complement strand
TCACGCGCAGTTCCTTTGCCTCCATCCTTCTGGTAATCGTAATGCTCGCCATGTTCTCCTCCTGTGCTTTTGCACAAGTGAATCACATCTGAGCGCTCTTGGGAATCCCTTACGAGTCAGAAATTACGAGGGCTGGTATAAGACCGCATCTGGCGCATGAAACGCATATGCCGCGCGTTCCGTCCGACACCAGCCCGTCGTCATCGGCTCTTGTCCGGCTGGCGCATCAAGATACGTCGTCCGGCCTGGCCAGCGTTTTTGGCGGCACTTCCGGCGACGGGGCGCCCGCGTCACAATTTCTGACCACCAGCGCCCTCACGCCGCAGTATATGGGGACAGCGATTGACCAGATGGTCGCGGCGTCCCTGATCAACGGCCAGCACACCCACAGCGTCTTGCGCTCGCTGTTCGGCCTGGTTCCCAGTTTGATCGGCCGATAACAGAAAGGACTCTTCATGCCCGCCTGGCCCGATGCCCTGCCCGCCTATCCGCTGCTGGAGGGCTTTCATGAAATGGTTCCCAAAACGGCGCTGCGCACCGATATGGAGCAGGGTCCCGCCAAGGTGCGCCTGCGCACGACGGCGGCCGTGCGCGGCATGACGCTGAATTATCTGATGAGCAAGGCGCAGGTCACGGCGCTGGAAACTTTTTACCTGGCGACGCTGCAGGGCGGGGCTCTCGCCTTTGACTTCATCCATCCGCGCAGCAATGCCGCCGTCTCCTGCCGCTTTGTCAGGCCGCCGGAATACAGCACCAGCAACGGCAATTTCTTTACCGTCGCCATCGCGCTCGAGGTATTGCCGTGAGCCGCACTGTCTCCAGCCTGGCGCGGCAGGCGCTCAATGCGCCAGAAACGGCCGATGCTTTTCTGGTGCTGCTGACCCTGTCGCACGCAGATCTGGACCCGCCCCTGCGGGTCACCAGTGATGCTGTCACTACTGTCAGCCGCGGCAACAGTTTTGCCGCTTTCCCCTTTGATCTGGTGCTGCCGGATGATCAGGACAGCCGGTCGCCGCGTGCCCGGCTGGTGATTGACAATGTGGATCGCCAGATTGTTCAGGTGGTGAGAAACCTGTCCTCGGCACCGACGATCCTGATCGAGATTATCCGCGCCGCCTCCCCCGATACGGTGGAAGCGCGCTTTGTCGACTTTAAACTGACCAGCGTCACCTATGACGCCCGGCGCGTGGAAGGCGCCCTGACCGTGGAGGATTTCACGGCCGAGCCTTTCCCCTCCGCCATTTTTTCACCCAGCCTGTTTCCGGGATTGTTCTGAGCGAGGTGTACCATGCCGGTTCCTTTCTGGGCGGGGCATTATATCGGCCTGCCCTTCATGGACCACGGCCGCGACCGTTCCGGCCTCGACTGCTGGGGGCTTGTCCGGCTGGTCATGGCCGAACAGTTTTGCCTCGCGCTGCCGTCTTACCTTCATGAATATCAGCGCACGACCCAGGTGGATAAAATCAGCGCGCTGATCGAGCGGGAATCGCCCAAATGGAAGGCCATTCCGCTGGGCAAAGAACTCTGCGGCGATGTGGCGGTTCTGCGCGTGCGCGGCAGGCCCATGCACGTGGGCATGGTGCTGGGCGACCAGCAGATGCTGCACATCGAGCTTGGCATCAACAGCGCGCTGGAGCGCTATGTCGGCGCGCGCTGGGCGGAGCGCCTCGCCGGGTTTTACAGGTACAAGATTTCACCGGATAAAGCGGATGACAGCATCGGATACCATGAACATGATTAATGTAGCGATCGCGCCGCATCCCTTTACGGCGGAACGCCTTCACCACACCGTCAGCGCGGGACAGTCAGTGGCGGAGATCGTCCGGTCCTTGCAGCCAGATGCCGGCTTGTCGCGCCATGCCCATGTCTATTGGGACGGTGATTACGTTCCACCGTCGCATTGGGCGGAAACGGTGCCCACGGCGGGCGCCCATCTCAGCATCCGGATGGTGCCGATGGGCGGCGGCCGCAGCGGTGGCGGCAAGAATACGCTGGGGACGGTGTTGTCCGTGGCAGGCATGATGGCGGCGCCGCAGCTGATCCCGGCCGGCATGGGTTTTATGGGGCTCAATGTCAGCGGCGCGCTCACTGCGGGCATCAATCTGCTCGCCCGGCTGGCGATGACAGCACTGGCGCCGCCGCCGTCGGCACGGTTCAGCGCGAAGGAGAGCCAGACGCTCTTCATTCAAGGTGCGCGCAACCAGCTTTCCCCCTTCGCCCGCGTGCCGCGGGTTCTGGGGCGTCACCGTTTTGTACCGCCGCTGGGGGCTTTGTCCTATACCGAGACCGTCGGCAATGACCAGTATCTCCGCATGCTGTTTATCTGGGGCTATGGGCCGCTCACTATCTCCGACCTCAAGATTGGCGAGACACCGCTTGCCGCCTTCACCGACGTGGAAGTGGAAACCCGGCAGGGTTATGACAGCGACGCGCCGCTCACGCTCTATAGCAACAGCGTCATTCAGAACGATTTGCAGATCGCGCTCACCGCTGCCGCCGGATATGTGACGCGCACGACGGATGCTGACGCCGATGAAATTTCCGTCGACATCACCCTGCCGCGCGGGCTGGTGATTTTTGACGGCAGCGGCAACAAAACCGCAGCGTCGGTGCAGGTCACGGTGGATTATGCGCCGGCGGGCAGCGGCGCCTGGGTCAGTGCCGGAGCGATCAACATTACCGCCAAGCAAAGCGCCGCGATCCGCAGTGGTCTGCGGTTTGTGGTAACACGCGGGAAATATGACGTGCGCCTCCGGCGCATCACGGCCGACAGCACGGATGACAATAGTTTTGACGAAACGGCCTGGACGGCGCTGCGCACGATACGTTCCGTTCAGCCGGTCGCCATGCGCGGCCTGGCCATGACGGCGCTGCGCATCAAGGCGACCAATCAGTTGAACGGCGTGGTCGACCGCTTCAACGGCGTGGCAGAGTCCATTCTGCCGGACTGGAATGGCAGCGGCTGGATCGATCAGGCCACGTCGAATCCGGCCGCCCTGTTCCGTCATGTTTTGCAGGGCAAAGCCAACGCACAGCCCCTGGCGGACAGCCGCCTCGACCTGATGAAGCTGCAGGACTGGCATGAGGCCTGCTCTGCCGCCGGGCGCGAGTTCAATGCGGTGATTGATTACAACGCTTCTGTGCGCGAGGTTCTGCAGGATATTGCCGCGACTGGCCGCGCCAGCCCGACCCTGATTGACGGCAAATGGGCGGTGGTGCAAGACGCGCCGCAGAACGTGCCCATCCAGCACTTCACGCCGCGCAACACTTTTGGTTTCAGGGGCGACAAAGCCTTCGCGGAGATTCCGCAGGCATTGCGTGTCCGCTTCATCAACCGCGACAAGGGCTGGCTGCAGGACGAGATACTGGTGTTTGACGATGGCTACGACGCCGCCACCGCCACCAAATACGAAACGCTGGAGCTGCCGGGCGTCACCAGCGCCGCCCAGGCCTGGGCCGACGGGCGCTACCACATCGCCACGGCGCGGCTGCGGCCTGAGTCATACATTTTTTATGCCGACGTCGAACATATTGTCTGCACGCGCGGCGACCTGATCCGCTTCACCCATGACGTGCCGCTGTTTGGCCTGATGAGCGGGAGGGTAAAGTCGCTGACCATCAGCGGCGGCCTGATCACTGCCGTGACCCTGGATGCAGGCGTGCCGATGACGGCGGATAAAACCTATGCCGTGCGTTTTCGAAAATCGGATGGCGGCACGGTGGTCACGCCGGTGGTGACCACCGCCGGAACGGTTTTGACCGTGACCTTATCAATGCCGCTGTCGACCGGCGACGGCCCGACTGTGGGCGATCTGGCCCTCTTCGGCGAGAGCGGCGAGGAAAGTGTTGAGCTGATTGTTCTGGCGATTGAGCCGCAAAGCGATTTGAACGCAAAAATCACCTGCGTGGCGGCCAACCCCGCCATTCACACCGCCTCTCTGGCGCCGATGCCTGCTTTCACCAGCGTTTTGACCGCGCCCGCCGAGATGGTCCGGCCCCCGGCCCCCGTGGTAAGCCAGATCCAGTCCGGACTTGAATCAGTGATCCGCCATGCCGACGGGTCTCTGACGAGCCGGATCATTATCACCCTGGCGCCGCCCAATTTCCGCCGCGTGCTGGAGGTTCAGGTAATGCTCCGCGCCACGGATGAAACCGAGTTCCGGAATGCGGAAGTCATGGCGCAGAGTGATAACCGAATTTCGATCACGGATATTGCCGAAGGCGACACTTACGATTTCCAGTTGCGCTATGTCACTACAGACGGGGCGCTGTCACCCCCGGCGGTGATCTCCAACTATCGCGTCGAGGGCACCACCGCCCTGCCGTCGGATGTCACCAGCCTGAACATGAATGTTCTGGGTAGTACCGCTTATTTATCGTGGACGGCGGTGACGGATATTGACCTCGACCATTACACGCTGCGCTATGCGCCGCAGACCAGCGGCGTGACCTGGGGCAGCGCCACCGATCTGGTCTCACGCATCCCGATGGATGCCACTTCCCTTTCCGTGCCGGCGGCAGTGGGCACTTATTTTTTAAAGGCCGTGGATGTCGGCGGCCGCCAGAGCGCCAATGCCGATGTGGTGGTGTCGACCATTGCCGGTCTGTCTGGATTCAACGCCGTTCTGACATTGACGGAAGATACTGCTTTTACCGGGACAAAAACGAACGTCGGCGTGAGCGGCACTTCTTTACGACTTGCGGGGGCTGATAGCATCGATGACTGGAGCAACATGGATGGCGTTGCTAATGAAGATGTCGGCAATAATGGTCTGGCTGCCACGGGAACCTACGGCTTTGGCCAGAGCGCTGATTTGGGCGCTGTCTATACGTCGCGGCTGACGGCGGATATGAACGTGCTGGGCGTGGATATCAACAGCCTCACCGACGGATGGGGCGAAATTGATGGCATGGAAAGCTGGGACCAGACGGTCGATCCGTCGCTGTGGAACGTGCAGCTGCAATTGCGCAGCACCAACGACAACCCGGCGGGCTCTCCCATCTGGTCGAGCTGGATGCCCTTTGTAGTGGGAGATTATTCGGCGCGGGCCTATCAGTTCCAGGCCCTTTTGACCAGCGCTGCGCCGACCATTACGCCGACGATCTCGCGGCTGCGGGTGAATATCGACATGCCGGACCGGACGGTCAGCGACCGCAACATCACGACAGCGGCCGGCGGCACGGCCATTACTTTTTCCAAACCCTTCCGCGCCATCCCGGCGATTTCCATCACAGCGCAGAATATGGCGACGGGGGACTACTACACCATCACCAGTCCTGCGGCGACAGGATTTACCATTCAGTTTTTTAATGCCAGCGGCACCGGCATTTCCCGCCTCTTCGATTACCTCGCCAAAGGTTACGGCGAGCAAATATAACGCTTAAGGAGAAACACCCATGACACAAGCCACACCGACGATTGGCGCAAACCAGAGCGGACTTCAGTACCGCAACGCGGATAACGACGGCAAAAAAGCCCTGCTCAACCATCATAAGGGCTCAACAGCGCCGAGCTACGCCGAGGCCGGAATCATCTGGCTGGACGATACGGCGACGCCATGGATTTTGAAAATCTATGACGGCACGGACTGGATTGTGCTCGCCTCCGTCAATGCCACCACCAATGCGATTGAGGCATATCACGGCACGGCGGCCCTGCGGCTGCTCAACCACGCGACGGATACCGGCAGCGCCAATGCTTATGCCGTCGCGCCGGTGCCGTCCATCACGGCCTATGCGACGGGGCAGCTGGTGACGCTGAAGCCGGCCAACGCCAGCACCGGCGCCTGCACGCTGGCGGTCAGCGGGCTGGCAGCCAAGAACATCAAGCTGCTCGATGGCACGGACCCTGCTTCCGGCGCTTTGGCGACAACGGGTATCTATGTCCTCGTCTACGACGGCACCAATTTTATTCTGCTCAATTCTGGAATCGTTCCTGTCTCCGGCGGCGGCACGGGTGCGAGTACGGCCTCTGCTGCCAGAACCAACCTGGGTCTCGGCTCGGTGGCCACGCTGACGGCGGGCACCGCCGCCAACAATGCGGTGCAACTCACCGCGGCCGCCAAGCTTCCGGCGGTGGACGGATCATTGCTAACCAACCTGCCGGTGTCCAATCAGGTGGTTCTGCTCGGCACCGCCACGGCCAGCACCAGTTCCTCCCTGAGCTTCAATTCCATGATCTCTTCTACCTATGCGTCTTATATCATGGTGATCAAAGGTCTTATTCTGTCCACCACGGCCGTGCTGTTGCTGCGCACCTCCCATGACAACGGCTCCACGTTTGACTCCACCTCCGGTCATTACGACAGCAACACGGTCAAGTTCGCCGCGGGTGTCCAAACGGTCGCCGCCGGCACCATCACCACGGGGGTATCGCTGACCCCGTCTCTTAATTATCTCTATCTGGACGGGCAGATCGATTTTGTCGGCGGCCTGAATGAAACGGGGAATTCCGCCACGCCGGATACCACCTTCTTTTTCCGCAGCGGCTATGGTGCGACCGGCAACTCTTATTTTTCCGCCATGGGAAAAAATACCGGCGCGTCCGGAACCAATACCCTGAACTCGGTGCAACTGCTGCCCTCGGCGGGGAATTTCACCTCCGGGACAGTCTATTTCTATGGAGTGAAAAACACATGATAAAAACCATTTGTACGGCTGACAGCTGCCAGCATCTTGAGATGACCGCAGAGGAAGAAACTATCCTGTGGGCCGATCAGGAGGCGATGCAGGCGGAACAGACACAGCAACAGATAAAAGCCGATGCCCATGCGGCGTTGAAAGCAAGCGATCTGGTGGCGGTGCGGTGTCTGAAAGCCGGGGTTTCCTTTCCGGCGGAATGGCAGGCCTATGTCGTCCAGCTCCGCGCCGTCGCTGTTGGCGCGGCAGGACCGTTGCCGGATCAACCCGCATTTCCGGCGGGAACATAACATGACGATTGATGCTTCAGCCGTGCCACTGCTCATGCTCACTGTCACTCTGATGGTTCATCTCATTGCCACGGTCTGGTGGGCGGCGTCACTCACCAAGCGCGTCGAGCACATCGAAAGATGGATCAGCGGCAACCAGCACACGGCCGAGCGCCTCGTCGCGCTTGAACAGCGGATTGATCATCTGGGCATCGGGATTGCGCGGATTGAACAACATCTGCGGCCGAAGGGTTAGAAAGCATGTTCTGTATTTTTCTTCCCCGCGGGATTCGCAATAACAATCCCGGCAATCTCCGCCTGTCCAAAACTACTTGGGAGGGACAAAAACCGATGCAAGCAGATCCTGACTTTGCCGAATTCAGCACGCCGCTGTACGGTCTGCGCGCCCTGATGAAGGTGTTGCTGACCTATCACCTGAAATATGACCTCGACACGGTGGCAAGCCTGATCAACCGCTTCGCCCCGCCCCATGAAAATGCCACTGACAGGTATATTTATGCCGTGAGCAAGGCGCTGGGGGTCAGGCGCACGGATAAAATCGCGCTGACTTCCGCTCCGGTTTTGATCGCGCTGACGTGCGCGATCGTGCGTCATGAAAATGGCCCGCCGCCGCCCGCCCGGTCTCCGGATTGGTACGAGCAGGCTCTCTACACTCAGGCCGCAGGCCTGGTACTCCCCCTCACTGTTTGAAAGGAAAGACACACATGCAAGAAATCTTGAAGGCACTATCGGGCAACATGGATACGCTGGGCTTGTCGCTTGCCACAGCCATCTCTACCGGTATTGTTTTGGCGCTGAGGGCGTTGTTTGCCCTGGCGCGAAAGCTGGCGCAGAAAACGCCCACCACCATTGACGACAAGATTGTGGATGAAACAGAAGCAGCGTTGAGAAACAAGAGTCAGGATATTTGATGTTTGGCTGGATCGCCGGCGGTGCAGGCCTTCTAGTGGCCCTGATCATCCTCATCTATAAACTGGAAGCGGTGGGGCGTCGACATGAACAAAATGACCAGATGCAACAGGTGCTGGATGACATTCACACCGCTGATATGGCGCGTGACCGTCTTGATCGCGATACTGATGATGCCCGGCGGGTGCGCGAGCGTTTCACGCGCTAGTTTTTGCGATATTTATCAGCCGGTCTATATGACCCCGCAGGATACGGAGACTACCAAGAAGCAGATCGACATGAACAATGCGGTCTGGATGGAGCTCTGCGAGCGGCGCTAGGGCGTATTGAGCTGACTGAATGTAAGAAGAGTTGTCCCCGATCCCTTGCCGGATCGGGGACTTTTTTTATTGGCGTTTTTTCTCCCTCATGAAATCCATTACTTCTTAATCTCTGAATCACGGATCTTGCTGCTGTGCCCGGGCGGAACCGGTGCTGCCAGATTCCAGAGAAAGTCAAACTGTTTTCGAAAAGTATCGGCGATGCTTTGGTTGCGGATAATAACCACCCGGCGACTTTCCCACATGATCATGACAAAGCGGTCTTTATAGACCAGATAAGGAATGGTACCGATCAATTGCGGCGAAATCCATCTGTAGACGTGGGGATTGGCAAGGAAAAAAGTATCATCGGTGCGGATCAGGATACGCTCGGTAAACCGGGTCTTCTTTTGATAGCGATCATAGCGCGTCACTTGATCGGGCGCATATTCCACGAATTTTCTTTCATCCAGACCGCACATCAAGGCATCATCTGCAGGGCTATGCATGCAGGAAAACAGATCATCATTTTGCTTCCGGATAAAATCATCCCCTTCATATTTGTGCACCTCGAATACCTCATCGCGCAAGCAAACCCCCCGGCCGGAGGTGAATTGAATGCCTCCGTTCTCCAGCGCTGTTTGCAACGCGGCCATCGTATCGACACGTGGCGAGCCAATAGCGCGCTCAATATTATTGATGCTCGGCAGCGACAACCCGGACGCTGTCGCGAGATCTGATTGCTTCCATTTCAACAGCGCGCGCGCGGCTTTGATTTGTTCCGGAGTGATCATTTACTCACCTTCCATAGCATTTCTCTTTTAATTATATATAAAACATATAAATATATGTTTAAAATATAAAATATTATGATAAAATCATCATATGAAAACTTAATACGGAGGAAAAAGTGCAGGAGATCAAAAAGTTTATTGTGATCGCCGGTAACGGCACGGTCGCTAAAGCTCTAATTGCGCAAGTGGTGAAAGAAAGCGGGCAACAGTTAATGGTGACCACGCACAAACTGTCCGATATTTATCAGGCGGCGGCGCAGAAAGACCCTGGCAAAATCACTTACTGTCCTGCCTTTGACCCGCTGGATGAAGGCAGTCTGGTGAAATTCCGTGAGGCCGTTGAAAAATTTACTGGCGATGACCGTTATGCCGTGATCATGCCCATTGGTTATTTTGTCGAGCACAAGCCCGGCATCTACCATACCCTGAAAGAAAATCAGGATATTTTGAATATCAATTATGTTGCTCCAGCGAATATCATGCAAACGTTAATCCCGCATATGCTCCAGCACGGCGGCGGACACTTCGTGGCTTTTTCCTGCCAATCCACACAACGGCACGACCCCTTCATGGGCGCCTTTACCGCGGCCAAATCTGCGCTGGAGAGTCTGATACAGACCAATGCCAACGAATACGGCGGCGCGAATAAGAGTATTATCTTCAATGCGGTGCGCGTCGCGTCAGTCAAGACCGACCTGACGGTCAAACTGAAACCCAACGGCGATGTCGATCATTATATTGATCCGGAAGCAATTGCCGACGTGGTCATGGAGGTGATTAAATCCAGGCAAAGTGAGAGCCGAAATGGCAGCATCGAGAATGCATTTAAATATAGTACGACCTTTTTTCTTGACGGATCGCTCAGACGCATCCACTCACAGGATAACAAAAAGGCCATTGATACTTGGAAATCGGGGTGGCCAGAAAAAACCGCTTACCCGAAGCTCTAGTTAGAATTTATGCCGCGTATCTGGCGTGGTGTTCCATGACCTTAAGAAAAATGGCTGCCAGCGCTTTATGACCGTGCCGGTCTGCGACATCGCGGGCGGTATGGCCTTTTTTGTCAGCATGGAAGACATCGATTCCGGCGGCAATCAGGATGCCTGCCATCTGCATGTCGTTCTTGGCGGCGGCGATATGCAGCAGGCCGGTGCCGAGCAGCGCATCCGCAACATCGAGCTGGGCGCCGCGCTTGATCAGGTACTGCACCACGTCGTAACGGCTTTGCTGCACCGCCAGATAGAGGGCGGTATGACCGAAGGGATGGATGGGGGCATCCAGAACGGCGCCGTTATCGAGAAAGAACCGCACCATGTCCACATAACCAAAAAAGGCCGCTTCATGCAGCGGCCTTCTTCCGATTTCATCCGGCTGGTCCAGGGGACTGCCGGCATTATAAATTACCTCGGCGCTGAGGAGGTCGCCCTCCCGCGCCAGTTCGTGCATGAAGCTGGGGTGGACATGGGGGGAGGGGTTATCCAGCAGGGAGTGGAAGTTCGTTGTATCAACATTAAAGTTATAGGCCAGAAATTCTGTTATAACGGATGGTGTCATTTTGAACGCTCCTGTGAAGAAGAATGAGAATGACGACTATATGTTGTGTACATACACAGTGTATCCCACAAGATGATGAATGAATAGTTAATTGTGGATAAGTTTTAGAAAATAAATTCTAAAACACCACCAGCACGGAAATAATATATGTAATTATAAACCGCAGAGATCCTTAGCGCATGAATATGGTATTATTTGCGCAGATATTTTTGCAGATGCAGGGCGCGTAACTGCGGTTTTTTGAGCAGGTCCTCTTCTTCAAGATGCGCCCGCATCATCGCGTGAGTCAGGTCAGCTTCCATATCATTAATCAGCCACGTCACCAGGTTGCGATCCGGTTTCTCCTGTTGCAGCTCCATGGCGAGTTCCAAAGTGACGGAAGACACATTGTCGGCAGACTGCAACTCCAGTTTCGCCATTATGACCTGCTCCTTTTATGTTTGGGGTGTTTGACTTTCCTGCGTGCCGGCTGCCGCAGGTACATATGCTGCAGTATATAGAGAGACTGCACGACGATCAGGGCGGCCAGTGGCAAATGATTGAGGAGGGAAACGAGAGGAGGGGCGGTATGCATGACGTATCTGGCGTTCCTGTTATGTTATACCTCCACTCTATCCTGAAATGATGAAAGTTTTCTTAATTTCCAACATCACAACCGTCATAACAGCCGTTTTTTGCGTGTCAGGCTGCTGATTAGTTGCTATACATCATTATAACAGTCCCGTGAGTTGCCAAGGAGAAGACCACCATGAGCAAGACGTTCAACAAGGCCGAGATCACCCGCTTGCAGAAATACCTGCAGGAGAAGTTCTCCAACCTGAAACTGACATTGTCGGAGAGAAAGGGTGTGCAGGATTCTGTCGAGGTGATGCTGGCCGGGGAATTTATAGGGACTCTTTACAAAGATGACGACGAAGGCGAGGTGTCCTATGACTTCAACATGGCCATTCTCGAAATGGATTTGCCCGCGGCCGCCTAGATTGTGAAGATCTACGGGCAAAATCTTCTGGATGTTTTAAAGTGGCTGCCGTGGCAATATAAGGTTGTCGTCGCGGCCGGCTGCGTTTTTATTCTTCTCACCGTGGTGTATATCCCCGCTCAGCTGTTCGGCGGCATTGCCAAGCCGCCGGCGGTGGCGCCCATCCGCATCCAGGCCGCGCATCAGGAAGTGTCACGGGTTCTCGACCCTTCCCTGGCTTATGATCCCGCCACCCGTTCGGCCTGGCTCGCCTATGTGACACAGGAGTCGGTGCGGGACCGGGGCGGCGACCTGTTTCGTGTCAGGCTGGCCAAGGCCTCCGACAAAAGCTGTCAGAGCTGGGCGCAGACGGAGGGCGGTTTTGAAGTCAAGCCCGACGAAATTCTGGCGCCGGACGGACAAACGGTGTTCAGAAAGGGTGCCTGGCGCGTTGAGACGCCGACGCTGGTTCATGATCCGGATGATCCGGGGCGGGAGTGGAAGCTCTATGCCTACCGGTATTTCTGGGCCCGTGATCCCAACCAGCCCCTGGCCGTGGCCCAGCACTACGGGATGATCGTCTATAAATCTGCCTCCGACCCGGCACGGGAATGGTCGCCGGAGCAATGGCTGTTTTCACCGGGCATTGACTATCCGCCGCCGCCCTACGAACAAATGGTGCGGCTGAAACTCAATCAGCTGAATCCGGAGCTGCACGATGTCGTCACCTATTCGCGCCCCAGCGTGCTTTACAAGGACGGCGTTCTGGTCATGACGCTGTCGGCTTTCACGGAGGGGGCGCTGCCGGACCGGATTGTCATGGTGGCTTCGCGTGACCATGGTCACAGCTGGTCCTATGTCGGGACGCCGCTGCGCGCCGCCGACGTGCCGGCCATTGGCCCCTACACCACGCTGGCAGGCGCCACGCTCGTCGAACAGGAAGGCCAGGTATATCTGGCGGCGGTGCTGGGAGATGCGCAGCACAAAGGCACGGGCACGTTTATTTTCCGTTTTGACGATGTTGCCAGGGGCCTGCTGCGCCGCAGCTCCGCGACCGGCGCACCTGTCCTCGTGCACCATATAGCGTTGCAGGGCACCCAGCCGGGCCCGCTCGGCGGCGGTTTCGCCGCCTATATGGATGCCTGTCCGACCGGAGTGCTGACCGGAGAGCAAAGCGCCAGCGCCATACATTTCCAGATTTTTAAAACATATCAGAAGCCGGTTGAAAAATAGGCTGGCCAAAAAATAGCGGCTTTCACCGGAATATCCGCCTGTGCTATTCTGGGCCGGTCACCAAGCCAGCGTCATTATCAGGGGAGTATTCAAGCATGGCCTCACTCTATTTCAAATATGCCGCCATGAACTCCGGCAAATCGACGCAGCTCTTGCAGGCACACTACAACTATCTGGAGCGCGGCATGCACCCGATTGCCATGACGGCGCGGCTGGACCACCGCGCGGGCGAAGGCAAGATTGCCGCGCGTATCGGTCTGGATCTGCCGGCCTCCACCTTTGACAAGACGACGGACGTTTTCAGCTTTATCCGCCAGCAGCACGCGCACAAGCCGGTCGACGCGGTGGTGATTGACGAGTCGCAATTCCTCAGCGAGGAGCAGGTCTTCCAGTGCGCGCGCATTGTCGATGACCTGGACATTCCGGTGCTGTGCTATGGCCTGAAGACCGATTTTCTGGGCAAGCTGTTCCCGGGATCGGAAGCGCTGGTACGGCTGGCCGATAATCTCGAAGAAATCAAAACCGTGTGCTGGTGTGGCAAAAAGGCCACCCAGACCGCCCGGGTGGGTTGCGACGGCGTGGTCGTCAGATCAGGCGCGCAGATCGCCATCGGCGGCAATGACATGTATACCTCGCTGTGCCGCAAACATTTTATCAGCGGCGAAGCCAGGGCGATCATGCCGGTCGCGACAAAGAATAAAAGCGTGGCCTGATTTTCATGGAATACCAAATCGTCCCCATCGGGGAGCGGCATATTGCCGGCTTCCACGCCGCGCTTGATATTGTTTCAAAAGAGAAAAAATATCTGGCGTTCCTGGAGGCGCCGCCGCTGGACAGCACGGCGGCTTTTGTCCGCGACAATATCAAGAACGATCATCCGCAATTTGTCGTACTGGCCGGAGAACAGGTCGCGGGCTGGTGCGATATTATTCCGTCGAGCCGTCCGAGCCAGGCGCATGTCGGCGTTTTGGGCATCGGCCTTCTGCCCGCTTTCCGCGGGCGTGGCATTGGCCGCCAGCTGATGACCGTGACCATCAACAAGGCCCGGGACAAGCAGATGACGCGGATTGAGCTGGGCGTGCGCGAAAAAAACGACAACGCCATCGCCCTCTATAAAAGGCTCGGCTTTGCCATGGAAGGGCTGCGCCGCCAGGTCATGCGGGTCGATGGCGTTTACGAGAGCCTCTATATGATGGCGCTGCTGTTCTAGAGAAGAATTATCCCGCCTTGAATTTCTTATCCGCAGCGGGGCTGTCGGGTTTTTTCTCTGTCGCCAATTTCGCTTTATAAGCTTTCTGATCAACGGGGCCAATGGATTTTTCGATAAAGGCAAAACTTTCGGCGTAGGCCTGGATAATCTTAGCCGTAGGTTTTCCGGCACCGTGGCCGGCGCGGCCTTCAACGCGCAGCAGCGTCGTGTTGTCCTCATGGCTGAGCGCCTGCAAAGTGGCGGCGAGCTTGAAGGAATGCCACGGCACTACACGGTCGTCGTGGTCGGCGGTCTTGATCAGGTGCGGCGGATATTTTGCGCCCGGCTTGACGTTATGCAGCGGCGAGTATTTTGCCGCCACGTTAAAATCTTCCTTGATGCCGGGATCACCGTAATCGGACTTCCACGCCGCGCCATAGGTGGCGAGGTGGAAACGGAACATATCCTCCACACCGACTTCGGTAATGACGGCGCCGAAGAGCTCCGGCCGCTGCAGCATGGTTGCCGCCGTCAGAAGTCCGCCGTTGCTGCCGCCATTGATGACCAGACGTTGGGCTGAGGTGTATTTCCGGGCGGCGAGATCTTCGGCCACGGCCGCAAAGTCGTCAAATACGTTCTGCTTGTTGGCGCCACGACCACCATTGTGCCAGTCTGTGCCGAATTCCCCGCCGCCGCGCAGGTTGGCCTGCACGTAGATGCCGCCTGATTTCACGAAGTGGGCGATACCGTTGGAATAGACAGGTCCCAGCGGAATGTTGAAGCCGCCGTAGCCGTAAAGCTTGGTTGCGGCCGTGCCATCCAGCTCTGTTTCCGGCAGGCGGATAACAGTATACGGCACTTGAGTGCCGTCTTTCGAGGTGGCATAGAGCCTTTCAACAATAGCCTCGTTGAGGTCAAAGGGGGCGGCAGTTTTTTCGACCAGAGTCAGGGAGTTTTTTGCGATGTCGTAGCTGTAGGTATCGCCTGGCGACGTGAAGCCGGAAATACGCAGCAAAAACGTGTCATCGTCTTCGTTGACTCTGGCAAGGCCAATGACGCTCTGTACCGGCAGCGGTATGTCATGCAGGTGCTGGCCTTCGGGCGTGAATACACGCACCGCATCGGCCGTATCGTGCGAGTAGAAGGCGAACAGCTTGCCTTTGTGCAGCAGGACGTTGTTCAGCAGATCATCCTTGCTTTCGGGGATAATGGTTTTCCACTTTTCTTCCGCAGGATCGCGCGGGTCAAACTGCACGAGCCTGCCGTGCGGCGCATCTTTGGTGGTGACGGCCAGAATACTGCCGTCTTCCAGTTCGGCGATGGGGCTGATGGTGGTCTTCCGGGGTTCCAGCAGCACTTTGAATTCTTCATTACTGCCATAGGGACGGAACATCAGGCCGCGGTTCTTGTCCGTTCCGATGGCGGTGCTTATCCATTCATACTTCGCGGTATGCATGCGCCCTGGGGAGATGAGAGAGCTGGCTTCTGGCCGGGCGTCGAAAATGGTCTTGTCCTGCTCCTGCGTTTCGCCGATGGCATGGTGCTTGATGAACGTGCGGTGTGTATCATCGTGCCTGGGATAGGTATATTGGAAGCTGTCGTGGCTGTCCCTGTCCCACAACACAGCGGTAAAACGCGCTTTTGTGACGGTATCGGGCAGGGTTTGCTGTTTTTCCACGTCATAGATGTATAGCGTCTGTTCATCGCTCCCTGCTTCGGACGTCAGATAGGCGATGCGCTTGCCGTCCTTGCTGGGCGTCCAGCCGGAGAGGGCTATCGTGCCATCGGCCTTCAGCATATTGGGGTCGAGAATAGTGTCCCAGGGCCCGTTCGCGCTGCTGGCGACTTGCACCACGCCCTGTGGCGCCAAAGCCTTCTGGAAGGTGCGGAAATATTTGTCCCCGTAGCGCGCGGGCAGGCTGGCGCGGTCGTAATCCAGCGCCTTGGTCAGGAATTCAGTGGCAGAAGCCATGCTGGCATCGCTGCCTTTGATGTAATCCTCGAATTGCTGGTTCTGGCGTGCCGCCCAGGCGACGGTGTCGGGCGCATCGAGATTCTCCAGCGGGCGGAACGGGTCTTTGACAGTCACGCCGTGCAAAACTTCCTGTGTGTTGTCATGTGGCGGGTTCAGGGCACGGCGCAAACCCTCCTCCGAAATATCCGACGGTCCTTTATTGTCATTGGAGGCCCTGGTGAAAACCGGACGGAGAGATTTGTCGTCTTTTTCCATTTTTTAGCGCCCTAATGTAAATGTTGAATATTTGGTCATAATATCTTAATCTTCGTGTTCAGTCAAAGCAAAAGTCACGGAAGAAGTCTCTGTTTTTGGCCATTTTACCACTGTGTTTCTTGACTTGCCAGAGCATCTCGCTAAAATTTACATAAATTTTTAACCAATTTGGTTCATACTGAACGGATAAGGCATTCTCTTGCCTTTGTTACACCTGCCAGTATCAAATTTCGTAACATGTTAGAACAGAAGGGAGCAATACTCATGAGAAATTATAGCGTGGTCATTTTGGCCGTGGTGGTTCTTGCAATCGCGACTTCTTCGCCAGTATGGGCGAAAAGGGCCACCGCTGAGAGTCCGAAACCGGTACCCGCGGTGAAATTGCCACCGCCGCAACCGAAGCCGCAGCCGTTGCCGTTGCCGCCGCTGCTGCTCAACGATTAAGCCTATAGATTTATTTTGTACAGTGATCGGGGCCGCTCCTTCGGGGACGGCCCCGGTTTTTTTTACCATGGAGTCGTAACGTGGCTGATTCTGTGGCGACCGGCTGTCCGGTGGGCAGATAAAAAGCATTTTTTACAGATTTTTTTAGATGAGGAAAAAGCCCTTCAATACAGCGTATTTTCACCTTAAGAGAAATTTAATTACCAAAAATAGACAACCCGAGCAGGAAAAGTTCTTGACTGGTTTTCCCTAAAGTGTTTTACTGTTAACATAAGATATTAACAAATGGTTAACAAACACAGCGGTTCAGGACAAAAATCACATCTCAGGGGGTAATCAATATGGCTCACATTCTTATCGCAGAAAACAACCGGACCACCGCCAGTTATCTGGTCGCCACCCTGAGAAAAGCCGGCCATAGCGTGGTTCTGGCTGACAATTGCCTGGAGGCATGGAAGGCTTCCTCCCGGGAAAATTTTGATGTGCTGCTCGCCGATGTCGTGATGCCGGGCGTGGACAGTTTTGTACTGGCGCAGAAAGCGCTGCAGGATAACCCGCACTTACAGGTTGTTTTTATCACCGGCTTTGCCGGAGTGGCGCTGGACAAGCAGGCCACCCCTTCTTATTCGCCGGCACCGATCACCACGCATCCTTTTCACCTGACCGAAATCGCCAGCCGCGTCCGCTATCTGCTGGGTCACGGCAGTCTGCCGTCGCGGACGATGCCTGCCAGCCTCGATAACAATATCGTTTACGCCGATTTCAGCCGCCGAAAAGAGGTCTCCACACAACAACATTTCTCCAGCTAACTCCCGACCAAAGGTTGTCAACAGGACTCCTTTAGGTCACCTCCACTGCCCGAGCTCTCCCCCCGGAGCTCGGGCAAATCTTTTGGCGCATTAAGAAAATGCCCGTCAATACTTTATAAACCTTTGTTCTTTATGGTGGTACTGAACGAAGGAGAGCGCCATGATGTATGCCCTGAACGACTTGCTGACAAAAATGGGAGCGCCCGAGACCAAAGATAAAGGCCATATGCGCTGGCACTACTTCGACAAAGACAATAACGAAATTGCCGGTTTTGCTGAAGTCACCCTGCTCGAGGGCGGCAAGCGGTTGGTCGCCGAGCTGCAGCATTTGCGCCACAATTACGAAGACGAAATGCGTCAGGTGCATGACCAATACAGCGAGAGTTTTTACATGCATGCCGAAAGAACCGGCATGCATTACAAAGTCACCAAAATCGCTTTTGATGGCGAGGAATACGCCCATCCGCAAAAATCGGTGATCGAGCTCGGCTTGAGCCTGTTTCATTCCCGCGCGCTGGACATCAGTATTCTGATGGTGGAGCAGGCTTTCAACAAACAGGACATCCTCAGCCCGGCTCTGAATGAGGGACCGCGTTTTCGCGATGTCCCGCCCCTCAAGTCCAGCCGGAAAAAAGAGAGCTGGGGGCTCGTCGTTCCCTTCCGTCCCCGCGATGCCTCGCGGATCCCGGCCAACCATTAACGCTTTCTTAGTATATTACATATATACTTTTCAGTTATAGCATGGTAAGGCGTTGATCATTCAGGCAGCGGGGGGAGCATTGCAAACATGAGCAAGAAGAGTAAGGAACCGCCGCAGCGCCTTTTCCTGTTAAATACCCCCGAGCAGGTGGAAGCCTGGTATGACGGCACGCTGCCCGGGCTGTATGAGCGCGATCCCGATGAGTTCAAAAAACCGTACAAAAAATTTGGCGGTAAGCTGGGTGGAGATCAGGAGATATTCTATTTAAACGGCGGATGCTATAGAAGCTGATATTTCAGTTCTTTTCATAGCCCCATAAATATATTAGAACAGTGGCAGACTGTCCGGATTCGCCCATGAAGGATTTGCTGCCATGCTGAGCCAGAAACCCAAGCTTGTGTCACCGCCCGTGGACGTTGACGCGCTGTGCGCCAGGTTTACCAGCCGCCGGGCCAAGATCGGCGTGATCGGCCTCGGCTATGTGGGCCTGCCGCTCGCCTGCGCGATCTGCGACAAGAATTTTCAGGCCGTGGGCTTCGACATCGACTCCGGCAAGATCGACAAGCTGAACCGCGGCGTCTCCTACATCGGCAATATCCACAACGACCGGGTCAGCACTTTCGTCAAAAGCAAAAAGTTTTTGCCGACCGACCAGTTTGATCTGCTGTCGGAGATGGATGCCATCATCATGTGCGTGCCGACGCCGCTTGACAAAAACCGCGAGCCGGACATGAAGTACGTAGTGGCCACAACCAGGTCCATCGCGCAGCGGTTGCGCCGCGGGCAATTGGTGGTGCTTGAATCAACCACCTATCCCGGCACCACGCGGGATCTGGTGCTGCCAATCCTCGAAGAGGCGAGCGGATTGAAATCGGGAGTGGATTTTTTCCTGGCCTTCTCGCCGGAGCGCGAAGACCCCGGCAATCAGCAATACCGCACCTCCAGCATCCCCAAAATCGTGGGCGGCATCGGGCCGGAAGCGCTGCGGCTGGCGCAGACCATGTATGACCAGTTCCTGACCAGCACCGTTGCCGTGTCTTCCGCTGAAACCGCCGAGGCCGTCAAGCTGACCGAGAATATTTTCCGCTCGGTCAATATCGCGCTGGTGAATGAGCTGAAAGTGATTTACGACGCCATGGGCATTGATGTTTGGGAAGTGATCGAGGCCGCCAAGACCAAGCCCTTCGGCTACATGCCGTTCTACCCGGGGCCGGGGCTGGGCGGGCACTGCATCCCGATCGATCCCTTCTATCTGACCTGGAAGGCGCGGGAATTCAATATCACGACACGCTTTATTGAGCTGGCCGGTGAAATCAACATCGCCATGCCGTCTTATGTGGTCGGCAAGCTGTCCGAGGCGATGGATGAAAAATTTGCCCGGCCGCTGAACGGTGCGCGCGTCCTGATCATCGGCATGGCGTATAAAAAGAATGTCGCCGATATCCGCGAGAGTCCCGCCTTCGCCGTGATGGAGCAGCTCAAGCGCCGCAAGGCGGAAGTCGTGTTCCACGACCCCTACGTCGAGGTCATTCCTCCCACCCGCGAACATGCGGCCTTCACCGGCATGAAATCCGCCGCGCTCACGGCGGAGCTGATCCAGGCGCAGGATGCGGTGATGATCATCACCAACCATGACCATATCGACTACGCCCTGATCGCCCGTCATGCGCGGCTGGTGGTCGATACGCGTAACGCCCTGTCGGCGGTGACAGACCGCGCCAATATCGTCAAGGCTTAAAGAAGCGCGACGCCTGTCTATCTATTTGTAAATAAACTGTTTTTTATATCCCTTCCGCTCATTGCGGCCGTGCGCGGCATTTTGCTTGACATTTTTATGGAGAATCTGCTATTCATCTTATGAAATATAAACTTCGCAGAAGGCATAGACCCGTGGCTGAACAAGGCAACCAGAAACCACTGAGTAAAAATCTGCGTTCCATCGGCGGGGGAAACAGTGATGACTGCCGCCTCCAGATTTATGCTCCCGTGGGTGAGGACGGCGCGGACCGTCTGGCTATTTTTAACCGCAGCCAAATTTATTGCACGGTGGCCGGCGAAGAGGCGGGCACTTCCGTCATCCGCTTTTATGGCGGGATGGTCATTCCTGTGCGGCTGAGCCTGCTGGAGCTGGATGACAAGCTGCACAACTTTGATTTCAGAAGCGGCAACCTGATTGATCTGGCGGAGGTCACCAAACCTGCCGTCCTCAACGATTACGATATTTCCTGGGTTGGCACAAAACGATCTGACGGTGCGATCTTTGCCGGCATCTCGCCGGACACCCATAAGCCCATGTATGCCGCACCCGCCGATGCGCCTTTGAGTCTGAGTTTTAATGACGCCGCAAAATATGCCGAAAATCTTGAAGTCGGCGGCAAAAAAGGCTTTCGTGTGCCGTCAATGAATGAATTAAAACTGCTCTTTCAAAACCGGAAGTGCGGCGCCCTGAAGGACACATTTAATCAAGAGAATTCAGGTTCCTCCTGGTACTGGTCTTCCGAAACGTCGCAGTACTCTAGTGATCAGAAGAGACATCTGGATCTTAGCAAGGGTAATGAGAGCTATTCCCCACCACACAAACCCTATTCTCTGCGCTGCGTTCGGGATTAGATCGTTTGTAGAAAGAAAACTATGGCCGAACCCGAAAAAAACAAACAGGAGACCATTTTTGGCGGGAGCGCCAAAACCTTCCATCGCCTGTCCGATGATCCATGGATAGAAGTGTTGTGCCCCTCGACCGTGACCGGACAGACGGAGCCCTATTCGTTCCAGACCTCGATGATTGACCATCTCGAGGGGGCGGGCAAGAACAGATCGGCGATTGTCTTGCAGTCCGGCACTGTGGTTATCTTATCGCTGCCTTATGCGGACCTGGCTGAAAAAATAAGTGAGGGCGCGTCACCCCTCGATCTGAAAGAATTTTGCAAAACCCTCGTTCCCGGCGGTACGGGGCCGCAGGTGGGGGACCGGATGGAAGATGACTCAGTCTTTGCGGGGATTTCCCCCGATACGCGAAAACCTATATATGTCGCCCCCGCCGATGAATCTCTGAGCCTGACGTTCAACGAGGCACAAAAACGCGCCGAGGAGAAATCGCAAGAGACCGGCACAACCTACCGCCTGCCATCGGCCTCCGAGTTGGGTGAGATCTTCAACAACCGTGCGGCCATCGGCGGATTTTCCGGTTCCTGGTACTGGTCAGC
>JACQAA010000148.1 GCA_016195185.1 Pseudomonadota bacterium | reverse complement strand
GATGGCTCTTCTGTGCAAGGATCAGAAATCCATCACCGAGATTGGTGTTTTTCACCTGATTCTGCAGAAAGTAGAAAGGTCGAAGCAGGTTCGCCAGCAATATGGCGCGATTTCTGCCGATGAGTGGCCGCTCGATGCCGCTTCGCTTGGTGGCGTCCTCCTTTGACAGATGTTGCCCCCAGCGCGACAAGCCGTAATAAAGCTGTCGCGCAGGATAGAGGAGTTGTGTGATGGGGAAGCCGAAGCACCACAAAGCATCGATGCGAAAGCCGCTGTCGGTGAATTTTTCAATCAGCTCGGCGCGTTCGTACCTTCGATAATGACCGGCGTAGACATCGGCACGTTGCCACTTTCGCATGAAGGCCGGCGCGGAGAAAATAAAATATCCTCCGGGACGCAGTAGTTCGGAGACGATCCTGAACGCCGTCCTGTCGTCGGCGATGTGTTCGAATACCTCGCAGGCGACGATCAGGTCGTATCGCTCGTTGTGCGGCATGGTCATGAAGTCGCCGGTCTTCAAATGCAGGCGTGGGTTGCTCGCGGTTCGCTGACGCAGAATATCGATGCAGTCACTCGAAAAATCGAGCAAAACACCATCGGCTTCCGGGAAACGCCGGCCGAGGTAGAGACTCAAGTCGCCCATGCCGGGGCCGATCTCAAGGAAGGACCGGATATCCGCGGACAACCGCGCCGCGAATTGCTCGATCAGCGCCAGCCGCATCAGATACCGCGGAGCGGGCGTTACCAGCGTATCGAGTACGGATACCTCTTGTGCGCCAGACATCGTTTTATTGTTCACTGTCCTTGTAATTCAGGGCGGTAATCTGTTCAGACACCAGTCCGATCAGGAATACGAGTATGGATGTGATGAAGAGCAGTGCGCTCATATTGGTGAAGCGCTGGAAAAAGAAGTAGGTGTAGAGGTAATAGAACAGACCGGTGAAGAAAAAACCGAGGCTAACCGGGAAAAACAGCTTCAGCGGCGCGTACAGGGTACCGATTTTGAAGATGATGAGCAGAAAACGGACGCCATCATGCATGACGCGGATATGGCTCTTGCCTTCACGACGGCCGGCGACGATCGGCACATAGGCGACTGAATGACCGGCGCGGAAAAAACTCATGGTGATCGTCGTGGGGTATGAAAATCCATTCGGCAGCAGGTAAAGAAACTTGCGGAATTTGTCGGCCCTGACCGCCCTGAATCCTGATGTCAGATCGTCAATTCTTGTTCCCACCATCCAGCTCGCCAGCCAGTTATATATCCTGTTGGCGTAGGATCTGCCAATACTGGTCTGCGAACTGCTGTGGCGCGCGCCGACGACCATGTCATACCCTTCATTGTATTTTGAGATCAGCCGCGGAATATCGTCCGGGTTATGTTGTCCATCGGCGTCCATGAAAACCAGGATGTCGCCCGTGGCGCCGCGCGCTCCTGACTTAATGGCCGCTCCGTTGCCCATGCTGTAGGGGTGCGAAAATACCCGCGCACCGTGAATCCGGCAGACGTCATTAGTGTTGTCCGAAGAGCCATCGTTGACGACAATGATTTCTGCATCAGGAAGATTTTGGCGAATCTCCGGTAAGATCCGCATAAGACCGCTTTGTTCATTCTTGGCTGGAATGATAATAGAGACAGACTTGGGCAGATGTTTAGCCATTGACATGGATATTAGCTCTCAAGTCGTATCAATGATGGGTGGAGAAATTCTGCGATTGCAAATCTTGGAGACGCATTTAGAATTTGGCGAAGACCAGTAACCGTGCTTTTTATTAGCTGATTCTTGGTACATCTTCTGAAGGTAAGCAATGGTTCCCTCGTTCGTCCTGCGTTCGATGCTGTTCCCCGGCCTTAATTGATTATAGTTGCCCAACAGCTGTTTTGCCTCATCCAGTTTAGCCAGCTTGATAAGATATTCGATCCGGCCAAGGCCATGTCCAGATATTCGAGAATAGGCCCTTCCAGATAGCGTATGGCCGGAAGATATCTTCAGCGGTTGTTGTTTTTATCGGCATTTTTCCTGCGCGCGCTTATTTCAGAGGTCAGAATATCTACGTTACTGGATAGGTCGTCGTTAGAGGATATGTTGGATGATGTTACTGAATGTATCAGTTCTTCCGCCGTATCCAGTTTGTTGAGTAAGATATAGACATTTGCCTCCATCAGCAGGTAATCAAGATCTGACGGATCTGTTGTTTGCCCATGTCTAGCCGTCTCAATGGCAAGATCATAATCTTTTCTCGTCATCCCAATCTCAAAGAGAAAAATAATAGATTCCTTCCGGGCCTTATGAGTTAGGTGTGAATTAGCTAATACGGCCTTATACCACTCGACAATATCAGGGAAGATATCTTGGCAGATTTCTGTTTTCTCGGCCAAGCATTGTGACAGTCCATGCATCGTGTGTAGCGTGTTCTGCGTCAATGGGCGTTGTCTGAGCCGATCCGTGATTAATCTCGAGAATTCCGGGTTTAATAGCAGTTGCATCCTGTTATTTGCGGATTTGTTGACTACTATCGGCGAGGGCAAGACGGTTGTTTGCATGTGAGGTATATCGAGACCATTGGCCCCTGCTGGAGAGACAGACCGAGGGTGCACAGACAATGCGCTCATGGCTATACGAATCAGATAACCTGTCTCACGCGGAGCAAGCTCGTAAGCCTGGTTGTAATGGAGCAATGCCTTGAAGGGTTCGTGCTTCCGGTAAGTATAGAGTTCACCCATCATAAACTGGCTTCGGGAGGAGACTGGGTGGTGTCTTGCCATGGATTCGATAATACTTTCTTCCGATCTCCACGTATCCGCCCTGACGTATGTAGAAATGGAGAGGACCAGGAACAGGGTAACGGACAACGCAATCGGTATTGCCATGTTGTGGAATCGGCTGTAAAAAAGGATCAACCCGTGTGATAGACCCATTATCGGGCCGATGCTTGGCAAATAGTTCCTGTGCTCATGCGCGATCTCCAGTCCGATTACGCTCGACTCAACGCTGTGTCCGAGGACATACCATAGAATTGCAAAACCAAGAACAGGATATTTTTTTCGATGAATAATTGAGAATACAATGCCCGCAAGAAGTGCGGCCGATGCAGGTAGCGTAGTCCATGGTGAAACCAGATTCGTGCTGAGAGCAATATCATCGTGGAAAAGACCCAGCTCCGATAATCTTGGAACCAGCAACAGCTCCAAGTAATACCAGAGTACGCGAGGCTCGGTCAGTACCCGCTGAGTAAGCGTGAATTCCCTGTTGGCATAGCTGTCCAGAATAAGGCCCGGATTTGACATGAGCCAAAGCAGCCCCAGCACGTAGGGAGAAAGTATCAGGCTGTAAAGCAACCGGAGTTTTCGCCTTGCTTTCCTCTCGAGCGTGGCGCGTTCAAAGAAAATCCACTCGATCAGCAGCATGAACAATGGGAGAAGAACGGCGTTCTCCTTGCTGGCCGTCCCCAGGAAGCTG
>JACQAA010000141.1 GCA_016195185.1 Pseudomonadota bacterium | reverse complement strand
GTCCCGTAAATCCAAACGCCGCCATTGGCAGCCGTGACTGCCCCGCTGGTATTGATCGTGTAATCACCGGCGGTCACGGCCTGGACCGTGCCGAAATTTATATTGGTAACGGTATCGATGCTCAGGGCTGTGTCAAAGCCTATGCTGCCTGTTTCCGCTGTATTGGTATCCGCATTTGAATTGTAATGTACGGCAATAGTGAAGGTCGGTGTTTTTGTTCCCGCTGTTACGGTGTTATCGTAGGTTGCGGTCGCGCCCAGATAAAGCGTTTTGCCAGCGGCAGGGAGTGCCAGTCCCGACCAGGGCGGATTGCCGACGAGATTGGTGCCGTTATAATTGCCGGTCCAGCTTCCCAACGTGCAGCCGGTAGCCTGGCAGTTCACACTCGTGATATTAATTGTAATTCCCGTGCAGGCTTCGCTGCCGCTCGCTTTGGAAATGGTATATTGGCCGCGCGCGGAGGCTCCATAAAGACTGGTGCCTGTTCCTGAATCCGCCCCGCCCGTTCCGCTGACCGTATAAGTCGTCGATCCACCCGGTATCTGCAACCCTGGCCATTTTAGCTGCGTCACCTGCGCGGTGGCAGGCGTGGCACTGCACGCCGCATAGGCGGAAGATCCCGCAAACAGGCAAAAGGCACACCCCAGCAGCAAACAGACGTACGGTTTTATCATGTATACCACAGACATATCGAGTGATGAAAGGGATGTCTGGTCCGGGGTTAATGCACTGGCGATCGTCATGTCCACGCCGATATAAAGCGTTTTTTTATCAATATTGGGTGAATTTTCCAGGCTATCGCATTTCTGGTCATGTTTTCCAATTCCATCCATGGAGCACAAAGCCTTGATAGCGCCAATGCCTTGTCCCATCTGATAATGATCCGAAAAGAAACCTACGGTCTGGTCGTTGACATTTCCGATAACAATTTTTGCCGCTTCTCCTCCCCCGGGATCTTCAACACTACCCTGACCTGCAACCCGGATATGACCGGATGTATCCATAATTACATGGTCTCCGGGAACAACATGAACAATGCCGAAGGAAATGTTCTTGTGCGCTGTTGTCACGCTAACGGGATTCACAAAAGAAATATTGCCGCTCATGCGTCCGACGGCTGCAGGAGAAAAAGATGAGAACCCCACCACCGGAATCACCGCCATAAGCATCACTGCTATTCTTTTTCCGGGGAAGCGCACTTTCAGACATCCTTTTTGTCGCCGTCCGTTATGGCTGAACCACTGTTACTGTAAACCCAGGCGAGGCGGTCGTATTCGGTGTTTGCGTTCCATCCACGACCGCATCAACGCCCAGCAGAAGGGTCTTGCCTGCGCCGGGAGCCGGAGCCCCGTTAATCGCGCAGGGTCCTGAGGCCGCGCCATCATAGGAACATGTGGCATTGGCCAGCGTAACGCCGCCGCTTGTCGTGTAACCGCTCACGGATATATTCACCGCTCCCGTCGCGGTGCCGGATATGTTGATGTTGCCTGGCGTCTTGGTGCCCGATACCCACTGGTCACCTCCTGCCGCCGTTACGTTTCCCACGGTTGTGATGGTATAGGTATCCGCCACGCCCGCCTTGACGGCGCCAAAATTGATGTCGGAAACCTTAGTCATGAGTACGGGCGTATCGAAGGCGACACTCGCCGTCACCTGCTGACTGGCAGCCATGGCGTGAAATGAACACAACAACAGGGCCGCCCCTGTCATCAAATCAAGAATTTTCATATGCCGTCTTTAAGAAAGAATGGGATCTGCAATTACGGGTATACAACCGTGACCGTCATTGTCGGCGCAGCTGTATTGCCTGCAACCTGCGTTCCGTCGACGACCGCATCAACGCCCAGCAGAAGGGTCTTGCCGGTGCCGGGTGCCGCAGCCCCGTTAATGGTACAGGAGCCCGAACCGCCGCCATTGTACGCACAAGTCGCATTCGCCAGGGAAACGCCACCATTGGCCGACCCCAAGGCAACGGAGATATTGACCGTCTGTGTCGTAGAACCGGCGAGAGTGACGTTGCCCGCTGTCTTTGTGCCGGACAGCCATTGACCGGAACCAGAGTTCGTTACGGCGCCGGCCGTCGATATTGTGTAGGTATCCGCCACGCCTGCCTTGACGGTGCCGAAGCTGATGTCGGAAACCTTTGTCATGGTCAGCGGCGAGTCAAACGCGATGTTGGCTGTCACAGACTGTGTAATAGCCATAGCCCCAGTCGACGAGAACAACAGTGCTGCCGTTGCGAGGAGACGTAAACTTTGTTTCGTTTTCATTTTTACCCCTTAATTAAAGTTGCCACTGGAACAGGCACGTTTTCAGTATGCCCTAAAACTAGTTAACATCTTATTAACTTGCTTGTACTTATATTCTAACTCTTGATTGAGATCATGCAATGGGAGTTTTGATAAAAATGAATTTAAGTTGTTCCCTTTGTCAAAAAAAGATAAATCGGCTTCGGGAAACAATCCTCATGGTTCTCCATAACTGTTGCAAGCGAAAGGCTCATAGCGCGGGCAGCGTGTCAGGGACATTTTCTGGGCGGCAGCCTCTCAAGTGCCGTCAATTTTTGTTCTACCCGAAAGGTTTTGTAGTCGACCAGTGCATCGCTGACAACGCCATTATCATGCATGATCATCTCCATCTCGTAGGCTGACAGCATGTCCTCTCTGTTTTTGAGTGGAAATACCGCCATGCGAATATGCCAGGCATCAGGCGTCAGCAACCGTGCGTCAATTGTTTTATTTCCCTTAGCAATTTTTTGTATTTCAGCAGCAGTCACCTTTTTGCCAATGAAAACGTTAATCTCTACCGGCCCATCAGCATCCGTTCCATCGAACAGGACGGCATTAAAAAATTTCCTCCCTGCCCGTGCCTGCCGAATAACCTCTATACTATGCAAGGTGGGCAACAAATATCCCTTGGGCAGATCATAGCTGATATTGCCAGGACGGGAATACACGGCCCGCGCCGTGCCGTCTGATACGTTCTTTTCAACAGAACCGCGCAGCAGTTCTACCATCTCACCATTTTCATGGCGCTCAGAGCTGAAGCTAAATTGCTTCTGGTCTTTGGATTCAAAGGAGGTGTAATGGCTGCTGTCTTCATCAGGCGTACGATCCGCATATTGGTATTGGGTTGTAAAACGACGATCCGTCGTCCAAGCATCACAGGTGTCATCCTGCTCAAAGTACATTTGACCCTTAACACCATTCAGACCGATCCCCAGATCAGCATAGGCCAGATCAAAATCGTATAAGGCTCTGTGGGTGGCAATATTCACGGGAGCGGCACCCGCAAGAGATGGCTGGAGGGCCACAACAACATTGTCGGGATGAGTGACGCCGATGACGACAGCCAGCACCACAATGGCTCGTTTGTATTGACTGAATATCTGCATAAAATTCCAGTGTCAAAGGTTAAACAATTTAATAGTTCATATGGCGACAAAACACCATAGAATGACGCCGGGACTCCGCTATAATTTCGGCCCACGCTTTTTGACCTGCACCGGCGGGATATTCTGATTGGCCGGATCGGAAAAACTGGCAAGCACGCCGCCTTCATAATTGTAAACGGTGGGCGCGGCATTCGGCGTATGCTTTTTGACTGTCCAGATCGTCTCTGGCACTTCCTCGAATCCGAGCACGATGCCAATGACCCGCAAAATTCCCGCATGGGCGACGACCAATACATTTTCGCCCCGCGCCAAACGCGGCATCACTTCCGTGTCAAAAAATTTCTGCACCCGCGTCACCAGTTGTTCTTCACTCTCCCCACCCGGCAACGGCGTGTGATAATCCCGCTTATAGTTGATGATTTCGGGATCAGTTCTATGATCACGCCCGGTAAACAACCCGGTATCCAGTTCAGCAATTTCCCTGCGCTGCTCGATCTGCCAGCTGCCGTCCTTGTTGAGCAAATGTACCTGAGTTCCTGAAGACTCCAGAGCCAAGGCCGCTGTATTGAAGGCACGGCTTAAATTGGAGCTATAGACTTTGTCAAAGCGGATATTACCAATCAGCTTTCCCGCGGCGCGCGCCTGTTCCTCGCCGACCGTCGTCAGGGGTATATCCAGCTGCCCGGTCATCAGAGTCTTCTTGTTATGCTCAGTTTGCCCGTGGCGGAGAATGACGAGTTTTGCCTTGGTCATAGTTGCATCGCTCCAGCTTTCCATTTTTATACTCAAACATACTCGGCACACCCGTCGCGATTTCCGCTGAATTGATTGTCTCCGGCGTATACTCCCCAAGAATGATCAGCATCGCGCGCAGCGTGTTGCCATGTGCCGCCAATAGCACGTTTTTTCCAGCCTGCAGATCGGGCAGAATATGCTTGACGAAATAAGGCTTCACCCGCGCCACCACATCCTTCAGGCTTTCCCCTCCCGGGGGCGGCACATCATAACTGCGGCGCCAGATATGCACCTGTCCTTCACCAAATTTTTTTCGTGTCTCATCCTTGTTAAGACCGGTCAGGTCGCCATAGTCCCGCTCGCGCAGCGCATCATCTTTGATAATAGGCAGAGAAGACTGCCCCATTTCGGACAAGGCGATCTCCGCCGTCTTGTAGGCACGCCTCAGAGTGGAGGAATACACCGTATCGAATTTAACGCCCTTCAGGAGCCGACCGGCGCGCTTGGCCTCAGCCATCCCGGTCTCGTTCAAATCAACGTCGGTAAAACCGGTAAAACGGTTTTCTTTATTCCACTGGCTTTCGCCATGACGCAGTAGCACAAGGTAACTCATGATTCTCACATTTTTCTTTAACAGAACGTAGCGTAGCATTCTCCCTTTGACTTTTCCATCGCAAATGGGAATTTAATACGAATGACCACAGGTATAAAATATGAAAAATAAAAAGTCCAAAATAGTGGCCTTAATTGTCGCGGCCGGTGCAGGCGAACGGTTCGGTGGAAAAACACCCAAACAGTATCTCCCTCTGATGGGCAAGCCCGTTCTGTGCTGGAGCCTGGAAACATTGAGCAACCACCCGCTGATTTCCAGGGTGGTGGTTGTCATTCATGCAGACCATACAGAATACTTCAAAGACTCTGTCCAAAAGACGGCGTCCGTCGCTGGCGGACAAGATCGCCAAAGTTCAGTGCGCAAGGGACTGGAATTCCTCCGCGCCGACAATCCGGATTTTGTATTGATCCACGATGCTGCGCGCCCGCTGCTCTCCGAACAACTGATCACCGACGTGTGTCATGAAGTCATGGCCGCTGGCGCGGTCATCCCTGGAATACCCATTACCGATACGGTCAAGCGTCAAACTCATCATTCCCTTCACACTGAAAATCGTGATGGGCTCTATACGGTGCAAACGCCGCAAGCCTTTTGTTTTGAACTGATCGATCAGCTGCATCAAAAATATCAGGGCCACACACTCACTGATGATGCGGCGCTGTGTGAGGCAGATCAGCAACCCGTTAAAATGATTGCTGGTCAGCACGACAATATTAAAATCACCCGTACGGATGATCTAGCCACAGCTGAACAATATCTTTTTGCAAGACAGGGGGACGTACGAACGGGACAAGGCTATGATGTGCATCGCTTTGCCCCACCCCGCTCCCCCACTCAAAAACTGATGCTTTGCGGCGTCGCTATCCCGCATGACAAAGTCCTGGAAGGACATTCAGATGCGGATGTCGGCCTGCATGCGATTACAGATGCTATTTTAGGTACCATTGGCGACGGTGATATTGGCCAGCATTTCCGCCCCAATGATCCACGATGGAAAGACGCTGATAGCAGCCTCTTCCTGAAACACGCGGCCGATCTGGTGATGCGGCAAGGCGGAGTGATCGCGCATGTTGACACAACCCTGATCTGCGAGGCTCCGAAAATTGCGCCTTACCGTGAATCCATGCGGCAGAAAATTGCCGATATCCTGCATCTGCCGGTCCAGCGGATCAGCGTCAAAGCCACCACCACTGAGGAGCTGGGATTTACTGGACGCAGAGAAGGAATTGCCGCACAATCCGTGGTGACAGTCCGGTTACCCTTCAGGAGCCAAGCCTAGCATGATGAATAAAATCAAACCGGGCGTCCTCTCCCCGCCCCCCGGCACCACCAGGACAGATCCACAGATCCTGATTGCCACTTGGTTCGGGGCTGGATTGCTGCGCCCTGCTCCCGGCACCATCGGATCACTGGCCGCCATACCTGCCGGTTATGCCATTGTCATGCTGTCCGGACAACTCGAGCTCGCTGTTGCAGCTATCGCCCTTCTGGTCGTCGGCACCATCTCAGCTGATCATTACGGCAAGAAATCCGGCGTGGTTGACGATCAATCGATCGTGGTGGATGAGGTTGTCGGTTTGTGGATTGCAGCCCTTCCCGCCCACAAAAGTTTTCCTCTGTGGATGCTCGCCTTTTTCCTGTTTCGCCTCTTCGATATCTGGAAGCCATGGCCGGCGTCATTTTTTGATAATCGGTCAAAAGGCGGATTTGATGTGATGATGGATGATGTGGTGGCCGGCATTTATGCATTGCTGGGCGTTTCTATGGCCGCCCTTAGCGTATTCACGTAAGGAGAAAACCAATGCCTCTCTTTTCACA
>JACQAA010000145.1 GCA_016195185.1 Pseudomonadota bacterium | reverse complement strand
TGTAACAGCTGTCAGGAGAAAAAATGGCCGACCCCTCTGATAATCCTCTGCTCGCGCCCTCGGATCTGCCTTATGAGGCCATTCCATTCTCCAAGATAAAACCGGAGCATTTCCTGCCCGCGATTGAGGCGGGTATTGCCGAAACCAGAAAAAATATTGAGGCTATTACAAGCAATCCGGGTGCCCCGACTTTTGAAAATACCATTGAGGCGCTGGAGTTCTCCGGGAGCACTTTGTCGCGCATCGACACCATTTTTACCGTCCTATCGGCGGCCACCAACAGCGATGCCATGATGGGCATAAAGTCCGCCATCAATGGCGCATTGTCCGATTTCGATAGTGATGTGATGACAGATGCCGCCCTGTTTGCGCGTGTTAAGGCGGTATATGATGCAAAAGGCAGTCTTGTCCTCGACGCTGAACAGAATATGTTACTCAAGAAAACTTATCAGAGGTTCGTCGACAGCGGTGCTTTGTTGGATGCCGCCTCCCAGGCAGAATTGCGTGACGTCGATCAGAAGATTACCGAGCTGGCAGATACCTTCGTGAGCAATATAGTCAAGGCGATTGGTGATTACAAGAAGGTCATTGATAACGAGGCGGAGCTGGCGGGGATTCCGGAGCGCACAAAAAATATTTATCGAGCGGCGGCCGAACAAAATGGCCACCCCGGTAAGTGGTTGATTGAACTGTCGCCGCCACCCCATGATATTTTTCTCTATAGCGAGAACCGGGAGCTGCGCAAAGAAATTCATCAGGCAGTCAATAATTTGGCTTATGGTGGCCCGCATGACAATCGGCAAGTCCTCATGGATCTCGTCCGGCAGCGACATCGGCATGCCCGGATTTTGGGATATAAAAACTATGCTGAATTGATCCTGAAGGATCGAATGATCAAGACCCCCGACGGGGTGATGAATTTCTTAAAAAAGATGGGCAGCATTTATAAGCCTGCCGCAGAAGAGCATTTACAGCGGGTAAAGGATCTTGCCAAGGCAACGGATGGTTTGGTTGATTTGGAGCCATGGGACTACAAATATTACAATCGCAAGCTGCAAGAACAGACTTTCAAGATCAATATGGAGGATTTGCGGCCTTATTTTGATATTGAAAAAGTTTTCGATGGTCTGCGGCTGCATGCGGAAAAGTTGTTTAATATCGAGATAAAAGAAGCCGCAGGTAAGTATCCCGTATATAACCCCGATGTAAAAGTTTACGAGGTCCATGACAAGAAGAGCGGGGACATGCTCGGCGTCATGTATACCGATTATTACGCGCGCCCCGGAGAGAAAAACAACGGTTCCTGGATGGAGGCTTTCCGCGAAAGGGGGCTGGTGGATGGTGAGGATAAGTGCCCGATCATTATCAACTTTTGTGACTTTGCTAAACCCGCCGCGGGTCAACCGACATTATTGTCACCAGAGGAGGTTCGGACTCTCTTTCATGAATTCGGTCACGGCCTGCACTCGCTTCTGGGGGAGGGAAAATATCCTTCGCAGAACGGCACCAATGTGGAGCGGGACTATATGGAGCTACCCTCGCAGCTGCAGGAAAACTGGGTGCGGGAGGAGGAGGTCCTGGCGACATTTGCGAAACACTATAAAACAGGAGAACCCCTGTCCTCGGAGCAGATCAAAACCCTTCTTGATTTTGAGCGCTTTAACGCCGCGCAGACAGGCCTGTACATGAATTTTCTGAGCTTCCTGGACATGGCCTGGTATACGACAGATCCGGCGACCATCAAGAGCGTGGAGGAGTTGGAAGATAGTGTGATTGCCGAGCGTTACTTGTTCCCGCGCCTGTCGGGCAGCGAGTCCACCCACTTTGACCATCTGGAGGATTACGCCGCCGGATTTTATAGCTATGACCTGGCGGCTGTGATGGACAGGGATGTTTTTGACGAATTCAAACAGAAGGGCCTTTACGATAAGGACCTGGCGAAGCGTCTGCGTGAGATCATCTACAAGAATGGCAGTAATGTGGATCCCATGGAGCTGTTTGTGGCCATGAAGGGACGCGAACCAAGCGCAGAGGCTCTGTTGAAACGCGATGGGTTATTGCCCCCGGACAGTAATGACGCCGGAAAAAACCCCGTCACGCCAAAAATTGTTTCGTTGCGACCCGATAATGACAATGAGCCGCCTGCGCGCCCGTCAACAAATGCGCAGCCCAAGCGCAGCAACGATCAACCAAAGCCATAGTTCATCGACTGAACTGCCCGCACCTGTCAATATGTAAAAATAATACCCCGGGGGCGGTTATTATTTCATCGACATAAGTAATAACTTGTTATTACTATGCGTGATCATATTCATAAATAATGAGGGACATTCTTTTAGGTGGGCACGGCACTAAAAAAAAGCTGTAGCACGGCAAGGTACAATGGGGACGGACGGTTGCCGATCGAAGACCTATACCGAGCATTTTCTGTTTTGGAAGAGGCGGGATGGGTCAGAGAAGAAATCGTCGTGTCCAAAAGAGAACGAGACGGGGTGCCCCTGGAGTTTCCCATCGTGTCTTTCAGGACAATAGGGAAGGGCAGCGCCGTCTGGATTCTCTCAGGCATTCACGGCGAGGAACCGGCTGGTCCCAACGCGTTAGCGGAGGGTGTTGACTACATCAAAAAGCTGGGTCAAGAAACGTCTGTTGTCCTGATACCCATGTGTAATCCTCTGGGATACATGAGCAACTGGAGATATCTCAATGCAAAAACCTGGACAGAGGGCTGTGAAGTGCACAGTGTTGGCGATTCAGGGCATGTGTTGCCCGATTTAAACAATCCAATGGTACCCAGAGCGCCGAAGGCGCTAAGCCCGGAATCGGGGGCCCTGGTCAAACACGTTCTGAGGTTGGCAAAAGATTATCCCCCGGTCATGTCTATTGACCTCCATGAAGATGATTTGATTAATGAAGGCTATGTCTACTCCCAGGGAAGTCGGAATACGATTGCAATGAAAATAATCGACATCCTTGCGGCTAAAGGCGTTGCTATTAAAATGCAGGGTCAAACCAGATTTCATGAGAGAATTACCAACGGCATTGTCAGCTCGACAGGAGATGGGTCGATAGACGAGTTGCTTGCTTCCGAACGGGTTATTGTCGGCGGGAAATTTGTCGGCGGTCCGCACGCGTCGGTGGCTATTGTGGTGGAAACCCCCGCCCGTGCGATGTCGCTGGCAAAACGAAAAGACGCGCATCTTGAAATTATAAAGAATTTGAATAGTTTTCTCAGAATGGAGACATGACCATGACTGCTGCACATAAGTTTCCGGATATGACGCCAGAAGAAACGCATAATACCCCGTTCTTTTATAAAAGACTGGCAGAGGCTTTTGAAAAAGCCAAACGGCATTGTGCCTACGATATCGAGTCCCTCGGCAAACTGGGGGAGTTTGACCTTTTTTTCTGCGCGCCCAAAAAAATTGATCCGGCCAAGAAAAATATTTTGATTTCTGGC
Source organism: Pseudomonadota bacterium (assembly GCA_016195185.1). GTDB lineage: Bacteria > Pseudomonadota > Alphaproteobacteria > Micavibrionales > UBA2020 > PALSA-926. The sequence goes on along the minus strand of JACQAA010000145.1, from coordinate 1,417 downwards.
GGCTTCCATGGCGAAGAGCCTGCCGGTAGCTGGGGGATTGTCCATTTTCTGGAGACCGCCACGGCCGAAGAACTGAACTCGGCTAATCTGTTTTTCATGCCGCTGGTTAATCCAACGGGTTTCAACGTCAATCGCCGTCATAACGATTGGGATGAGGACCCCAATCAGGGATTCAGCGGCGCGGATGGCAAGAAGCCCTCCCGCGAAGGGCAAATATTAGTGGACCACCTTGACAGGCTTTTGAAAGCCGCTGCCGACGGCTTCCTGACGCTCCATGAAGATTCTGACATGAAACAGAGCTATCTGTGGACATATGAAGACGCCAGCAAACCGGGGCCTGTCACGGATGGTTTGTTGAAAGTTCTGGGAGAACATTTCCCCATATTCAGCGGCGACATGCCTAATCGCGGCGTCGTTGTCGACATCAAAGACGGCATTGGCTTTAATGTCTTTGACAATTCTTTTGAAAGCATGCTGGTCAAGTTAGGCGTACCCTATTCTGCCACGCCAGAAACACCCGCGCATCCGGACATGCCCATTGGCGAGAGAGTGCGCTGCCAAAGAGATGTCATTGCGGCCTTCGTGAAATTGCGCAAGTAGCCTAAATGTTGTGGCGGGCGGTCTTTTTTACCAGCCGGCGTGGCCCGCGATGCTGCCGGGGGTCAGCAGGTCAAAAAAAGTTTTGGTGGAGGAAGAATTCACAACCCCGCCCGTGATGATTGGCTTCTCGAACAGCACGCCGTCGCGGAAAATGAGCGTAATCGTGTAGTCAAACCCCTTCTCATCTGTCTGAACCCGGATAGGGGAGGCAAATCCGTGCTTGCGTTCAACAGAACGATAGCTCAGCTTATAGCCATAAAGAGAGCGCAGCTGGTCTTGTCCTAAGTCGTTATCTTTCAGGGTTATGTTGTTGGTCCCCAGCAAGGCAACCAATACTTCATCCCGCTTAAGCCGAATCAGGTCGCCTTCTTTTCTGCCCAGATTGGCCAGAACATCTTCTTGCGACATGCCAGGCACAATGCTGGCCAGCCGAGCCATAAAATCATCCTTTGTGGTGTAGAAGGACGAATTCACCTCGTCGGTGCCGCCGGGCGCAGGGGCGTATCCTTCACAACCCGTTAAAACAGCAAGGGCGGCGGCGAAGCAGATGGTAATGATATGGATAGAAAATGGTGCTCTTTTCATGTTACTGCCTTTTTAGCATGCCATTTTTTTACCCAAAGGTAAAGGCATAGGCCTCCAGCCCCGGTGCATCCGTCGTTATTTCCAGCAAGCCCCTCCTGGATGCTTTTTGGTTGATGAGTTCATAGAGGGTGTCGTGATTAATCATCAGGGATTGCACAGGCCGGCCATTGAGGTGAATTGAAATTTGTATCGGAGTTCCAGAGGCAGTGCCCAGTACCAAAAAGACCTTTTT
>JACQAA010000161.1 GCA_016195185.1 Pseudomonadota bacterium | reverse complement strand
AGAGGGCGGAACCATGCACGCGTGGCAGGATACCGACTTCGGAAACGATCTGACGCACGGTTTTGGTATCGCGGCCGTCAATGCGGTTGCCTGTATCGAGAATGGTGCTGCGAACGATATCCGCTTCCACCGTTTTGCACAAGGCTTCAACAACGGCGGCAGTGATCGGACCATTTTCCTCCACGCACGCCTCAATCGCCTTGGCTTTTGCGGCGTCCAGCTTGCTGACGCGTTCCTGCTTGGCTTTGGTCAGATAAGCGGCTTTGAAATCGGCAGCTACGAGGTCACGAATCTTTTTCTCAAGCGCTTTTGCATCATAGGCGAGTGCGGGAACGTCCCACGGATCTTTCGCGCATTTTTCTGCCATGTCGATGATCATATCGATCACAGGTTGGAATCCTTTCCAACCGAACATGACGGCCTTCAGCATCACGTCTTCCGGCAATTCATGCGCTTCTGATTCAACCATCAAGACGCCTTCCTTAGTACCGGCGACGACGAGGTCAAGCTTGCTGTTTTTCATTTCGTCGCTGGTCGGGTTCAACACGAATTCATTATTGATGTAGCCGACGCGTGCAGCGCCAACGGGACCCATAAAGGGAATGCCGGCAATAGTCAGCGCGGCCGAGGCGCCGATCAGGCCCGCGATGTCCGTTTCATTTTGTAGGTCAAAGGAGATGACCGTGGCAGAAAGAAATCCTGCCCAGACTTCGCCTCTTTTGCCGCTACAGCTGTTACCAGAACTGTGCTCTCGCCGTAAGTTACCACGACGGCGCCGTCGGCTTGTCTCGCCATTTTACCAGTTTCAAGGGTTAGCTTCTTGCCGCCCCAGGTCATCTCTTTTTTAGTAATATTAAACATTTTTAGTCCTTTTCATTCATATGCTCCCTGCCCATAAGGGGGGCCATAAAGAGCTTCATACTTGCTTTTTCACCTTATTTACAGAGAGATCAATGGCACTTTATGGTTGAAAAGTCAAAGAGTATGAGGGTTTGTAAGCGTATTATGTTATACATAAAACATAAAAATAGTTATTAGCACTGCTCAAAAATCATGATATACGTAAACTCCCTAACTTGAAAGGCCGCCTTGTTATGCATGATCCAGGTGTAGATCGGGAAAAACAGCTGCAGTTTGAAAAGGATGAAACGGCCTTTAAAGCCTTGTCACCGAAACTGCAGCGTGTGGCTGACGTCGTTGCGGGAACTGGATTTCGTGGCCGTACCGTTGTCGGCGTCGCCAGCAAGGCGGTGCTCAGCGTGGTCGATCTTGCTTTCAATGTTCTGTTCCGCTTCCCCTACATTCTTTTGAAACGGCTCGTTACGGTTGCTGCCAACAAGATGGTTGATGGTGTCAAACTGGCGATCAAAGGGGGAGCGGCGGCGGCTCTCGTCTTTGGTGGGAGAAAAAATGCGGCCGCACGGCGTGAAAGGGCGCTGGCATGGGAAAAAAATACCGTCATGAAAATTGATAAAGCTTGGCGCGACACCAAGCTTGGTTTGAGCAATGCCGGCAGAAAAGCACTCGGTTTTGCGGAGTACTACGGTGCTTTAGGATTATATCGGGGAACGCAATGGCTGCTGAATCCGCGGACATCCTCCGGGAAACCGCTGTTCGGTGATGAAACAATCAACAAGGTGATCGGGACGACTGTGGCGGCGGGTTTGTTTTTGTTTTTGAGTATCGAACTCACCAAGGTGGCGGTGATGGCGAAGATATGGCATCTAAAATTTGCGCGTTCACTGTTGACGGATAAATCTCCGCTATATGTTAGACTACTGAAGCAGGCGGCATTCCATCCCCTGTTAACAGCCGGGCTGACAGCTGTGAAATTTGTCACTCTGCCAGTGATTGCGGCTTCACGGCAGGCGCTTAAATCCACAAAACTGACGCAGGCTGTTGCGTACAGGTATAACGTGCGGTTGCGCGCGCGGGAGAACCACCAGCAGACCAAACGACCTGCCTTGGCATTTGCGGTGCCCATCTTCTCCTTTGCTAAAAAATTCATGGCGCATATTATTGAAAAATCATCGCCAGAGTTTTACACGGCCCGACTCCAACACTATCAGGAGCTGCGTATGCCCAGCCAGACGACAGGCACGCCGCGTGTAGGGCAAATGGAACTGGGTGATGCCTTCAATACTGCTCAAGGTCCTGCCCGTCAGCAGAAGCCTCCCGTATCTGATATTTCGGTCAAACCCACCCCGCATAACAGGTAAAACCCGGTGAGTAATTAATCAACATAATTATGTTGCAGAACAGGCTTAACTATTTCGAATGAGAGTGATATAACTCCTTTGAACCATGCCCTCCCCTTTTAAATTTCCCACTTCAAGGCAGTATAAAAATGAACAAGATAAAAGCCTTTAGCTTCTGGAAACTTTCCAGTTATATTTCTGCATTTCTGACCTGTGCACTGATGACAGTACCGGCCTTCGCGACATTGGGGCAGCCTGAGCCGGGCGGTATCAATTTGCAGGCAGCAGCTTCCCCCATGAAGGAGAAGATGATTGCCTTTCACAATGGCCTGCTGATGCCGATCATCACCGCCATTGCCGTTTTCGTGTTTATTCTTCTTCTGGTGGTTGTTGTCCGGTTTAATAAAAAAGCCAATCCCACTCCTTCTCAGACCACGCACAATCTGCTGTTGGAAGTGGTGTGGACTCTCGTCCCGGTGCTGATTTTGGTCGTGATTGTAATTCCGTCCATGAAGATGCTTTACTACGTCGATAAAAGTGCGGACACCGAAATGACACTGAAGGTAACGGGCTATCAGTGGTATTGGGGCTATGAGTATCCCGATAATGGTGGAATCAATTTCCTCAGCAACATGGTGCCGGACAAAGATTTGAAATCGGGCCAGCCACGCTTGCTTGCGACGGATAATGTTGTGGTGCTGCCCGTTAACACCAATATTAAAATTTTAACGGCCGCATCGGATGTTATCCACTCATGGTCCATACCTGCCTTTGGCATCAAGCTGGATGCTGTCCCCGGGCGGCTGAACGAAACATGGGTGCGTATCGATAAAGAGGGTACATTCTACGGCCAGTGCTCACAGTTGTGCGGACAAAACCATGCGTATATGCCGATTGAAGTACGGGCTGTATCCAAACAGGCTTTTTCTGAATGGGTTAAAAGGCAGAGCGGCAAGACGCTCTCTAAAAAGACAGGAGATAAATAATGTCAGGCGGTCATCATAGCGGCGACGATCACGATCACAAGCCGGGATTTTTTCAACGCTGGTTTTGTTCCACCAACCACAAAGACATTGGCACATTATACCTGATCTTTGCTGTAGTGGCGGGATTGGTCGGCGGCGCTTTTTCCATGCTGATGCGCATGGAGCTGCAACAGCCTGGATTGCAATACATCAGCAATGGTCAGCAATGGAATGTGCTGGTCACGGCGCATGGCTTGATCATGGTCTTCTTCGTCGTGATGCCGGCGCTGATTGGTGGATTTGGCAACTGGTTTATTCCTCTGATGATTGGCGCACCGGATATGGCGTTTCCGCGCATGAACAATCTGAGCTTCTGGCTGCTGGTGCCGTCTTTTCTGTTGTTGGGGGGCTCGGCACTGGTAGGAGACGGGGCGGGGACGGGCTGGACGGTTTATCCGCCTCTGTCCGGCATTGCCGGGCATCCGGGGGCCTCCGTGGATATGGCGATTTTCTCCCTGCACCTGGCGGGTGCATCGTCCATTCTGGGTGCGGCCAACTTCATTACCACTATTTTCAATATGCGAGCACCGGGCATGACCATGCACAAAATGCCGTTGTTTATCTGGGGCATGCTGATCACGGCGTTCCTGCTGGTATTGTCTCTGCCGGTTCTTGGCGGTGCGATTACCATGTTGCTGACGGATCGCAATTTTGGTACGGCCTTCTTCAAGCCGGAGGGTGGTGGTGATCCGCTGTTGTTCCAGCATCTGTTCTGGTTCTTCGGGCATCCTGAAGTGTACATCATGATTCTTCCCGCTTTCGGCATCATCAGTCAGGTTGTGTCTACTTTCTCTCGAAAGCCCATTTTCGGATATCTGGGCATGGCTTATGCGATGGTGTCGATCGGCTTCGTTGGCTTCGTTGTCTGGGCGCACCATATGTACACCGTCGGGATGAGCGTTGACACGCGCGCCTATTTTACGGCGGCGACACTGATCATCGCGGTTCCCACCGGAATCAAGATTTTCTCGTGGATTGCCACGATGTGGGGCGGGTCCATTTCCTTCAAAACGCCGATGTTGTGGGCGATCGGATTCATCTTCCTCTTCACGGTGGGTGGGGTGACGGGTGTGGTACTAGCCAATGCCAGCATGGATATTGCCCTACATGATACCTACTACGTGATCGCCCATTTCCACTATGTTTTGTCATTGGGCGCTGTCTTTGCCATTTTTTCCGGTTGGTACTACTGGATCGGCAAAATGTCCGGCCGCCAGTATCCTGAATGGGCGGGGCAGCTGCACTTTTATCTGACTTTTATCGGCGTGAATTTGGTTTTCTTCCCGCAGCATTTTTTGGGATTGCAGGGTATGCCGCGCCGTATCCCTGATTATCCCGATGCCTTTGCATACTGGAACATGGTTTCGTCCTATGGCGCCTATCTGGTGGGGGCCGCAACGGTGTTTTTTGTCGGGATCGCAATTTATACGCTGGTGGCCGGGAAAAAGGTTGGCGCTAATTATTGGGGTTCCGGCGCGACCACCTTGGAGTGGATGGTCTCTTCGCCACCTCCCTTCCATCAGTTTGAGATTCAGCCGATTGTGAAATGACCTCTGCATACGCAACACAGCAGGACACGGAGATTTTTTCGGTCGCCACTGTCTCTGATTTCTTTGAGCTGTTGAAGCCGCGGGTCATGACGCTTGTTGTGTTCATCGGCTTTGTCGGCCTTGTGCTGGCACCAGGTCATGTGCACCCGTTTTTGGCGCTGGTGGCGGTTTTGTGCATTGCCCTTGGTGCTGGAGCTGCCGGTGCCATTAACATGTGGTATGAACGTGACATTGACGCTGTTATGGGTCGTACCAAAAACCGCCCATTGCCACAAGGCCGCGTCAACCCGGATGAAGCGCTTGCTTTTGGCATCGTGTTGACTATTTTGGCGGTCGGGTTGATGGGTGTTGCGCTCAACTGGACAGCGGCAGCCTTGCTCGTCTTTGCCTCTTTCTTCTACGTGTTTATCTATACCATTTGGCTGAAACGCCGGACACCGCAGAATATCGTGATCGGCGGTGCAGCAGGGGCTTTCCCGCCCATGATCGGGTGGGCGGCCGTCACAGGCACTGTCACGATTGAATCAATCTTGCTCTTTGCCTTGATTTTTTTGTGGACGCCGCCGCATTTCTGGGCGCTGGCGTTGTATAAGAACGAAGACTACAAAAAGGCCGGAATTCCCATGCTGCCGGTTGTGGCCGGGGAACGTGCCACCAAGCAGCAGATCATATTATACAGTCTGATCATGACGCCTTTTGTTCTGGCGCCTTATTTTGCGCATATCGCTGGCATAGCCTACCTGGTCGGGGCCGTGGTTTTGCACGGATTGTTTGTTCTGGGAAGCTTCCGGATCTGGAGGGATACGACGCATAAGTCGGCCAGAGTCCTCTTCGGCTATTCCATTTTTTACCTGTTTGCTCTTTTTGCGCTGATGCTGCTGGATAAAGGGGTCTGACATGTCCCGCAGCTCGGTGCATGATCGGCAAAAGAAAAAGAACTATGCGATCCTGATCGCGTTGCTGGCCTTCGTCATCACCATCTTTTTTGTTAGCATTATTCGTATGAAAGGCCCCTGAGCGCCTGTGACAAGCGTACAGAAAAAAAATCAACGAGTTCTGGCGGTCACGCTGGGAATTGTTTTTGGCATGATCGCCCTTTCCTTTGCTTCTGTGCCGCTCTATCGCGTGCTATGTCAGGCAACCGGCTGGGGCGGGACGACAGGCAGCGTCATAAAAAATGCTTCGCGGGTCTTTTAGGCCGGACCAGCGGCAGGTGAGGGTTAAAGTTGGCGCTACTGCGCTGATTTCTTATTCCGCCTTCAACCGGAGTCAGTTGCCGGTGGCGGGCACCGCCATTCACAATGTGACGCCGCTCAAGGCTGGCAAGTATTTCAATAAAACTCAGTGCTTCTGTTTTGGCCAGCAAGTGTTACAGCCTGGTCAGAAGGTGCATTTGCCGGTCACTTTCTTTATTGACCCACAGATTATGGATGATCCGAACATGGACGATGTTAAAACAATCACACTTTCGTACACTTTTTACCACCATGACTCGCCAGAGCTGGAGAAAGCCATTAAAAAGTTCTATAGTAGTCATGGACAATAAATTCTAGAGGAAAAAACATGTCTGACATCCCTGCATATGACCTGAAAAGTGGCAAGCCGCATCCCTTTCATGTACCGCATGCGAGCCCCTGGCCCCTGATGGCGGCCGCGGCCGCGGGGCTCATGGCGATTGGCGCTGTGTTGTTCATGCACAATGTCGAATGGATGGGATTTCATATTGGTGCCAAAGGATTGTTGCTTGGATTTTTTAGCGTTCTGAGCATGATGTGGGTCTGGTGGCGGGACGTTATTCATGAGGCCTTCGTGGAAAAGGCGCATTCACCGCAGGCGAGAACCGGGTTGCGCTATGGCATGGCGCTGTTTATTTCGTCGGAAGTGATGTTCTTTGTCGCTTTCTTCTGGGCATTCTTTAATGCGAGTCTGTCTCCGACGGCGGCGATTGGCTTCGTCTGGCCGCCGAAAGGGGTAGAGGCAGTTCATCCGTTTGACCTGCCGTTTCTGATGACGATGATTCTGTTGCTTTCTGGCTGCACCGTCACCTGGGCGCATCATGCCATTCTGGAAGACAAGCAGAGGGAATCGGTGAAGGCCTTGTTTATTACAGTTGCCTTGGGCCTCGCCTTTACCTGCTTTCAGGGCTATGAGTATTATCATGCCACCTTTCATTTCAAAGACGGGATTTACTCCTCCGCCTTTTACATGGCTACTGGTTTCCACGGTTTCCATGTTCTTGTCGGGAGCATCTTTCTGACCGTCTGTCTGTTCCGCGCCTATAAGGGGCATTTTACCTCTAAAAGCCATTTTGGTTTTGAAGCGGCGGCCTGGTACTGGCACTTCGTTGACGCCGTCTGGCTTTTCCTTTTCGCCGCTGTGTACTGG
>JACQAA010000164.1 GCA_016195185.1 Pseudomonadota bacterium | reverse complement strand
CGACCAGGTCTGGCCATCGGCTGACTTTTCAGGAACGGGGAGTTTATCCGCAAATTTCACCAGCTTCGCCATCGAAGGTCCGCATTTCATGACTGCGTCCGCCCAGGCCGTCAGATCCATCCCCGGCGTTTTTTCCCCGGGCAGCTTTATATCATAGATAATGTCATGCAGAGGCTGTTTTCCCGCTTTTCCCCACTGCTCGAGGTAATGCAAAACACGATCTTCCGTGCCAAACAGTCCGGTGGCACCAAAGGCCATCCGATTGGCTCCTTTTTCTGAACCCCCCTCTTTTTCTAGCATTACCCGAACCGCTTCAAAAGCCTTGGAACTGAAATAAGCCGGATTTTCTTCATACAGCCCTGATGGTGGGTCAATATACGTAGTCTTTTGCCATTGTGTGCAAGCCTTTGCGTAATTTTCCAACCTCTTTGTTTGAGGTGTTGTCAGCAGATATAGGTTTGCATGAGCACCATTTTTAAGCAGCAGGTGCAGCATATCCGTGTCATCGCTGTCAACTGCATATATCAGTACCGTCCGGCCCGATTTATTCATTTGATTTACGTTCGCACCGTTTTTAATTAACAGACGAGCCACATCCAGATTCCCATTAAGCGCCGCCATCATCAGCGCTGTCATGCCTTTGTTGTCTTTCTCATCTACTTTGGCATGCTGTTCAATCAACAGGCGCACCACGTCTGCGTTGCTGTTCCACGCCGCTAGGATCAATGCTGTATGGCCATAGGCGTCTTTTGCATCTACGGTTGCGCCGGAAGCAAGAAATTTTTTAACACCCTTCAGATCGCCACGATGAGCCGCCTCAAAAAGATCTTTTGGGGGGAGTACTTCTTTTACTATCGCTTCTGATGAAAGAGAAAATTTTGCGACGATGTCTTCATAGGTTCTTTGTTTTTTTGGCTCTGGCGTACGTTTCAGGTTCAGATCGCCGGTACGGGCATGGGCCAGCAAGACATCTACCGTCACTTCCTCGCCCGATCGCTCCAGATTCATCGCGAAGGCGGGGAGGGTCTTGGCCAGTTTTTCGATCTCCGCCACTGCGCGGCCTTCGGCCTTTAAAATCTCCAGGGCCTCTCGCGCGAGTCTCACCGGGGCCGGTATTTCTTTCGGTTGCACATCCTGAGGCATCTTTGTTTTTTGTTTCTCCGCTGTCATCAATAAAGTCCCTGAAACTGGAGCTGAGAGCATCTCTTTCGTTGAGCTGAGTTATTTAACCCGTATCGTTGGTGCTTTGCCCCAATAGTCGCCACTCACGACAACCTCTATAGTGTCTTTTCCGCCGGGTGGGACGACCTTGTACTTGTCGGCATAGTCATCATCGCCCCCTGCAAATAGGTCGACACCTTCATATTCCACAACGGTATAATTCATTTTTTGCAGCACTTCGGTTGTTTTATTCTGGTTGCTGCAACTGCTGAGCCCCAAACAAACGGCGGCGCCGAGGAAAGCTGTTGTTAAACTTCTGCTGAATTTCGACATCTTTAATTTCCCTTCAAAAAGCTAAAATATGGTTCGAGTGATTTTATGCTAATACAAAATTAATATTATGTCAATAAAAAACCATTCCATTTCAATAAGTTATTAAAATCAATAGGTTATTATAAATTTTTTAACTTAATTTTTCATATAATATAAATAGGGTGTGGTGAACATGAAGGGGAAGATCATCCATTACAATCAGGAGACCCACCGCGGACTCATCAGCGGGGAAGACGGGCTGCGTTATCATTTTCAGCTCTCGGCCTGGATCGACAAGATGATGCCCAGGCCCGGTATGCAGGTTGGCTTTCAATGCCAGGAACAGGAAGTGCTATGTGTCTGTTCGCTCCGGGGGTGAGGAGCGCGCCTCTCCCTGAACTCACAAAACTGAGCAAACGCGGATGGCGGGATTAAAGCCGTATTTGAAGCTGAATGGCACCAGAACATCCGATTTTTCGAGGTGGATAGAGAGGGGCTTCAAGGTTACTTCGAGGTGGGCTGCCATTCCTTGACACGTTTTTGAACGGCAGTGATTTGGTCGGGCGTCAGCTGCTTTGCAACAGCATCGCGTTCCTTGGCGTAGTCGTCGTAGTTATTCTGTTGATTCATGCCGAGGCTGTACCAGTAATAAGCCTCCACATAATCTTGTGGAACGCCCTGACCTTTAGCGTATAGGTCGCCAAGCTTATATTTGGCAGAATGATATATCTGATCCGCCGCCTTGCGATACCACTTGGCAGCTTCCACGTCGTCCTTCGCAACCCCTAAGCCCGTGGCATAAAGATCACCCAGATGATATTGGGCATCTGCCTGTCCCCATCCTGGCTGTTCCGCTGCCTGCCGCCACCATGCTTGCAGGCGCTTCTGGACCGCGTCCAGTTGTTCAGGCGTGAGCTGCTTGAGCGCGTAGTTGCGCGCTGCGTCGTAATTGCTTTCATGATTGACGCCCAGACTGAACCAGAAATAAGCCTCCGCGTAGTCCTGCGCCACGCCTTGCCCCTGATGGTAGAAAGAGCCGAGTTTCAACTGGGCAAGATCATACCCCTGTTCGGCCGCTTTGCGGCACCATTTCACCGCCTCGGCATAATCCTTTGCTACTCCCCGTCCCCCGTAAAAGAGATCGCTCAGCTCCAACTGGGCGCCAGCCTCTCCCCTTTCGGCTTTTGCCTGTATATTGGATATATCGGGGGCACTCGCCACCGCAGAGGAAAGAACAGCGAAGTTTACAAGCAAACCAAATATGATGAGGGTTTTATTCACGATGTGTCTCCAAAGGCTGCTCCGAAAAAAATCAAAAAAGACCTTTCCTATCAATTGAAGTCTGTTTGATAAGTTTAATAATGATGGTGGCGGCAGTCTAGTGATAAAAGATCTTTGGGCGCTCATGGCACAGCCTCTGTCAGCGGATGATGCTTGGCATACTGTATCAATACGATGATAACGCAATAAATAAAGGCCATATAAAGCGTGGTCAGAATCCATTGCCGAGGTATCTTCATAGCAGCCGCCCATTCCTGACCTCCTTCATATCGGGCCTTTAATCCCTTGATCCGGATAGCCAACTCCATTTGTTCACATTGAAAGCACCCGCAAAAATACCCAACCATGGGCTCCTTGGCTTTTAAAGGTGTTTTCAAAGGGTTTTATCACCCATTCCCCTTATGCCTCAAAATACTCAGAATCGCCATTGGAAAAAGATGGAGGCGTTCCAGTAGCTAAGATCGCGCAAAACTCAACAAAGGTTCAATATTATGCCCATCCGCCGCACGCAGCGACACAACATACCGGTGTCTGATGTCTCCGGCATCGCCGATGCTTCCACGTCCCCATGTGAAGCGAGGACGGCCAAGCGATATAACGAGAAGGTCGGCAGCGAGGCGGGCATGTCTGCCATTTCCGTTCGGAAAGGGGTGTATGGAGACCAGTCGATGATGAAAGCGGATGGCGATTTCGTCCGGGGGATAGGTTGAATTTTTTATCCAATAACGGACGTCATCGAGAAGTTGATGCAGATCGGGGCCAATACGATAGGCGTCAACCCCTATGTTGCGGGCGGTTGTTCGATAGTCTCCAGCCCACTTCCAGGCGCCTTTGAACATCTCTTTGTGCAGACGCCGAAGGAATTTTTCATCAAGCACATTACGGCGCCGCGAGAATGCCCATTCTTCAGCGGCAAGGATGCCGGCCTGTTCCGCTTCATTCAATTCTCGGCGCAAGGTGATGTAGCTTGGAATGAGACCCAGTTTCTCTTCCTCAGTCAGCGGCGTAGCGGCATCGTCGGCGTCAAATAGAGGGTCTGGCGTCATCTTTATTTTTCCCACAGCTTGCGCAGGGAACCACTTAACTGGGCGTTAAGAATGAGTTCGTATTGCTCTTTCAAGGTAATGTTGGATACGCCCTGATCCTCCAGATTCATCGTATGGCTGACGGTTGCCAAACGTTCTTTCGCGACTTTTTTCGCCTGCCGTGTCAGCATATCCTCAAGGGAAGAATTTGGAACGAGAGCATAGACCAGCGTGCAATCGAGCGCTTGGGCGGCACGTTCAAGCGTATCGAGCGTGATGGCGCCACGCTGCTCCGCTAGTTCCATCTGTATAACGCCGGGTTGCGACATATCGAGACGTTTCGCCAGTTGCGCCGACGTCATGCCAAGGGCTTCGCGGATGGCGTGAATCCATCCACGTCGTGGGCACGCGTATTCATCGGTTGGCTTCAATTTTGACAACCGACGATCCAAGTTTTTACGGGCGAGCTTTTCATTTTTCATTTTGATAACCTATTACTTATTATTTCTATAGAAAAGTATAATCTATAACTTATTAATAATTATTTAAAAAATAATTTATAGCTTATTAATTTTAACCATGGAGAAAGACGCCAAGCCACGCGCAGCCTTTAAGAACGCTAAATCAGGTGCTTTCAAGTGCAACAATGAAACATTACAATTATTCCAGGTGCTTGAGCGTTTCAGATACTCCCAATCTCCTCTAGGCTAGCAAAACATCCGAAACGCTAGAAAACATTTATCTACAAAGACTTAAGCCCTACTGTTGCACTGTTGCGCTTTCATTCCCCCTCATCAATGTGAGACCGTATAGGCTTTGCGCGATCCTTGACTAGAAGTCTCTGGATTTAGAGGTGGTGGCCCTGACCGGAATCGAACCGGTACACCCTTGCGAGTTCACGATTTTAAGTCGTGTGCGTCTACCAATTCCGCCACAGGGCCGTTTGCATCAGAACTTCAAAAAACCATTTTTTCCTTATCAATTCAAGGCGTTTCTTATAAAATGACCGGATGACGGAAAAAGCCCCGAAATCAGGCGCTCAGGTGATTGACGCCTTTGTCAAAACCCTGCCTGGACTGCCCGGCGTCTACCGGATGCAGAACGCGACGGGTGACGCCCTCTATGTCGGCAAGGCCAAACACCTCAAAAAGCGTGTCAGCATCTATACCCAACCGGAGAAGCACCCGGTCCGCATCCAGCGCATGATCGCGCAGACGACTTATATGGAGTTCACCACCACCCATACGGAAGAAGAAGCGCTGCTTCTGGAAGCAAACCTGATCAAAAAGATGAAACCGCGCTACAATGTGCTGCTGCGTGATGACAAATCCTTTCCCTACATTCTGATCACGGGTGACCATGACTTTCCGCTGGTCACCAAGCATCGCGGCGCCAAAGACCGCAAAGGCGAATATTTTGGTCCTTTTGCCTCCGGTAGCGCTGTCAATGAAACGCTCGCGGTACTGCACAAGGCCTTCCTGCTGCGGAATTGCTCTGACAGTGTTTTCGCGCAGCGTACCCGTCCGTGCCTGCAATACCAGATCAAACGGTGTACAGCCCCCTGCGT
>JACQAA010000163.1 GCA_016195185.1 Pseudomonadota bacterium | reverse complement strand
TCATGGAGTTTTTGGAGAAGAATGCCAAGGTTTATCGCCCGGCCGCTGAGAAGTTTTTGCAGCAAATCAAAGACTTTGCCTTAAAAACAGACGGACTGGCCGATATAAAGCCGTGGGATATGCCTCTTTACTCGCGGAAGTTGCAGGAAAAGACTTTCCAGCTTGACCTTGAAGAACTACGGCCCTATTTCGACCTTGAAAGAGTTCTTGAGGGTGTTCGCCTTCACGCCGAAAAACTTTTCAACATCACCGTGATGGAAACAAGTGGAAAATACCCTGTTTATCACCCAGACGTCAAAGTTTATGAAGTCCATGACAAAAAGAGCGGTGAGATTATTGGCTTGTTCTATGCAGATTATTACGCCCGTCCCGGTGCAAAGAGAAATGGAGCCTGGGAGAGCGAATTCAGAACCAGAGGTATTGAGAACGGGGAGAACAAGTTTGCTTTTGTCACCAATACCTGCAACTTTGATAAGCCTACTAAGGATCAACCAACATTGTTATCGTTGGATGAGGTTAGAACTGTATTTCATGAATTTGGTCATGGTCTGCACGCTTTATTGGCGCAGGGGAATTATCACGCCCTGACGGGTACGAGCGTCAAGTGGGATTTTGTTGAGTTGCCATCTCAACTGCAGGAAAACTGGACAAAAGAAAAAGAAGTGCTTGATAGTTTTGCCGTTCACTACAAGACCGGAGAAAAATTGCCAGCAGAAATGATTAAAAAAATCCGTGATATGGAGAGCTTTGGCGCCGGATATGCCGGATTGCGGCAGACCTTTCAGGCGTTGCTGGATATGAAATGGCATATGACTGATCCGGCAACGATCAAAAGCGTTGAAGCACTAGAGGACAGCGTTATTGCGCAGAGCTGGTTGTTCCCACGTGAGGCGGGTTTACTGTCTACAGCGTTTACACATATATTTTCCGGGGGCTATGACGCCGGTTATTACAGTTATAAATGGGCGGAAGTTCTGGACGCGGATGTCTTTGAACTCTTTAAAAAGCAGGGCTTGTATGACAAGGAAGCAAAAGAGCGTCTGCGTGATACCATTTATTCCAAGGGCGGTACGGTAGATCCTATGGAACTGTTTATCGCTATGATGGGGCGTGAACCGGACCCGGATGCATTGTTCCGTCGCGAGGGGTTGTTGCCGGAGGAGAAAAAAGACGGCAAGGTACCTACGTCCTCCCGTCCGCCAGGACCTAAGTAATGGGTTTACGCAGTTGGATATAGAAGGCGCCAGCACCGCCATCTTGAGGAGTGGCTGCCATGATTGACTGAACGTGGCTTTGTAGAGCTGGGTTTTCCAGCCACAGGGGCAACATTCGTTTTAAAACGCCCTCTGTTTGCGGCCCCCCTTTTCCGGTAATCACCAGGAGCATTCTTTTTCCTTGTGCTGCAGCCTTCGGGATAAACCAGCAGAGAGCTTGATAGGCTTCTTCCTGTGTCATCCCATGCAGATCAAGTTTTCCCTCCAGCGGCAATTTTCTATGCTGGCGCTCTGTTTTTCTCGAATCATGGTGAGTTGTAGAAGTGGAGGGTGTTCGGTGGGGCTTTCTTCCTCTTCCGGAGCCGTTGGGTGTTAAGGCCTTCGTGACTGGATAGGGTTGGGTATTGCGGGTCACATGCTGCCACAACCGAGATTCTGCTTCGTTCTTTCCCCCTGAATTCCGGCCCTTTTTCACGCTGATTGCCTCCTGTTCATGTATTGCTTAGATTTATGATATAATACTACAGGTGGACGTCGAAGGGGACTACGAGATGAAAAAAGCTGCTTATTTAGCCCTGTTTGTCATGGTTGTCAGTTGGTCCTGCCTGATGGGCTCGGGGGTGGAGGCACAGGAGGTGTCGCCTTACTATGGCGCATCGACGCAAAAACCGCAGCCGACAGAGTCTCTATACATAGCCATTTTGTTTTTTAAGCTGAGTCGGCAAGCGCCCGACTTTGAGGCTTGGGCGCGGCATACATCTGAGTATCAGGCGGCTGAAAAATTTGATAAGTTGGCTGTTCAGGATCAGCAGGTAGAGAAGTTAAAGGGGTTATATAGCTTACTCACCGTACAGGAGCCTGTGATTATTGAGACACCAGTAAAATTGTCGGCTTACAGCGTGGTCAATAAGGGATTTTTTATCGAAAACTTTAGGAATGATACGTTCTTTCCAGTGCGGTATAATGAGAACTCTTATGCGATTGTTCCTTTGGGGATCATGGACCGCCAGTGGATGCCTGTCCCAGATGAAAGCGCGGCGAAGGCCATTGAATCTGCAGCAGCCAATAAGGACAAACCGTTAACGATGGTTCTCATGCTCACGCCAAAATATGCCGACAACACTACACCGGCAGTTGTGGACGACGAAAAGTATTGGCTGATTTCAGCCGATGTTACGAAACTCATGCTTTACTCGCCGGATTCTTCTCTTCCGCTTTGGCAATCGAACGATGCCCGTGCTGACGATGCGAAGCGTCAGGAAATACTAAAACTACGTCAATAAGAGTTATGGACATCCGGCTTTTGGAGCAAGCCCCCCGCCTGGAGAGCGTCGTACGAACCAGTAATAGAGGCAGCCGTTTGCGCAGGTTCCGGCCCCTGTGGGCGCAACGACTGATACGCTACAGGCCGAATATTTTCCGTCAAGGCGACTGATAGCCTCTGTCCATAGCGCGTCTTTGGCGGCGCGTGTGATACGGATATAGCTTCCTTCTGTCGCATCAGTAAAGTAGGTAGTTGAGTAGGTCGTCGTATCCCCCAGCAATTTAAGCGGGCTGCCCATGTTACCGCTGAAAATAACTTGCTGGCCCGTAGGCGCACCGGGGCATTTAATACTGACAATAGCCTCGCCAGCGGCTCCGCTTGATAAATCACTGTAGAGTGGAAAGGGTACATTGGGGTTGTTGTGATCATCTATACCGTTGCCGTCAGCATCCACCATACCCGGATAGGTTTGCACGCATTCGCCGATTGCCCCCTGGATAGTTTTGATGTCTACCTGGACATATTGCATTATTTCGTTCAGGTGTGATGTATTTGCGCTTTGTTTAACACCTTGCGTCATGGCGGCCAACAGGAGTCCCATCAGGAAAATGGCTATAAGGGCATAGGCAACGACGCTGCCTGCTTGACGTCGTGCTTGGATGGATACAAGACCGCTTTTTTTTGTCATGCTGCCACTTCCGGGAGGTGCAGAGAGTAGCCGCCCTCGGTCGTCAGTAAGATATGGGGCTCCTCTGCATGTTGTTCGATCTTTTGCCGCAATCGGTAAACATGCGTTTCCAAGGTATGAGTATCTACGCCATCCTGATATTGCCAGACATTTTTTAACAAATCCTCACGACTGACAGGCCTGCCGGCGCGGCGGGCAAGATAGGCCAAAATGTCCACCTCTCGATCTGTCAGGGCAATTGATTCCCCGCTGGAACGTACCAGAGATTTTTCCTGAGGTTTAAATGTATGGGAGCCTATGTTGATATCATCGATGTACAACACGGGTTGGGCCAGCATCTGGGCGATCTGGCGCAATAAAGTGCCCAGACGCAGGGGCTTTGTTCCACGGATAGGAAGGACGGGGCACCCCGGAAATACGGGTGCAACATCCGTGATGCTAGCGATGACCAGATCTGGCATCAGGGAAGGATCAACAGATGGTTTTGGCAGGGTTAGAATTTCCCATTCGCTGAGGTCCCGCAGCTGTTCAATCAGGGCCTGCTCGACGGCAGCAGGTATTTGGATAAAGAGAATTTTTGCCATTCATGAAGTATTGCATGAATCCTGTGTGTTGTAAAAACCATGCGAAGAACAGTACCCACCCCTATTGCGGCAGGTCGAATAGCAAAACTTCTGTCTCCTGGTGGGCTGTCAGGGTCAGCGTACCCTGTTCATGGTCAATGGCGAGGGCATCTCCTGCTTCAAGTGGTTGATTTTGTGCTCTAACCACGCCGCCTTGTGCAACTTGTAGCCAATATTTACGCCGAGCGCTCATCTCAACGCTGGCCGTTTGTCCGGCTGCGAGACGGAGGGCCAAAACTTTGGCGTCTTGCTTTATCATAAGTGATCCGTTCTCTCCATTTGGGGAGACAATCAGCCGGAAGCGGTTTTGCATTTGTTCTGGAGGGAAGGCCTTTTGCTGGTATTTCGGCCGAGTGTTCTGTTCATTCGGCATAATCCATATTTGTAGCAAATGCACTTCTGCCAAAGGGGAAGCGTTCACTTCGCTGTGCAAGATACCTTTTCCAGCACTCATGAGTTGGACTTCCCCAGGGCGGATGACTGAACCTGTGCCGAGGCTGTCCTTATGCGTTAATTCCCCGGCCAGAATGTAGGTGACGATTTCCATGTTTTTATGACCATGCGTACCAAATCCGGACTCGGGGATAATCCAGTCCTCGTTAATGACGCGAAGATGGCCAAAACCCATATTCTGCGGGTCATAGTACTCGCCAAAGGAGAAGCTGTGCTGGCTTTTGAGCCAGGAGGCCTCTGTAGAACCACGTTCTTCTTTTTTTCTTACGGTAAACATTTTCCATCCTGTTCTGACCATTTCACAAGTTAATCGTATACTATTCTTTTAATTAGATTAATATAATAAGTATATAACTAACTATTCTAATTTTTAGAATAATAAAATGGACAGATTAGCAAACATGATTACTTTAGTTACGGTGGCGGAAACCGGCAGTTTTGTTGAAACCGCCAATCGCCTAAATCTGGCCAATTCTGTCATCAGCAAGCGTATCAAGGATCTTGAAGATTATTTAGGAACACGTCTTTTGCAGCGCACCACCCGCCACTTGAACCTGACAGAAGCGGGCTATGTCTACGTCGAACACGCCCGCAAATTTCTGGATGAGCTGGCAGAAGTGGAAGAAAATCTGCGCTATGCGAATGAGAATCCAGTGGGTGATATAAAAATTAGCGCCCCCTTGAGCTTTGGCAACAAATTTCTCGGCCCAGCTGTTTCTTCCTTTCTTGATAAATACCCGGATGTGACGGTCAGACTCATTGTCAACGACCGAATTGTTGACATTGCCGAGGAGGGGTTTGATCT
>JACQAA010000147.1 GCA_016195185.1 Pseudomonadota bacterium | reverse complement strand
GCTGCAATCGATTTTGTCGCTGGACCGGCATAAATGGCATTGGTTACACGTTGCCAGCGTCATGGAGTCGCTCACGCCGACGAGCGCCATCTCTTCCGACACGGGTGCGGCGGACGCGCTGGAGATCATGCAAAAGCACGCCAAGGAACAATTGCTCGTGGCAGATGACGGCGAGTTTATGGGGGTGATCACCCTGCGCGATCTCGTCAACTATTTGTCGATCACCATGAAGATTGATCGCAACAAGCCGGTGGAAAGAAGCAGAACCGCCTATTAGCGGCGTTTCTGGGGGGTAGCGGGCGACCTTCCTAATGCCTTGTATTATATTGCTTTTATGGTCTGACGTTGCGACTGAGGCCGGTTAAGAGGGGCAATTTTAATATAACGCCTTCCCATTTTCCGCAGCCTATGTTAAAAACACACAGTTAGCAACCTGTACACTATGAAAACACGAAAGGGGTGATCACTATAGTACAAGTCGTTGTACGCGATAACAATGTTGACCAGGCACTACGCGCATTGAAGAAAAAGATGCAGCGTGAGGGTATTTTCCGCGAAATGAAAATCCGCAGGCACTACGAGAAGCCATCGGTAAGAAAGGCGCGTGAAGCATCTGAGGCCGTCCGACGTTATCGTAAGCTGGAGCGCAAACGCAAGGAACGCGACGGCGAGTAGTCGTCTTTAGATTTGAGACTATACTAAACAAAAGCAGCCCTTGCCTTCACTGGCAGGTGCTGCTCTTGTTTTATTGATCTTGCAAATCAGACGGTTTGATTAAAAAGTTTCAATTTTTTAAGAGAAACTGCCGCAGCTGCTGCCGCGTAGGCCCAAACTAGCGCGGGGCCGGAGGGCAAGTCGGTCAGGGCGGAAAATACCAGACCACCAAATACCGCAGCAAAAGCAATGCACCAGCCTTTGACGATACCCTTGCGCCCCTGAACCTTTGCGGTTGCCAGCGCGGGCAGGATAAGCGAGGCGAAGACAAGGTATATCCCAACAAGCTGCACCGATAAGGTAATGTTGGCAGCGAACAGCAGGTAGAAAAACTTTTTCGCCGTTTCCGGTCGGAACAGCAAAATTGCAAACATGGGTGCATAAACAAGCGCTGTGAGACCAACAGCTTTCCATTGCACCCACAAAATCTGCCCGGCCAGCAGGTTGCTGACATCTTCCCCGCCATGCGGGTCGCCCGAAAAAATGAGAATAACCAGCGAAGCCGCCAGAACGAAGGCGCAGCCGATAAAGGCTTCCTGTATTGTCTGTCCTTTCTTTTCCAACCAGGAAAAGGCAAAGGCTGCACCAAGGGCGCAGAGGAACGCAACGATTTGCCCACCGATGCCATCCCATCCCATCCATACGACGGCAGCAACGGCGCCCAGCCCTGCAATCTGCGCCACGGCAAGGTCAAGGAAGATAATGCCCCGCTTTAAAACTTCACGTCCTAGCGGAACGTGTGTTGAAGCGACAACAAGTCCCGCGGCAAGTGCCGGGGCGATGAGCCCCGGCATGCCTTCCATTGAAAGATGACTCATGACGTACCCCCTTCAAGTGCTTGCAGTGTGCGATCAAAGGTGGCCTCAAGCGTATCTGTGCCGTCAATGCCGCCCACTGTAAAGGGCAACTTGACGATTTTTGCGCCCATTTGCCCTTTTAGCCATTCCGCCGCCTGCTCGTCGTCAAAAGGTGAAAGCATGATGACTTTCACATCCGCGTTTTTTGATGCAGCCAGAACGTCTTGCAGATGAGAGGGTGTCGGCGGGATGCCGGGCTTGACTTCAAGCGTTATTATTTCTTTTAATCCAAGCCAGCGATTGAGGTAATTCCATTCATCGTGGTAAACGACAACCGGAGTTCCCCGCAGCTTTGCGGCGATCGCTCCCCACTTCTTCATATCGACCTGCCAGCGCGAGGTGAAATCCGCAAGGTTAGCCTGATAAGCAGACGCATGGGCCGCATCCAGTTGCGACAGCCTTTCGGTAAAGGCTTTGCCGACAACAAGAATATTGCGCGGGTCGGTCTGGATATGTGGGTTGCCTTCGGGGTGAACGTCACCCATTGAGCGGTCCACGCGCTGCGGTTTATCCATCAAGGCGATATAATCCGAGGCCATGAAATTGCCGACTGCGCCATTCTGGACGGCTGCCCCTGCCGCTTGCTGCATGAGAACAGGCATCCATCCCGCCTCAAGACCTGCACCAGTGCAGAAAACCACATTCGCTTTACGCATAGCGGCCAGAAGGCTTGGCTTAGCACGGACGTGGTGCGGATCTTCTGTACCCCGCGTTGCCGCCGTCACCGAAACATTATCTTTGCCGATTTCCTTTGCCAGTGCCGCCCATTCAGGCTCGCAAGCGAAGATATTGATCTCGGCTTTGGCCATGGCCGGGAAGCAGAACACCATGAGGGTGCAGATAAATAATAAATGTTTCATATTTAGGTTTCCTTTCTGATTTTAAAACGTATGTGCAGGGTGTGCGCCGATTGCCATGATATATTGCAGTATGATCTGGTCATCCTGCTTTCCGGCGGCCGGATTTTCATGGCCGTATTGTAGTCTGACACGGCTGAATTCGCTATTTGTCCAGTCAGTCATCAGGGCGGCGTTCCACGGATTGTGTTCGTGTGCATCTAGCGCGCTGGCAACGAGGCCAGCCGGAACATTATCCGGATTAAGTTGACTGTAACGTGCCCCGACACGCCATTGTGGCAGGAATTTATATACACCTTGAGCGTACCACCCCGTCTGGCCGCCATTAAAAGGTACTGCGCCTGTCACCGCACCGGTATCCTCATACGTACCATCTTCCTTGCGCCAGAAGTACTCACCTTGCAAGGTCAGCTCTTTCTCAAGGCTGTTGCCTGTCGGGTCCCAGATGTAGCGCACGGATGCTAAATAAAGGTCGCTATCACCGATAAATTTGACGGTATCATCGTTGCCTTTACGTAGGCTGGGGCTGGCTTGCAGGGTGGAGAATCCGAGTAGCCAGTTTTGGTTTGCGCCAATATCGCCGCCAATTTTGCTGTAAGCAGCCCAGGCGCCGGAATGCGCTTGGTCAACGTTGCCCGCCGGGAAATCATCCCCACGCAGAGCGCTGCCGCCGATTTCAGCGTAAGTGTTTGTTGGTAATATCCACGACATTCCCACGCCATCATCTTTGTATTCGTTATTCAGGAAGATGCGGCTTGGCAGCGGCCGGTCGGCAAAATCGTCTGTGTGGCCATGGTGTTCGTTCAGGTAGCCGACCGGCTGCAGGAACCGCCCTGCCTTAAAGCCAAGCCCACCCGGCAATCCCAGACTCTTGACGTAGGCCTCCTCGACGGAAGCGCCTGCTTCACTCAGGGATGCTGTTATTTGCGCTGCGAATTTGTCATCGACGTTGGAAGAGATGCCCAGCTCGCTTTCATCCAGCGACAGCCCCTGTGAGCCATGCTTGCCATCGTCTCCTGTACCGAAACCTGCAACTGTCGGGTTCTTATTGCTAAAGGCTGAAAAATGACCGTTCAGCACGGCGCTGATGGCCGGGTTGAAGGCATTATCATTTGATTGCGCGCCAGAAACGGGGGCTGCCGAGGCTGCAACGGCGGCCTGCTGTTGGGCTTGCTCAAGCTGGTTGATGCGCTCCTGCATCTTTGCTATTTCAGCTTTCAGGCTTTGAAGTTCAGATGCGGTATCTTCCGCCCAAGCTGGCGCGGACAGGGATAGCAGGACGGTCATGCAGACCGTCCCCATGAATATACGGGTCACAAGAGGAATTCCTTTCTTTCCTGTGTCAGTTAAATAAAGTTCGACTGATGTTTAGGAAAGAAAGGCAGGAGGGGCGCGGGCAGGATAAACCGATACGCTATTTTGGCGGTGGAAATAGTTGGCAATTGAAATAACGCAGCATGCAGAAAGGACGGCGAATACTACCGCCACAAAGGTATAAAGCGCCAGATGAGAGAGGATCTTGGAGAATACGCAAATCTGGCAAACCTTATCATGATGGTCGTTACCATGGTTTTGCGCGGGCGCGTCATGGCCCGTTTGCGGGCTGCCAGT
>JACQAA010000146.1 GCA_016195185.1 Pseudomonadota bacterium | reverse complement strand
CCATGGCCCGTATACCGTGAAGAAACGCAGGCCGGTGCAGGGCAGCTTGTAGAGATGCGCATAACTGTGCGCCATCAACTCATTGGCTTTCTTCGTGGCCGCATACAGCGAAACCGGGTGGTCGACATTATCATGCTCGGAGAATGGCAACTTGGTATTCGCGCCGTACACTGAACTGGAAGAGGCAAAGACAAGGTGCTTGACACCGCCATGCCGGCAACCTTCCAGGACATTACCGAACCCGACCAGATTGGCATCCACGTAGGCTTGAGGGTTGGTGATGGAGTATCTGACTCCGGCCTGGGCCGCCAGGTGCATCACAGCATCGAAACGCTGAACTTTAAACAGCTCTGTCATGCCATCCCGATCCACAATATCCAGTTTCTGAAACTGGAAATGCGGATTTTTCAGAAAACGTTTGAGACGCGCTTCCTTGAGCGTCACGTCGTAGTAATCGTTCATGTTGTCGATACCGTAGACGGTGTCTCCACGCTCCAGCAACCTTATAGCCAACGTCGAGCCGATGAACCCGGCAACCCCTGTGATCATAACCTTCATGATTTTCTTACCTTCGCTCGTTTTAAGAACATTTACCCGTATTTTGACACGCTACCGCCATGCAGAACACTACCCTGTTCCGCACAGCATCCGTCTATTTCCCCGCTCCAGCTACGGCCCGGCAGGGAAAAGAACTATTTCTTCAGCCCAACGGGCTATTCAAGCCGCAATATTTCCGGGACCAGTACACGCTCCCGGTCAACCACTTTTAACAGCTGCTCGTAACCCAGCAACGGCGAATTCAGTTCTGTCAGCACACAAGCATCGAACAACCCGGCATCCCCAAAGGTCCGCCAGACGGGAACCCCGGCCAACCGCCGGCGCTCGGTATGTGGATCCACAATGCCTATCACCTCAACGCGCATCTCCTGTCCACGGAGCAAGGCGATCTCGGCCAGGTCGGACATGCCATATAACAGAATTCGAGACCAGCCATTGGCTTCGCACTTTGCAAAAATCTCGTTGCAGGACTCGCCCGCTTTGCGATAGAAGGAAAAAGACGAGGACAGGTATTTGACGGTGAGGCGGCTTTTTTCGGTAAAGCCTTTGGGGGTGAGATAATAAAGATAGCGATTGGCGGGCGCCTCGCTGATCTTGATAAAGCCTTTACGTATGCAGCGTTTGAGGTAGGAATTGGCGAGGCCCAGTGCTATGCCCATGTCGCCCGCGAGGCTCCGTTGGCTGAGGTCGCTGCGTTTACCGACCGCATCGAGCACCTCGAGCACCAACTGCTCTTCCCTGTCAGCTCTAGTGTTCATCTAATGAACACTATATACATTTATCCATGCAGATCAAGGAAATGTGGCGGGTTAACTGGCCGGCTCAATGAAATCTGTATCCACATGAACCTGCGCGCGCCGGCCCAGAAGATCCAGCAAAACCGTAACCCGTTGGCGGCTATTGGCCGAATGGAATATCCCTTCATACCCGGCAAACCCGCCCTGCGTGATGCGCACCCGGGCTCCGGCTTTGTACTCATCCGGCGGCAATACATGAATGCCGGTATCGTCCTCGCGCCCGCGCAGTACGGCAATAAGCTTATCCGGCACCTCGGATGGGTCGCGTCCGAAACGGACGACAGAAACAACCCCCAGGGTCGAGCGTATCGGCGCCCAATTATCGGTTTCGCTGTTCAAGTGAATAAACAAATAACGGGGAAACATGGGCGCCACGACGGAAACCATCTTGCCCTTGCGGCGCCGCGGCGCGCGCATGAGTGGCAGATACGTCTCATATCCCTGTCGTTCCAGATTTACCTTCGCCACCGTCTCCTGCCGCGGTTTGCTATACACCAGATACCATTTTCGCAGTATCTTTTTCTCCCGCGACATCAATCCGGCCACCTGGCCTACAAACGCCACACATGGGCGCCGGCGGCAACGATCTGTTTGGCGTTGAAGCGTGATTTGACATCGATAAAACAACCGCCGCGTTCCAGCTTCTTGAGCAGGTCTGCCATTCCCATTGCCAGAAATTCATTGTGGGCGACAGCCGCCACGATGGCACTGGCGGACGGAAGATCCTTCCAGTCGCACAATTTCACGCCATACTCGTGAGCTGCTTCCTGTGTATCAGCCACGGGATCATGCACGGATACGTGCACACCAAAGGTTTTCAATTCATTACAGTGCCCACCGACCAGCCCTGGACGAAATGGAAGAAAATTCCACTTTGTCCCCGCCGCCTCCAGAACCTCCAGCGTGTCGATACCGATCTTGTGAAAGATGATGGCCAATTCATTCATCAAGGCGATATTGAGATCACGCTGCGTATTCTCGATAACCTTCGCCGCCTCTGCTGCCTTGATGCTGGAGGCACGGAATACGCCTGCCTTGACAACCATCTCATATAGCTGGGCCACGGCTTCCAGAGTATTGGCATCGTCACCGGAAACCACTTTGACAATGCTGGTCAGGGTATGTTCTTTATCGCCTGGATTGATGCGCTCAGGAGAATACCCAACATGGAAATCCTGCATCCATCTCTTCCCGGATCCCTCTTCAAGTACCGGAATACAAACCTCCTCCGTCGCACCCGGATATACTGTCGATTCGAATATGACGATCGCGCCTTTTTTCATATGCGGGGCAATGGTCTTGCACGCAGAATACAGGGGGCTGAAATCCGGCTGATGCGCATCGTCCACCGGCGTGGGTACGGCAACGATAAAAAAGTCCGCCCGTGCCAGATCGCGAGTATCACTGGTGTACGTGAGATTCGCCGCCAAACGTAGATCCTGTTCGGAAACCTCGCCCGTTGGGTCGCAAGATTTCCTGTAATTCGAAAGCTTTACCTCATTGAGGTCAAACCCGATGGTGGCCATGCGCTTGCCAAACTCGACAGCAAGCGGCAGCCCCACATAACCAAGACCGACAACCGAGACAATCTTGTTTTCCAGCATATTCTTTTTCATGGTGTCAGTTATACCGAACGTTAACAGATAAGTTAGTAAATACCTTGCAGGCGTGCATTATCATTTCTTTTCTTTTTTCAGCAATTGGCGCAGGTAACGGCTGACGCCTTCCTCTACGGTCAGGAACGGTTTCTTGTAGCC
>JACQAA010000165.1 GCA_016195185.1 Pseudomonadota bacterium | reverse complement strand
TCAAGAAAACGGCGCCGGTTGAGCACGTCCTGGTAGGAACGTTTCAGCTTGTCAGGATCGTGACCAAGATAAACAGCCTTGGCAAGGGCAGTAGGGATGTGAACAAGCTGCGGGGGCACCTGTTTCAAAATCCACACTGTTACGCCCAACGTCCGGAGCCTGCGAACAGTTTCTTTGAAAGAAGCCGCAAAGGCGTCTTTTCCGGTGAGCAGAGTTCCATCCGACCGGCGGAAGGAAATAACCGGCGTCCGCGTTGTCTCCATGCCCCCTTTTTCCCAGCCCAGTGCATACATATCCCACCTATTCACCAGCAGAACATTTTTAATCTTACCCTTGCGGATCAAATTAAAGATCCTGTCATTCGCCTCCTGACAGGAGAAGGTGATATGCTGGTCGGCACGCTCAATACCCAGTAAAGACGGGCAACCACTAAAAATGGTGATACCGCCCGCCAGTCCCTGTTGCTGGGCCAGCAGATCAGCAACGGGGGATAGAGAGCCGGCATGGCTGTCGCCCCACAGCAGAAAATCCAGGGGGCGTCGTGAGTCCGTTCCCAGACGACAGACATTTTTTTCGTCGAGGGTATGAACGCTATTTTCACTGCATTCGAGATGCCGCCAGTTCGTATCCTGCTGTCCGGCAGCATATTGCAACGCGGCACCGTTAAAGCGGGAGGGAAGGCCATGGCTGCGCATGATCAACAGGGCTATCGCACACAGTATCATTAACCCGCCAGCTGAAAATAGGAACAGCCCCTTTCTTTTGACCAGCAGGGCGCCTGAACGGATGGGGTGCTCGACAAGAATATAGGAGAGAAGAGACAGCACAACTATGAACGGAATGGCCAGTAACGTATCGGCAGCCGTCAGGTCACGATCCAGATAATAACGCGCAAAAACCAGCACCGGCCAATGATAAAGATAGAGGCCGTAGGAAATCAGTCCGACCTTCACAAAAGGCGCAGTGGTGAGCACCCGCCCGACAACAGTACCACTGTCCCTATTGGCAGCAATAAGAAAGAGAGTAGCGAGAACTGGCCATACTGCCGCCACCCCCGGAAATATGGTGTCACGGCTGTAAAGCACGAAACAAGCCAGTAAAATGCCCATTCCGGCAAAACTCAGCATTTCTCTGGCGAATTGCGACAACGTAATTTTTTTCAGACTCAGAACAAGAATGGCGCCAGCCAGGAGCTCCCATGCCCGCGTATGGAGAAGATAGAAAGTCCTCTCAGGGTCACTGGTAACAAGACTGGCATTGAGGCCAAAAGAGAGCACGAACAAAATGCACAGAGCCACATATAAGGCGCGGTTCCGGTTTTTGAAGAGGCGATTAAAGAAATACAGGATCAGTGGGAAAAACACGTAGAACTGCTCCTCGACAGCCAGCGACCAGGTATGCAGCAGCGGCTTGACTGATAGGGCATCGGCGAAATAACCCACATAGCGGGCAAAAACAAAGTTCGAGCCAAAAAGTGCAACCCCCTTCAAAGATTTGGCAAAGAAAATAAAATCATTGGGCAGAAACAACACCAGCGCAACGATGGTGCTGAGAAAGCAAGTCACAAATAATGCGGGCAGGATCCTGCGGGCACGGCGTTCATAGAAGCGGACAATAGAGAATTTCTTCTGCTGCATCTGCTCATGGATAATGCCTGCGATCAGAAAGCCGGAAATGACGAAGAAAACGTCAACACCAATATAACCGCCCGTAAAATATGGCAAGTTAAAATGAAAGAAAATCACCGGCAAAACGGCAATAGCACGCAGGCCATCGATAAATGGAGAATGTTTCAAAGAGACATCCCGCTCAGGCCTGTTTCTTCTTCCTCTCAACAGTCTTGAGTGCCGGACGTACTGCCTGTTTGAGTATGGATTTTCCCGCGAAATGGCCGGAAGAACTCAGCTCTTCCTCAATACGGATCAGCTGGTTGTACTTGGCAATTCTATCGGAACGTGACAGGGAGCCTGTTTTGATCTGGCCCGCATTCGTGGCAACCGTGAGGTCGGCAATCGTGCAGTCTTCCGTCTCGCCGGAGCGATGGGAGAAAACCACACCAAAGCCGGCTTTTTGGGCCGTCTGTACCGCATTTAAGGTTTCAGTCAGCGTGCCGATTTGATTTACCTTAACAAGAATTGCATTGGCGGACTTTGAATCGATGCCCCGCTGCAGACGCTTCGGATTCGTGACAAACAGATCGTCACCGACCAGCTGAATTTTGTTACCGAGGCGCGCTGTCAATTCTGCCCATCCCTCCCAATCATCTTCCGCCATACCGTCTTCAATCGACATAATGGGGAATTTTCCGGCCAACTGCTCATAGTAAGCAATCATTTGATCGGAGCTCAGAGTTCTACCTTCTCCTGCAAGATGATATTTGCCATTTTTGAAGAATTCGGTTGAAGCGACATCCAGAGCCAATACAACATCATCCCCGCATTTATAACCAGATGTCGTAATAGCTTTTTCAATCATTCCAAGCGCTTGTTCCGGATTTTTAATATTTGGTGCGAATCCGCCCTCGTCGCCAACGGAAGTATTCAACCCGTTTTCAGAGAGAATTTTCTTAAGCGTATGAAATATCTCGGAACCCATGCGAATACTATCCGCAACTCTGTCTGCCGCCACCGGCATAATCATGAACTCCTGAAAATCGATCGTATTGTCGGCATGCACCCCGCCATTGATGATATTCATCATCGGGACAGGCAGCAGGTGCGAGAACGTACCCCCGACATAACGGTACAAAGGGAGGTCCAAGGCATTCGCCGCCGCGTGGGCAACTGCCAGACTGACTCCGAGGATGGCATTGGCGCCAAGGCGGCTCTTATTCTCAGTGCCGTCCAGATCAATCATGGTTTGGTCGATGAGATTTTGTTCGGTCGCCTCCATGCCGGCGATAGTTTCAAAAATTTCCGTATTGACAGATTCCACAGCGCTGCGCACGCCCTTGCCGTGAAAGCGCTTCTTATCTCCATCGCGTTTTTCAACGGCTTCATGGGCCCCCGTAGAGGCGCCAGAAGGGACAGCAGCACGCCCCATGGCGCCACCTTCCAGCACGACATCGACTTCCACCGTCGGATTACCGCGGCTGTCGAGAATTTCACGCCCAATAATGTCAATAATCGCTGTCATAATATACTGCTCCTTGGTGGCTGAAGGTGAGACTAGCCCAGGCCAGCGTGACCGTCAACGCTGCGGCTGACAGATTAGCATTATCGCCTAACGTGTATGGCAAAATTTAGGGTTTTGGAGCGGGCGCCTTTACAGCAGGCGACCGACCGCCGGATCGCGCCGCTTTTCTATTAAACGCGGATTTTAACCCCTTGAACACTGCCTGAAACGGGGTCCCAAACATCGCCTTGGCGGACGACATGCCCACAACAGCTACACCCAGTGGGATGACAGCCAGTTCATTCATGCTACGTTTCCACCCTTTCGCCAAGCTAAACAACCCAGCCGCCCCACCGGCAACGGCGGTAGCAACAACCGGCACGCCGACCCCTCCAGCTACAGCGCCAACTGCCCCTGCGACAATAATCGCGGGTACCGTAGCAGCCGATGTCAGGGCAATACCTGTCACAGCACCAGCGGCCGCCAAGGTATAGGACAACAGCAAAAATTTCTTATTTTTTGTCAGATCAAAATTGATATCACCCATATTGCAGACTCCTTGATTTTATAGGTTAAGCTGCTTTTGTTTTCGCTGCATAGGATCGCGGCTTGATCAGACGGTCGATAGAGATCAGCTGTTCCAGCAAAGCTGGCATCTCTTTCAGTTTCATCATATTGGGGCCGTCCGAGGGGGCCTTGTCAGGATCCTGATGGGTTTCCATGAACACAGCGCCAACACCGACTGCTATAGCCGCGCGGGCGAGGAACGGGACCATACGACGATCACCGCTGGTGGCGGTGCCGGCACCACCCGGCTGCTGTACGGAATGAGTGGCATCAAACACAACCGGATGACCCGTTTCCGCCATGATCGGCAAGGCCCGCATATCATTGACCAATGTGTTGTAACCGAAAGTCACACCACGTTCACACAGCATCACATTCGGATTTCCACTCTCGGTGATCTTGAGCGCAACGTTCTTCATGTCCCACGGTGCCAAGAACTGGCCCTTTTTGACATTGATAGCCTTGCCGGTTTTGGCGGCTGCCACCAGCAAATCCGTCTGGCGACAAAGAAAGGCCGGAATTTGCAATACATCGACGACTGTAGCCACTTCGGCGCATTGCTCCGGTGCATGTACATCAGTAATGATCGGCAGGTTCATTTTTTTGCGCAACTCGTCAAAAATCATCAGGCCCTTTTCGAGACCCATGCCCCGCCCGGCCTTAAGCGAAGTCCGATTGGCTTTATCAAAGGAGGTTTTATAAATAAGCGGGAGACTGAGCTTCTGCACCATTTCTTTCAAAGCACCAGCCATGTCAAAGGCATGATCTTTACTCTCCAGGACACACGGCCCCGCGATCAGGGCAAATGGCAGGTCATTGCCGATTTTAAAATTGTGCAGGGAGATGTGGTGTTGGCTGGTCATCGTCTTTCCTTTCAAAGGTGCCACAACCTATCACCGCCTAAATACTATGTCAATCATTCCTGCAAGATCACGGAGTGCTGCCAACAAAAGCTCCCATCTTTTAATTGACGCCCTGACTCTGCTGTGATTCTATAAAGATATGAATGGCTTACCCAAAAATAAACGCAACCTTATTTCACAGTTATTGGCTACAACCCTTAGCTTTGGATTATTTATATATTTTGGATTTCATCTGATGCACGGCGATATGGGGTACTTTGCATTGCGTGGGGTGGATCAGAAAATCGCCACACTCCAGAAGAAATATGATCAGTTGCACACCGAACGCCTGCAGATTGAAAATCGCGTGAAATTGCTACGCCCTGGCAGCCTCGATCTCGACATGCTCGACGAGCGGGCACGGGTTGTGCTGGGGTTTGTCAGCCCTGACGAAAGAGTTGTCCTCAAAAAGTAAATCTATATCTTTATGTCAAAATATGGCACATTCTTCAACTTGCAAAATCCCCCCTACTCGCTTAACTAGGTAAAGCTCAAGATCCCAACGGCGGAGGAAGCTCCTTGGCGGCTCCCAAATCTTCCAATATCGCAACTCCCGAACAGATGATGCAGTTCTACAAGGACATGCTGCTGATCCGCCGTTTTGAGGAGAAAGCCGGGCAACTCTACGGTATGGGGCTAATCGGTGGTTTTTGCCATTTATACATTGGGCAGGAAGCCGTAGTAACGGGCATACAATCCGCGCTCCAGCCCCAGGACACAATTATTACCGCCTATCGCGACCACGGCCATATGCTGGCATGCGGCATGGAGGCCAATGGTGTAATGGCGGAACTGACAGGCCGGATCGGCGGCTATTCCAAGGGCAAGGGTGGCTCGATGCATATGTTCAGCCGTGAAAAACATTTCTATGGCGGCCACGGAATTGTCGGCGGGCAGGTTCCCTTGGGCGCTGGACTCGCTTTCGCGCATAAATACCGCAATGATAATGGCATCACAACTGCCTATTATGGCGACGGGGCAGCCAATCAGGGGCAAGTTTATGAGGCCTACAACATGGCCGCTCTGTGGCAACTGCCTATTATTTTCATTATTGAGAACAACGGCTACAGCATGGGCACTAGCCAGAAACGCCACGCGGCCGGCGATTTTTGCAAGCGCGGCGAAGGCTTTGGCATTCCGGGGGAGAAAGTCGACGGCATGGATGTGCTGGCGGTACGTGCCGCAGCGCTGAAAGCAGTCGAATATGTGCGCGGCGGCAGGGGGCCGATGATTTTGGAAGTGAATACTTACCGCTACCGCGGCCATTCCATGTCCGACCCCGCCAGATACCGTAGCAAGGAAGAGGTGGAGGAAATGCGCGAGCAGCATGACCCGATCGAGAATATCCGCCAGGTCATTCTGGGGCTCGGTAAATATCAAGAAGATGATTTCAAGGCCGTCGATAAAACCGTCAAGGATATCATCAATACCGCCGCTGAATTCGCGCAACAGAGCCCTGAGCCTGACCCGTCAGAGCTCTGGACTAACGTTTTGCTGTAAAGGGAAGCGGAAGTATGTCCATCCAGATTCTTATGCCCGCCCTCTCCCCGACCATGACGGAAGGCAAGCTGTCCAAGTGGCTCAAGAAAGAGGGCGATAAAGTCAAAGCCGGACAAGTCATCGCCGAAATCGAGACTGACAAGGCCACGATGGAAGTTGAAGCGGTCGATGAGGGTGTGATTGGAAAAATTCTGGTGGCCGCAGGCACTGATGGCGTGGCCGTGAATACGCCAATCGCTATTTTACTGGAAGAAGGCGAGAGTACCGCATCGTCCGCTCCGTCATCGGCTCCAGCGCCTGCCGCTGCCTCCACAAAAGCTGCCGCCCCGCAAGATTCATGTAGCCTGCGTCCGCCTCCCGCTCCTGCCTCGCCCGCTATTGTGCAGCAAGAAAAAACCTATACCGGTCCCACCAAAACGATGACGGTCCGCGAGGCGCTACGCGATGCCATGGCGGAAGAAATGCGGCGGGATAAAGAGGTCTTCGTTATGGGCGAGGAAGTTGCCGAATATCAAGGCGCCTATAAAGTCACGCAGGGCCTGCTGCAGGAATTTGGCGACAAACGCGTTATCGATACGCCGATCACAGAGTATGGTTTTGCTGGCCTTGGTGTTGGTGCGGCTTTTGCAGGCTTGAAACCAGTCGTCGAATTCATGACATGGAATTTTGCCATGCAGGCGCTTGATCATATTGTCAGCTCGGCGGCCAAAACGCTCTATATGGCCGGTGGACAGCTTGGCTGCCCCATTGTGTTTCGCGGGCCGAATGGCCCCGCCTCACGAGTGGCGGCACAACATTCGCAATGCTATGCCAGCTGGTACGGGCATATACCCGGACTGAAAGTCATTGCCCCATGGTCTGGTGAAGACTGCAAGGGCCTGCTGAAAGCTGCAATCCGCGACCCGAACCCCGTGGTATTCCTCGAAAATGAAATCATGTACGGCCAAAGCTTCGAAGTACCAACCGATCCTGATTTTGTTCTCCCCATTGGCAAAGCGAAAGTAGAGCGCACGGGGACAGACGTTACTATCACCGCCTTCTCGCGCATGGTGGGGGTGGCGCTCCAAGCCGCAGAAAGACTGAGCGAACAAGGCATCCAGGCGGAAGTGATTAATCTGCGCACAATCCGCCCGCTGGATACTGAAACGATTTCTAACAGCGTGAAAAAGACTAACCGCCTTGTTTCCGTCGAGGAAGGCTGGCCTTATGCCGGTATCGGCGCTGAAATAGCAGCGATCATGATGGAATCCTGCTTTGATGATCTGGATGCGCCAGTGGTACGCGTCTATGGTGCAGACGTGCCGATGCCTTATGCCGCAAACCTCGAAAAACTCGCGCTGCCGCAAGTAGACGATATTGTCGCTGCCGTCAAGAAGGTGTCCTATGCCGCGTAATATTGCCAGCCCTCTTGCACGCCGCCTTGCCAAAGAAAAGGGTCTTGACCTCTCCCGCATACAAGGCTCCGGCCCGCATGGCCGCATTGTGAAGGCTGATCTTGATAAAACGCCTGTAGCAGCGATGCCTGCGAAATCCGCACCGGCTTCTTCCATTGACGCCAAGGCCATGGCCGACGCATACCAAATGCCTTACAAGGCTATCCCTAACTCCATGGTGCGCAAGGTCATTGCTAAGCGTCTGCTGGAATCCAAACAAACCGTCCCGCATTATTATCTAGCCATCCATTGCGATATCGACAAGCTGCTGCAGGTACGCAAGGAAGTCAACGAGAACGCACAAGGCTACAAGCTATCTGTCAATGATTTCATTATCAAAGCTGCGGCAATGGCACAGTTGAAGGTACCAGCCGCAAATGTGTCATGGACGGAGGAAGCCGTTTTACAGTACAGCCGCGCGGATATCTCCGTTGCCGTCGCGACACCCAATGGCCTGATCACGCCTATCATTAAAGATGCGTCAAACAAAAGCCTGAAGGATATTTCCAACGAGATCAAAGATCTGGCTGCACGCGCGAGGGAAGGAAAGTTAAAACCGCAAGAGTTTCAGGGCGGTACCATGTCAGTGTCCAATCTAGGCATGTATGGCGTCAATGAATTCACCGCCATCATCAATCCGCCACAGGCCTGTATCCTCGCGGTTGGTGCAGGGGAACAACGCGCCGCCGTGAAGGATGGGAAACTTGCAGTAGCAAACATGATGACTTGTACAGCATCGTTTGACCATCGTGCCATTGACGGTGCCGTCGGCGCGGAATATCTTGCCGCCTTCAGAAAGCTAATTGAGGAAACGCCGGTGGCCCTGTTGCTATGAGCGAGAAATCGTTTGACATCATCGTGGTTGGCGGCGGCCCGGGTGGGTATGTGGCAGCAATCCGCGCGGCGCAACTGGGCTTTAACACGGCGCTTGTCGAACGCGAACACCTTGGCGGCATCTGCCTCAACTGGGGCTGTATCCCTACCAAGGCGCTACTGCGCTCGGCCGAAATTCATCATTTGCTGCACCGGCTGGACGAGTACGGACTTAAGGCTGAAAAGATTTCCTTCGATTTCAAGAAAGTCATCGACCGCTCACGCAAAATTGCGGCGCAGCTATCATCAGGCATTAAACACCTGATGAAAAAGAACAAGATCACTGTTTTTGATGGGCATGCCAAATTGCTCGGCAAGGGAAAACTGTCCGTCGGTGACACCATCCTCAAAGCTCCCCATATCATCCTTGCTACAGGTGCGCGAGCGCGGGTGCTGCCAGACCTGGAACCGGACGGCAAGCTGGTCTGGAGCTACAAAGAAGCCATGACACCCTCGGAGATGCCGCAATCGGTGCTGGTGGTGGGATCAGGCGCGATTGGCGTCGAATTCGCCAGCTTCTATCGCAACATGGGGGCCAATGTCACGGTTGCCGAAGTAATGGACCGCATTGTGCCTGTCGAAGATGCTGAAATTTCCGCCTTCGCCCGCAAGCAATTTGAAAAGCAGGGCATCAAAATCCTGACTTCCGCCAAAGTCGCCAAGCTCACAAAATCAAACACCACTGTGACAGCGGATATTGAGGTAAACGGCAAGATTGAAAAAGTCATCGTGGATCGTGTGATCTCTGCAGTCGGCATTACCGGCAACGTCGAGGATATTGGCCTTGAGAACACCAAGGTGAAAGTTGATCGTGGGCATATCATTATTAACCAATGGATGCAAACTGATGAGCCAGGCGTCTATGCCATCGGTGATGTGGCGGGAGCCCCGTGGCTGGCTCATAAAGCGTCTCATGAAGGCGTGATCTGCGTCGAGAAAATCAAAGGCCTGCCTGACGTCCACCCGCTGAAAATAGAGAATATTCCCGGCTGCACCTACTGCATGCCGCAGATTGCCTCGGTAGGGTTGACGGAAGCGAAAGCCAAGGAAAAAGGTTATCAGGTCAAGGTCGGGAAATTCCCCTTCATCGGCAATGGTAAGGCGATTGCACTCAGCGAACCTGATGGCATGGTCAAAACCGTGTTCGATGCCAAGACCGGAGAGCTTCTCGGAGCACACATGGTCGGCGCGGAAGTGACTGAACTGATACAGGGCTACGGCATTGCCAAAACGCTCGAGTCAACCGAAGTTGAACTCATGCACACGGTTTTCCCGCACCCGACCCTTTCCGAAATGATGCATGAGAGCGTGCTGGACGCCTACGGGCGGGTTATTCACTTCTAAATCAATCGGGAAGTTAAACCTTCTCAACCTGGGTGAATTCCAACTCGACCGGCGTGGAGCGCCCGAAGATCGACACCAGCACCTTGAGGCGGCTGCGATCTTCATCAATTTCCTCGACGACTCCATTGAAGGAATTAAACGGACCATCCGACACACGTACCTGCTCACCAATATCGAAGGTGATGCTGGGGCGCGGACGCTCCGCGCCTTCCGTGATCTGTTTCAGCAGGCGCATGGCCTCTGACTCGGTGATCGGCTGCGGCTTGGTGCCGCCAGCACCCAGAAATCCCGTCACTTTTGGCGTATTCTTGACCAAATGCCAAGCATCGTCATTCATTTCCATTTTGACAAGGACATAACCGGGGAAAAATTTGCGCTCAGCATTCACCTTTTGCCCACGACGCACTTCGATCACTTCTTCAATCGGCACCATGACTTCTTCGATATATTGATCAAGACCGCGTTTTGCTGCTGTCTCCTTGATAGAAGAGGCCACTTTCTTTTCAAAACCGGAATAAACGTGCAGAACATACCAACGCTTCGCCATTACTTTTCAACTCCCAATCCAAGAATAAATTTAACAGAGGCTGCGATAACGCCGTCCGTCACCAGAAGAATCATCGACATAATGAAAATCATGATGAAAACGACAACAGTTGTCGTCATGGTCTCCTTGCGGGTTGGCCAACTGACTTTCAAGGCCTCCTGGCGCGTCTCGCGGATAAACTGAGCTAGATTTTTCGACATCGTCTGTTATCAACCTCGTCGTTTACAACCGTTATAAAACTGGCAGGAGCGGAGGGACTC
Source organism: Pseudomonadota bacterium (assembly GCA_016195185.1). Taxonomy (GTDB): domain Bacteria; phylum Pseudomonadota; class Alphaproteobacteria; order Micavibrionales; family UBA2020; genus PALSA-926. The sequence goes on along the minus strand of JACQAA010000165.1, from coordinate 6,703 downwards.
GAACCCACAACTTCCGGTTTTGGAGACCGGTACTCTACCAATTGAGCTACGCTCCTCGATACCGCTTTTCCCCTGCGACCCCCCGTCTCCGGAAACCGGATTCGCAAAGTCTATTCAATTGTCGGGGGGTAACGATACGGACTTGTAACTCAAGCGTTACCGGAAATCCAGAAAAAAGTGAAAAAATGGGAGAGGCAATTAATTATTTACATAATAATTTAAGAAGCCCACCGCTGCCTTTCAAGGCTTTTCGCTTCATTCCAGAGCGCCAGGCGCTCGGCACGGGTAGAAGTTTTAAAATCCTTGCCGGCACGCTTCAACCCTTGCTCGACGTAGCGGAAGCGCTTCTCGAAACGGTTATTGGTGATGCGCAGCGCGTCCTCCGCATCCAGGCCATGCCAACGAGCAAGATCCACGATCATGAACATCACATCCCCCAGCTCCGCCGCTAATCTTTCCTTGTCAATCACTTGCGTCTCGATTTCTGCACGCAATTCCTCGATTTCTTCCTTGATTTTATCCAGCAGCATTGACACATCCGGCCACTCCCATCCCGCTTTGGAAGCGCGGCCCTTTAGCTTTGCAGCACGGACCAGCGCCGGAAGGCCGTGTGAAATTTCATCGAGAATACTGTCATCCGGCTTAACGCCTTTTCTGAGGCGCTCCTCAGCCTTGATTTCTTCCCAACGGCGGTCAATTTCTTGAGGGGTTTTTAAAGTATTTGGCTCATTGCCTAAAATGGTTGGATAGCGGCGTTCCAACTTGTCCACAATCGCCTTGGCAACATCGTCAAAAGTAAAAGTTTTACGTTCTGCAGCAATTTGTGCATGAAAAACAATTTGCAATAGAATGTCCCCAAGTTCATCGCGCAACTCTGTATTAACCTTTCCCTGATCGATGACGTCGGCAGTCTCATAGGTTTCCTCCACCAAATAGGGCGTGAGAGACTGATGCGTCTGTTCTTTTGTCCAGGCACAACCATCCGGGCTGGTGCGCAGGTATTCCATGATTTCTAATAGTCGATCTATGTGCATTTTTTATGACTCGTTGACGGACTGTAAGGGGCAAAGTAGTATATACATGAGTTTTTCAGCAGAAACACGAGAAAATGAGCCAAGAACATAAAATCTATAAACCCAAGCCAATCAGCGGTTTTCCGGAGTGGCTCCCAGAGTACCGCGCCATTGAACTGCAATGGATGGACAAGCTCCGCGCCGTGTTCGAGAGCTACGGGTTCTGCTCCATTGAGACACCATCTGTGGAAGAGGTCGACGCCCTCCTGGCCAAAGGCGGCGATACGGAGAAAGAGATTTATACCTTGCACCGCCTGCAAGCCGATGCGCATGAAGACAAAGAGGCCCGCCTTGCCCTGCACTTCGACTTGACTGTGCCCCTCGCACGCTATGTCGCACAGCACTACAACGATCTGGTGTTCCCGTTTAAACGCTACCAGATTCAAAAGTCATGGCGTGGCGAACGCCCGCAAAAAGGCCGCTTCCGTGAATTTTACCAGTGCGATATCGACGTCATCAATTTGGATAACTTGCCACTGCACTTTGATGCGGAGCTACCCGCCGTCCTTTTTGAAGCTTATCAAGCCTTACATATTCCGCCGGTGGAACTGCATATCAGCAACCGCAAGATTGTCGTCGGTTATTTGCAGGGATTGGGCGTGAAGGATGTCTCATTCGTGACACGCGAACTTGATAAGCTAGATAAACTCGGCGTTGAAAAAGTGACAAAAATACTTGCCGATAGTTTTGGCGGGAACAGTGCGCTTGCCAAAAGATGTATCGATATAGTACAGACCAAATGGATCGAAGAAGCTTTTACTATGTTACAAAATCACCCTCCGTCGAGCTTAAATCAGCCTTCATTGGAGTTTAATAATCTTCCTATACTAGGGCCGAGAGCAAATGATCTCTGTATGCAAGGGATTGCAGAATTAAAATTCGTCATCGCCAACCTTTCACATCTGCCCAAAGGTTCCGTCATCGCCAACCCCGGCATCATCCGCGGACTGGATTATTACACGGGAACAGTGGTAGAAGTACGCTTCAAGGGCAAGCCCATGGCCATCGGCGGCGGCGGCAGATACGATGACCTGGCCGGTTCCTTTATCAACCAGAAACTGCCGGGCATCGGCGTCTCTATCGGCCTGACACGGCTTTTTTCGATGCTTCTGGATGACGGATACATCAAACCCGGTCCCAAATCGCCGACGCAAATCCTCGTCGTCCTGCCGGAAGAAGCGCGCCGCGGCGAAGCGGCAACCACAGCGAACACGCTCCGCAATCGCGGCTATAACGTGGAATTGTTTCACAGCGATTCAAAACTGAAACGACAGCTCGCCTATGCCGAGCGCAAGGGCATCCCTTACGTCTGGTTCCCCCCCTTCAAGGACGGACAACCACACGAAGTCAAAAATATGCTGAGCGGCAAACAAATCCATGCCGATCCGGAAAAATGGGCAATGAAAGGAACGTCAAGATGAACGCTTGCTCAAGAATTGTTTTCGGCTTATTTCTCCTATGCACCGTTCCTGCATGGGCGGAAGACACTTCAGCATCCCTCTTTTACAAGTATTCCAATAGCGATGCAGAATACACCGTCATGCTGCCAGAGGCGCCCACTGTAAGCACGATATGGGGCGATGACCCGAAGATTCCCTACCTGGAAAATTTGCCCCAGGATGGGGAAGCCGTAGGGGAAATAGCCGTTTTGCAACGCAGTGATCCGGACACAAGAGATTATTTTGATGCTAAGATCACCTTTTTGAAAGCTGACACAAATTTTCTGACAGGCATGACTCAGGAAAAAATGCAGGCCACCCTTGAAAGGGATTTCAAGGGAATCATGCTAGAAGAAAAAAAATTAGATTTTTCAACCAGTGCAAATAATGACTTGAAATGGGCAACCATCACCGGGTTTTCTGTTGGCAAGAACAATCGCCCACTATATAACGTCGAGCATTATTTGACCGGGCAGCAATCAATTCTGGTGATTAGAGTACAGTATAGCTTAGAAAATAAACTTTTTGCTGATTACTACAAGACCCTGAATGACAGCATTACGTACCGTCCGCTGTAAAAGACCGCACACGCTCCACCATCGCAAAGAAACCACTACGGCGATTAGGGCTTAAATGCTGGTTAAGACCCAGCTTGTCAAAAAGCTGATTAATATCAATTTGTTTGATTTCTTCCGCCGTTTTTCCCTGAAAGGCGGCATACAAGATTGCCACCAGCCCTCGCACAATTTGGGCGTCACTGTCCGCTCGCATCGAAAGTCTGCCATTATCCCAGCCCTGTACCATCCAGACTTGGCTCATACAACCTCTCACCTTGGCTTGTTCTGTTTTAAGGGTATCTGGCATCGCGGGTAACTGATCTCCAAGGCTGATCAAATAGCGGTACCTGTCCTCCCAATCGTCCAGAGCGCCAAGGTTATCCACGATTTCATTTATATTCATATTCCAACATTCATGGTTTGTTAACAGTATATACTGCTAAAATAGGGTTAATGAGGGTAGAAAGCCATAGCATAAACACTGGCTTCTATCCGAGAATAGTTGGCAATCTCTCTCGGCTGTTCTATCCTGAAATTGTGGGGGCTTTACTTAAGAGCCGTCGGCATAAAAAGGGATAAATTGAGATGAGCAAAGCGGCTTCGGGGGATTCAAAAAATACACTTTACTGCTCCTTCTGTGGCAAGAGCCAGCATGAGGTCAGAAAGCTCATTGCCGGCCCCAACGTCTTTATTTGCAACGAATGCGTTGAACTCTGCATGGATATTATCCAGGAAGAGGACAAAACCCAGCTCGTCAAATCCGGCAAAGGCATTCCCACGCCGCGTGAGATTAAAAAAGTTCTGGATGATTACGTGATCGGGCAAGACCGCGCCAAGCGCGTGTTGTCAGTCGCGGTTCACAACCACTACAAACGCATCGACGAAAACCTCGCCAAGGGCAGTGATGTCGAACTATCGAAATCTAATATTCTGTTGATCGGGCCTACTGGTAGCGGCAAGACACTGCTGGCACAAACCCTGGCGCGGATATTAGACGTTCCCTTCACCATGACTGATGCAACCACGTTGACCGAAGCCGGCTACGTCGGTGAAGACGTGGAAAATATCGTCCTCAAATTATTGCAAAACTGCGATTACAACATCGAACGCGCCCAGCGCGGCATCGTCTATATCGACGAAGTAGATAAGATCAGCCGTAAGTCCGATAACCCTTCTATCACCCGCGATGTCTCCGGCGAGGGCGTGCAGCAGGCGCTGCTCAAACTGATGGAAGGTACAATGGCCAGCGTCCCACCGCAGGGCGGCCGCAAACATCCGCAGCAGGAATTCCTGCAAGTGGATACGACGAATATTCTTTTTGTCTGCGGCGGCTCCTTTGCCGGGCTTGAGAAGATCATTTCCCGGCGCGGGCGATCCTCTTCGATCGGGTTCGGCGCGGAAGTCAAGGGCCCGGACGAACGCCGTGCCGGCGAGGTTTTGAAGGAAGTACAGCCGGAAGACCTGCTGAAATTCGGCCTGATCCCCGAATTCATTGGCCGCCTGCCAGTGATTGCAACGTTGGGCGATCTAGACGAGGAAACGCTGATCAAAATTCTGACCGAACCCAAGAATGCCCTTATCAAGCAATACGCCCGCCTTTTTGACATGGAAGGCGTCAAACTCACCTTCCAGGAAGACGCTCTCCGGGAAATTGCCAAACGTGCCATTGAGCGCAACGTTGGCGCCCGCGGCCTCCGCTCGATCATCGAGATTATTCTTCTCGATACCATGTTCGAATTACCCGGCATGGAGGGCGCAGAGGAAGTCCTGGTGAAGGGTGAGAACGTCATCAATAACACCCCGCCAATGATTATCTTCTCCGATAAAAAAAAGGTGAAGGATAAAGAAGCCAAAGACGGCAAGAAGAAAAAAGACGAAGAGCATGCCGCCGCTTCCTAGACACCAGTTCCTACGCGATCATTTATTTCGGATGACGTCCCTTTTTGAGAGGCGCAGTATCGGTGCTTGGCTTTGTCATGCTAGTAGCCTGTTCATCAAACTTGCGAGGCGCTCAGCATTGTCCTGATAAAGACGAATTTCATCTGCAGATACTCATAACAGCTACATTTATCCCCCACTGACCCACTGACCCACTGACCCACTGACCCACTAACTCCACTTCCGACTGTAGGGAAAAACTGGCGGATTGTTAATTATTATGAATAATTTAATAGTTTATTAAAAATTGATATGGTAGAATCAAGTCACCATAAAACGGGACATTGATCATGTTGAGCTACTACACCTTCTTTACAAAATATTCAGGCACGACTCCCGAGGATGTAGTGCAAGCGATTTATGCCGATGCCAAGGCGGGCATGGGTATGAGCCTCGATGAATGGGGGGCATATCAAAGCAAGTTATGGGATAACAAGTACGGGCAAAGAATTCCCCAGAAAGACGCACCGGATGCCGCGAAAAAATTGCTGGCAATTCTTGTCAAATTAGGTGCGCTGGAAACGTCAATGAAGGATCTGTAGATGAAACAGGTCATCGACAAGCGTGAGCAAATGGCAAACCAGTTCCTAATGCGCGGTTACGCAAGCGTGAAAGAGATTCTAACCGCCTCCTTCGGAGAATGGCCGCCCAAGGGGCTGGAAATCAACTCTGCCATTTTGCACGATCAGCAAGTCATTCTAGAAAGCGACCCCTTCATGCCCAATAGGGGCAGTATGATACGTTCAAAAGTGCGCAGGATGCGGGTCAACCCAGACTTTTGCGAAGATATGATTCATTCAACTATGGGTCATGAAGCAATCCATATTTTACAGGATGATCATTCCCACAGGATAGCGGAGATTTTTGGTCTTGAAGCAGCTACAGCGGTTTATAAGACCACTACTGGCGGCACCAGCACTGCACTCATGACAGAATTAACGGGGGACCCGTCAAACATTCAAAAGTTCAGTTTGCGATTGTTTTTTAACGCAGCGGCCTTCATGCAAACGCCCACGGCCTATCTGGCATACATGCGCGAGGGGATTGAAGTACAAGCGCGGTTACACTCAAGCTCGCTCATCGTGATGTCGGTGGCGCACGTCCAGAAGACAATCTTGTCGCAGGATTTTATCTTTTTGAGCAGCAGTTTCGTATTCGCGGGCCACTCCAACACTGATGCCTCTCCATCCAATGTCCCGATAAAATCTTTCACCATTAGAATGACGACTGGCTTACTATTGCGTATATAGCAGTCCGCGATTTCAAAGATGTGGCAGTGATATTTCAGTGTTTGCCCACTTTCCTCACGGTGTTTTTGACATATAGCTTGCAATTCCGCCGGGTCGATGTCGCAGAAATCGTCCATGGCGGATTTTTCTGATAGATTTTTCATTGAGTCCTCCCGGCTGCGTATGCGCTGGTGGACTCGAATTTACGAGCCTCAAGCCACGCTTCCACGTCGCGCATGTCATAAAGAATCTTACCGCCGCATCGGATGAACTTCGGCCCCGTTCCCTTGATACGGTCGCGCTGCCATGATTTTTGGCTGCGGTCTGTTATACCAGCCCTCATAAATTCTGACCTGTGCAAAGCCAATCTCTTTCTGCGATGGATTTGATCTGGCCTTTGACGGCGACGAGAGAGTTCCATGCCTTGCAGCAGGCATCCACGATCTCGTCGTATGTGTCGAAGATGC
>JACQAA010000137.1 GCA_016195185.1 Pseudomonadota bacterium | reverse complement strand
GATGTATCGCTACATGGGTTCTTCAATGTTACCCAACCTCTGCTATTGCCGATGCTCCGCACCCGCTGGGGGCGCATTGTCAGCGTATCCTCGGTCGCAGCGATAATGGGAAATCGCGGTCAAACCAATTATGCGGCGGCCAAGGCGGGCCTGCATGGCGCCACGAAATCACTGGCGATAGAAGTTGCTTCGCGCGGTGTCACGGTAAATGCAATCGCCCCTGGCATAATCAGGACAGCAATGACCGAAAAGGCGTTCAGCGACGAAGATATCGAAAGAGTTGTTCCATTGAAACGGGCAGGCGCGCCGGAGGAAGTCGCGCACCTAGTGAGTTTCCTCGCCTCGCCCGAGGCGGCGTACATCACGGGTCAGGTGATTTCGATCAACGGCGGCATGGCATGAATCAGTTTGCTGTTGTCATCCCCGCCTATAACGAATCGAGCACGATTCGCGATGTGGCGCGTAGAGCGTTGGCGCAATGTCAGCATGTTATCGTCGTCGATGACGGTTCCATCGACGGTACTGCCGATGTGATCGTTGACCTGCCCGTTGTGTTGTTGCGGAATGAAAGGAATTGTGGCAAAGCAGCGAGCCTATGGCGCGGCATGCAATATGCCATAGAGCGGGGCGTGAATGCTGTGGTTACCTTGGATGCCGATGGCCAGCACCAGCCTGAGGATATTCCGCGTTTTCTGGAGATGGCGCATAAGCATCCTGACCATATTATTATCGGTTCACGCATGTCCGACAGGCACGCTTTCCCGCGCCGGCGTTATTACGCAAACCGGGTGGCGAATTTTTGGATATCCTGGGCTGCTGGCTACTACATCAAGGACAGTCAGTCCGGATTCCGTTTGTACCCTGCGAGTCTGTTGAGACACAGTAAATTGCGCGTGAGCACAACGCACGGCTTTGTGTTTGAGAGTGAGATATTGATCGAGGCAGCCAAGCGCGGCGTTTACAGTTTAACTTTGCCTATTTCCGCCATCTATAAACCGAATTCGCGAGCAAGCCATTTTCGTCCCGTCCTGGATATTGTGCGCATCACCCGGATGGTCGCGTGGAGACTGATTTCGCGTGGACTATACCCTTGGGGGTTATTCAGAGCCTTTCTCTTTCCGCGCCTTAGACTAAAGTCATTAATGGTGGGTGCGGACGGGCTAGCAATGCTGTTGTTGTCCAACGTTGCCATCCTGATGACGGGAGGAATTTCGCTGTGGTGGCAGTGGAGAAGGGTATACCGTATCGCCCGGCAATCGCCGATTTCCGCGCCCGCTTCAGAGTACTATCTGGTGCTCGGTATGCGCTTGCGAAATGGCCGGGTTACGCCGGACTATGTGTCACGGCTAACGCGCGCCGTAATGCTGCAAAAGCAGAATCCCCAAGGAAAAATTCTCGTTCTTGGCGGGGTAACGGGAGCTGATAGCGTATCCGAGGCTCAGGCAGGCAAGGATTTCCTGCTGGCTGCCGGCATTCCTGAAACAAGCATCCTTACGGAAGACGCCTCTCGCCATACTCTGGAAAATCTGCGGCAGGCTCGTGTGATGCTGGGTACCGCACTTAATAGTCAGAATGTTTTGATCACAAGCCGTTTTCATCTGGCACGATGTCATGCCTTCTCAGCCGGCTTGGGGATGCTGCATCACTTGTGCGCAGCGGAGGACGAGTTCTCTATGAATCTGCGCTCAGTGATGCGTCTGCTTGGCGAGGCGTATTATTTGCATTGGTACGTCGTAGGAAAAACTTTGTCAACATGGATGGCGAGCCGAAGGATGCTTGACAAGATTACATGATGTGGAGGGTGCGGTTGTGATACGTAGCTTCGATTTCAAGTAGCAAGTTGTTGCGGCAGATATCTCCCTGCAAATACAGGGTGGGTATCTTGTGGTTGATGCGTTTTTCGAGGGCGCGCTTGATCTGTTTAAAATCTTGAGCATTGCGGATATAAACTTTCATGCTGGAGAGGTTGATCAAGGAACCGCAATCAATATCGGCGGTGTGCCTGGCGTGTTCCAGTAACGACTCGATATTACGCAATGTCTCCTCTAATTGCCCCTGCACGTCACCATTGTGACAGTTTTCATGCCCGACAATGCTGGCCGTTCCTGATATGTAAAGATGGTGCTCGTCCCCCCATTTATTGAGTACCGCCCGGGAGAATGACGGACTGCGGGGTCCATAGCAGCGTGGGTAGTGAAATGCACTGATTTGGCGCGGATTCTCTATCTGCTTACCCGCTTTCCTGGCGGCAAGAAAATAAATTTGTAAATTTCCATTACGTGTCCCGATGGCGCTGGCAGCTGGCAGATCGCGTTCGATAAAACTGTTGCGCTCGGAAATTGCCTGATGTCTTCCAAGGCAAAAGAGCCGGTACCGTTCCAGTCCATCGGTGATCTGATTGATGTTGGGCAGATAATTCCAGACCCGTATCAAATAGGGGTAACCTTGTGCTTGTAATAGATCAAAGATGTTCTTGTAGGCTTCGCAGGAGATGACATCAAGAGGCGCCTGACCCGACTCGGCGATATGAATGGATCCAAAAAAAACTTCATCACTGGCAGAATAATGTATGCCGTGTTGTTCGCCATAGTTAACCGGTGCGGGAGATGTCCACACCTCTGCCATGTTCGTATTGCCAAGCTGTGGTGTATCGACTTCGCTGAGCGGGCAGGGGAGAGTTGCCGCCGCGCCACGAATATCCTTTCCGAAGCCTATGATGGCCAATATGTTCTGGGCAGAGACGTCCAGATAACTGGCCAGCCTCGATAGCGGCACGTAATGACAACCGACTACCGCCGATTGGCGGTTCAAAGCGGTATGCTGATGATGTGTAGAGGATACGTTACGCACTCTATCTAATTGAAGATCGCGGAAGTCTGAAGTTTACAGCGGCTGGGATTTGTGGGGGAAGGCCAATCGAGGGGCGAGTTCCTATTTTAAATTTAATTCTATTTCTAATTAGGAATCAATTGGTTACTACTGCAAATACTGCACCATCCAATTTCGCTGTTCTGGCCAACTCCGTGTTTGACTGTACTGTATTTGAATTGTAACGTGCGTACGATGTTAGTCGTTGCTTCAATATGAAGAATTGATAATTCAACTAACAAGAACTTCCCAATCTCAGCTACCAAGGAGGAGGATCGTCACCATGCAGATGCGACTCAAAAAGATTTATATATTTCTGTTTGCGTTCTTGGTTGTGTTTGCCGCGGGATGTCGGTCAAATCCTGTATATAACGTCGAAGGTGCGGCTGTAATATCGGGAAAAACTAACGCATCCTTGGATGATGTGCAGAAAGCAATAATGAGAGCGGGCGGTACCCTTGGATGGGTAATGACCCCTGCTGGTTCGGGAGAGGTCATTGGTACTTTGAGGTTGCGCAAGCATGTAGCTGTAGTCAGCATAAAATTTAATGCAAAAACATACAGCATTCTTTATAAGAGTAGCGAGAATCTCGACTACGACGGCAAAAACATCCATAGCAATTACAACGGATGGATTCAGAACTTACATAGAGCAATTCAAGCGCAATTAACCCACCTCTAAATTAATAGAATTGAGTTCTTGTCTGTTAATGGGGGATTAATAAACGTTGCTTCTATAGGCCCGGTTACGCGGGCCTATTTTTTTTGGTGTTTAGCATTGGTATTGCGGTTCACGAAGCAGCTGTGTTGACAGTGATTGTTCTATAGCCACAGAATACCTACGGTTGTAGAAAAACGCATTGAAATCAATATGCCATTCTTTAACGACTAACAAGTCAGGAAAACATTTTTTCGAGATTTTTGAAGAAAGGGGAGTGGGGATAATGGCTGAAGCAACACTAAAAGGGGCGCTTACCGAGGTGCCGATTGAAATAGAAGTTGCCCAACTGTTGGTTCATAGCTTGAACCTAGAAATAAATCCTGCCGCTATAGATCCTGTGAAACCATTATTCCGGGAAGGCCTGGGTTTAGATTCGATTGATGCACTTGAGATTGCACTTGCAGTTTCCAAGCAGTATGGATTTCAGCTGCGGTCTGATGACAGCAACAATGTTGAAATTTTCGCATCGTTGCGTTCTTTGAGCAGCCATATTCAGCAGCACCGTACTCGGTAGGAATATGCCTGCGTGGGGCAAGATCGTAACGGGTGTGCTCTTGCTGGCCTATCCGCTCGCTGTTCATTTAGCGCTGGTTTTTGATCAGGTGTCGATTGCATCGATAGTGTTGTTGTTAATCAGCGCGAGTTGCATAGTGGCTTCTCTCGCTGGCGCTATGGGCTCCTGGCGAAGCCGCAGTGGCTTTCTGTTGCTATTTGGTACAATCGCAGCGTTCAGCTTGCTGAACCTGATAGCGCATACAAGGTATGCCCTTTATTTGCCTCCCATTCTTATCAACCTGGCGATGTTGGCAATTTTCGCCAATACGCTGTTGCCTGGCAGGGAACCGCTAATTACGAAATTCCATCGCCTGACAATCAATCACAATATTGATTCGACGGTTACTGTTTATACACGCCGTCTTACCTGGATCTGGGCCTGTCTCTTTGCCGCCATGGCGTTGGAATCTGTCGTGCTGGCTGTCGTTGCGCCACTGGCGGTCTGGTCATTATTCACCAACTTTCTTAATTATGTCTTTGTTGCAACGCTCTTGGTCGGCGAATACTTCTACCGTATCGTGCGTTACCGCGATCAGTCACACCCGTCACTTTCCCAATTCTTGCGTAACCTCGCTCGAGTTGACTGGATGCATTCTTCTCACCCCAAGTAACCTCTGGCAAAGATGACACTTATTCCTCTGTTGGGGCGCCATCAGCCTGATGACCCGATTGCCTGGTACAGGAGAGAGATAATCACCTGTGGCGGGTTTCTCGCCGATGTAGCCCAACTATCAGAGCGTTTACCGGACAGGCGGTATGTCCTCAACTTGTGCGAGGATCGATACCATTTCCTGGTTGGTTTTGCCGCGGCGCTGATTCGTCGCCAAATAAGCTTGTTTCCTCCTGGGCGTGCCTCAAAAATGCTGGAGCAGATGTGCGAGGAATACGACGATGTTTATTGCATTCTGGACCAGGATGAACCCCCAGCCGATATAGAATCGCTCCGTTATGAGCGAAACGCCGATTCAGGCGACGTCCGTGATATGCCGTTCGCGCCTGACGACACGATTGCGGCGCTGGTTTTTACTTCAGGGACCACAGGACGTCCACAGCCTCACTCAAAAACCTGGGGATCATTAGTCTCCGTCGCGATGCGTACCGCCACGCGACTCGCGCTTGGAGAAGAGCAGCCCGCTTCGATCGTTGCAACGGTGCCGCCCCAGCACATGTATGGGTTGGAGGCCAGCATCATGCTGCCGCTGCAGTCTCGTAGCATGGTACACAGCGGGCGGCCATTTTTTCCGCAAGATGTCAGGCATGCCCTAGAAGCCATGCCAGCCCCGCGTATTCTGGTTACTACACCGGTGCATATTCGGGCATGCGTGGCGGCAAATGTTTCCCTCCCGCCCCTGGCATGGTGTCACCCTGCGCGGGAATGGCGACCAGTGTACCGTCCATGGCGGCCATCTCGCAGCTCCCGTCCCGCTGAACGATATCGTGCGCGTACTCAGCGAACAGCAATTGATGCTGTTAAGTCGGAAATCCGATTTGATCAACATAGCCGGTAAGCGCATGTCGTTGGACGACCTGAATCATAAGTTGAACAATATCGGAGGCGTGAAAGACGGAGTATTTGTCATGCCCGAGGAGGGGGATGGGCCGGTCACGCGCTTGATGGCGTTTGTTGTCGCGCCGGGCTGTTCTCATGACGACATTATGGCGGAGCTGAGGTTGTGCATCGATCCGGCCTTTTTGCCGCGACCGCTTTATCTGATAGACAACCTGCCAAGAAATGAGACAGGCAAGCTGGCTCGGGGGAAACTGCTTCAGTCAGCGGTTTGTCTGGATGCCATCCGGAACGGTGCACCCATTGGGTGACGCGACCATGATAAATGATATCCTGTGCGTACCTTCTACCCATCCGGCCCTGCCGGGACACTTCCCTGGCAATCCGCTGGTGCCCGGTGCCGTTCTCCTGGCCATGATTATAGAAACCACTGAGCGATGGCACGAAGGAAAGGCGAGGGTAAAAGGCATGCCCGCCGTAAAATTTCTTGCGCCAATGCGCCCCGATAAGGTGGTCATGCTTTCATTAATGCCTATATCGGCAGACTTGTTGAAGTTCGAATGCCAGACGGGAGAGACGCTTATCGCCACTGGTAACATCGAAGTGGCTGTTTCCCGCCCTTGAAGGTCAAGGAGCGGTTGTGAGCCGATCCTGGTTACGTCAACCAGAGCGTGGAAGTTATTTGGCGATACGCTTGATGACATGGATTGCCGCTCGCCTTGGACGCCGCATAAGCCGTATCCTGCTTTATCCCATTTCCGCATATTTTCTTTTGTTTTCCGGCGTTAGCCGCCGCGCCAGCCAGGACTATCTGCGCCGCGTCCACGCGCGGACAGTCAGTTGGCTGGATGTGTTTCGGCATTATCATTATTTTGCGGCGACCCTGCTGGATCGCATCTATCTTTTGAACGGCCGGCACGACCTGTTTGATGTGCATGTGCACGGCGCTGAGATTATTCAGAGGCAGGTAGAGCGAGGCCAAGGGTGTTTGCTGCTGGGTTCTCATTTGGGCAGCTTCGATGCCTTGCGGGCCCTGGGCATACTGCAACAACGGTTACCCCTCAAGGTGCTGATGTACGAAGAGAATGCGAGAAAGATAAACGCGGTTTTGAATGCCATCAATCCCGCTATAGCTGACACCGTTATCGCTATCGGGGCACCGGACACTCTGCTTAAAGTTAAAGAAGAAATTGATCGTGGCACGCTCGTTGGCATATTGGGCGATCGGGTGATGTTCAACGACAGGCAGGTCAACTCTACATTTCTGGGGGAAAGAACCGTCTTCCCTGGTGGACCAATGCTGCTTGCCGGCGTCCTGAAGGTTCCGGTCATTTTGTGTTTTGGTTTGTACCGTGGCGGTAATCGCTATGATGTTTATATTGAACTTCTGGCTGAAAGCGTCGAGATCAGTCGGCAAAACCGTGAAAAAGACTTAAGCCGCTGGACCCAGAAATACGTGGATCGGCTGGAATATTATTGTCGGCTGGCCCCTTATAACTGGTTCAACTTTTACAATTATTGGGACACCGATGCGCAGGGCACTATCTAGCAACTTACTGCGAAACATTCCCCGTTACCTGTGGTGCTTCCTGCTGGGCGGCCTGGTTTTGAGCTCTGCGCCGCGAGCGGCTGAGTCCGAGCCGGCCAGTTGGGACATTGCCCAGCTTATGCAGAGTCTTTCGCGGGTGGAATCAGCGCGCGCCCGTTTCACCGAGCAGAAATACATGAGTATTCTGAACGAGCCGTTGATGACAAGCGGCCTACTTGAATTTCGCGCCCCCGACAGACTGGAGAAGCACGTCCTCAAGCCCTTCGAAGAGCGGTACCTTGTGGCAAATGACACCCTGGTAATTGAGCAGCCGGCACAGGGATCAACGCGTCGTTTTGTCTTGCAACGTTATCCTGCCATATGGGCATTCGTCGAGGGATTGCGCGCTACGTTGGCAGGTGATGTAGCTTCGTTGCGTCGGTTTTATTCAATCAAACTGCAAGGCACGCAGGAGCGTTGGCGTCTGGATCTTGAGCCTCTGGATACTGCGATGCAAGAGATGGTCAGATCAATCCGGATGCAAGGCATGAATGGACAAATCAACTCCATCGAGATTTTTGAAAAAAACGGTGATCGGTCTGTCATGACTATCGTGCCAGAACCGTCGTGAAACTTCGTCCGCAAACCGTTATCGCCTTATGGCTGGCTTTGCTTGTGGGCGGTGCTGTTCTGATTGCCACCCATGTGCGGGTCCGGACGGATATGTCCATGTTTCTGCCCGTCGCCGCGACCCCGCAACAAGAGTTTCTTGTAGACCAGTTGCGTGAAGGTGCGGTAGCCCGCCTGATTCTGGTTGGCCTGGAAAATGATTCAACGGAAGCGCTTGCAGATATCAGCAAAGCGCTAGCTGAGAAGCTGAAACACAGCGACCAGTTCTCGTATGTGGCGAACGGAGAGTTTCTGTGGTCCAAGGCCGATCAAGACTTGCTGATGCGGCATCGCTATCTTCTGAGTCCCGGTGTAGACGGAAACCGGTTCACAGTAGCGTCTCTGCACCAGTCGCTGGAGCAAAGCCTGCGCCGGCTGACGTCATCAGTGGGGATAATGGAAAAGCGCCTGTTGCCGGCAGATCCGACGGGTGAGTTTCTCCGCGTCCTGGAGCAGTGGCAGGCACCCGAGGGTCCGCGCCTTGAGCGCGGCGTCTGGTTCTCCGCGGATGCGCGCCGTGCATTGTTGGTGATTGAGACCAAGGCCCCCGGATTTGACCTTGACCGGCAGCAGGCTGTTCTGGATGAGATTCACCGTGCTTTCGTATCCGCTGTTAAGGGCCAAGCGCGACTTGTTCTAACGGGGCCGGCTGTATTTGCCTTGGCGTCACGCGATGCGATCAGCCAGGATGTCTGGCGGTTATCTTTGCTCAGTGTTGTGTTGGTCGTTGCGCTATTGTGGTTTGTGTACCGGTCAACTTGGTTTCTGCTGTTGACCTCTCTTCCCCTTATCACTGGAATTCTGGCCGCGGTGGCGGCAGTCAGTTTTGTTTTCGGTTATATCCACGGCGTTACGCTGGCGTTTGGCATGACCCTGATCGGTGTGGCGGTGGATTACCCTACGTACCTGTTTGCTCGCGTTAAGAGTTCCGCCTCAGCCAAGGTGGTTATAAAACGTATCTGGCCGGTTCTGCGTCTGGCGGTGGTGACCATGGCGATAGGATATTTCGCCATGCTGTTTTCAGATTTCCCGGGTCTTGGCCAGTTGGGCCTGTTTGCCGTGACCGGACTCCTGGCTGCGGCTGCCGTGACCCGCTGGTTGTTGCCGGTTCTCATGACACGCGGCGTGTCTTCACGCACCATGTTGGCCATGGCCAAGAGAGTCGAGGCTTGGTCTGATTTTCCATATCGGTGGCGATTCGTATTTATCGCGGGGCTAGTGGCAGCAGCGATGTTTTTGTTTATCCGACAGGGACATTTGTGGCAGGAAGACCTCGCGTCGCTCAGCCCGGTTCCCGAGAGTAGCAAACGCCTTGACCAGGAACTCAGAACCCAACTGGGCGCGCCCGATGTACGCCAGCTCATCATCGTTAATGCTGACACACCGCAAGAGGTGTTAGAACGATGTGAGCAAGTAGCGACGAAACTTCAGATAGTTGCGAGTCAAGGCGCGTTGAAAGGGTTTGACCCAGCGTGTCGTTATCTGCCAAGCATCAGCCGTCAGCGCGCGCGGCAAGCGGCCCTGCCGGAGCGTAAGGTGTTGCGGGACAATCTTAGGCAGGCCGCGAGTGGTTTGCCATTTAAGGGCGGGATATTTGCCCCATTTCTGCATGATGTGGAGGCGGCCAAAGTGCAGGCCCCCATCGATTTGAAGGACCTGCATGGGACGACGCTTGGGTTACGAGTGGAGAGATTGTTATTCCCTCGCGGGAACGGGTGGGTGGCCGTCATCCTTTTGCGTGGCGTGAACGACAGTGCC
>JACQAA010000153.1 GCA_016195185.1 Pseudomonadota bacterium | reverse complement strand
GAGCGCCTGCTGGCCGCCGTCGAGACTGGGCAGATGTCAATTGCCCTTGCCATCAGGATCGCAAGCTCTCCCCACGATGAGCAGATCGCTCTGCAAGAAGCCCTTGATAGCGGCGAACTGCGGGGCAAGCAGTTCCTTCTGGCTATGAGCCTGCTTGAGCGGCGCAAACGGCGGGGAAAGGGTTTTGTAGATGAAAGTGGTCGCATACGGGATAAAAGCGGCGACAAAAAGCCCTCCGGTCAATCCGTCGTCAAAGCCTATAAGCGCGAGGTAAACCGCATGGAGCGGTTGATCAACAACGCCAACAGAACTTCGGAACATCTCTTTTTCATCAGGGAATCCTTGCGGGACTTACTGAAGGAAAAAGATTTTAAGGCACTGTTGCAGACAGAAAAGTTGCCAACCATGCCGAAACCGCTTAACGATTTAATAAAAAAGCAGGAGGATGCCCATGCGAAGAAAACCTCATGAAAAGCAAAAGCTGCCGCAAACGGAGGTCAAGATTGCCTTCGAGAAAGAGACGGTTGATCTGTCTCTGGATCAGATCGCAGCGGTCCGGGTTGTTCCACCTGCCCAGTTGAAAGGCAGAACATTCCAGAAAATACTCGCTTCCATCCGCGAGGCTGGTATCGTCGAACTTCCAATCGTTTACCCCGACAAAGGATCAAAAGACAAGTACATCCTGCTTGAAGGACACCTGCGCATCGCAGCACTTAAAGAGCTCGGCAAAAGCCGGGTGACGTGTCTGGTATCCACCGACGATGAGACTTATACCTTGCCCGGCATCGCTCCGATATTCTGTCGACCTTCCAAAAAATTGCCGAAATAACCTCACTCAGGAGGACAGCGGCGTGACCAACGGAGCTGCCCCGCCTTAAACCCGGCAACCATCCAGCGTCGCACGAAGTTGGGCATCTTTAATCTCCACTATTTTATTGAGTTGATCGACACGTTCAGCGTTGCGTCCGGCTTGGCGCGCGCCGAGAAACAGATTACAAATCTTATGAATGCCATTAAGGCAGGGATCATCACGCCGACGACAAAAATTGAACTGGAGAAGGCAGAAGCTGAGCATATCCGGGCTAAAGCCGCGCTGGAGACCGTAGGGGGCAGGGAAGAAGTGTTAAAAACCGTCCTGCCTGACGCTGCGAATCGTTATAGAAAACTGGTGGCCGACCTTGGAAGGACCCTGCAGGACGATATAGGTCATGCCCGCGAATGCCTTAAGGCCCTCCTCGGGGTGGTTAGGCTGGTTCCAGCGTCCTCTGGACGCTTCCTGGAAGCCGAACTGCGGCATAACCCCGAAAGTTTAATGAAATTAGCCCTAACCCCTAATATTAAAGGGGCCACCGATGGTGACCCCTTTAAAGTTGGACTGGTTGCGGGGACAGGATTTGAACCTGTGACCTTCAGGTTATGAGCCTGACGAGCTACCGGGCTGCTCCACCCCGCGTCAATGTTGTGACCTGTTATAACCACTTCGCTTTAACGCGTCAAGTTTTTGTTTTTTCGGCGTTATTTCAGCGTTTTGCAACGCATTTTTCCGTTTTCATTTTCGCTCCGTTGCCATCACCTTGGCAGGAATATTCGCCCTCTTTAGTGCACGGATAAGAGTATCTGCTAAGGCGTGGTCTCTCTCTGCGTCATTAAATGTACGCGTGAACGGAATAAGATGTACGCGTCTCCATATGGCATTATCTGTGCTATGAATTCGTGGCCTGTGATTTGTCGCCAGCAGGATTTTTCCTTGCGGGTAAAATTCAAATGTTTTTCCGTACAGATCGCGTGTCGAGATTTGTTCACCGCCAGTCCATTGTTTGATCAGACCTTCGGCAATGCGCTGGTTATTTTCAGTCTCACTAGTTGCGACAAGGCGCACACCGACAAGGCGTACCAGATCGCTTCTGGTGGCACTGTCCTGCTTAGCCGCCATGAACGTTTGGGAAGAGGTCTGTCGACCATAATTACCGAACAGAGCAAGAAGCGTGTTCAAAAAAGTGCTTTTTCCATTTGCTCCAGTGCCGTAAAGGATAAAAAAGCACTGTTCTGACATGTCACCCGTCAAGCATAAGCCGACGACCATCTGAATATATTTTACGAGCGCCTTGTCGTCGCGCATGACTTCATGCATAAATCCAGCCCATCTCGGACATTTGGCGCTCGGATCATATATTGTCCCGAATGACTTCATAAAATAATCTTCGGGAGAAATTGGACGCGTCTCAAGCGTTTGGAGGTTTATTGACATACCGTTCCTGAAGGCAATCTTCCATGGATCTGCATCAAGGAGATCACGGTTTAATATCACTCCTGCCTCGGAGGAGGCTAATTTCAGCGTAGCATTCAAATTCCTCTCGCTCTCGCAGGACTTTGCCCATGCGTGATAGGATTTACGGATGACATCATCTTTAATTTTCTCTGCCTCCTTTTTTAAGTCATAAGGCAGCCTTTTGGCACAGCGCATCGCTTCACCGTCGTTATCTTCCTTCCAAAGCCCCAAGGCTTTATCAAAGACAATCCATTTCTTTAGCTCTGGAACGAACCGTAGATGATCATTAAAGGCTAGTTCAAATCGAATAGCATTACCCAGCTCCGTCAGGTGTGGTGGGAACGCCGGATCAACCTTCTCGCGGGGCATATTATCTAACGCTTCTTTAGCGGCTTTAATATCTTTGGGGAATCCGTTAGCAACGAGGAAATCGTCTAAGCCACACTTTTCACCGTCTTTCAAGGATAGTAAATTCCTGACACGAAGCGCCCGGCAGGGGCATCGGGCTATGCTGATTTTTGCAGTACAAAGAGGCGACGTAAAATCGTTCTCGATAAACAATCTTTTCTATACTGAATATGCCAGGGCCATTAAATCGGCCGTAAAAGCTGGCGTTGAACTTGTTGCCTTTGCATTTCCCGTCAGTCCGAAGGGCTTTGGGATGCCTGTGCCATTAAAAATTAATACTTCATCAGCCACATAGCTATAACTGCCCTTGACTGTTAATACTGTCAAATAACAGCCGTCGAGCCTCGAGGTTAATACTCCGCAATAACCTCCGGCTGTTAATACAGCGCAATAACAGCGGGAGCCTTGCTTGTTAATACAAGTGAATAACAGGAGAAATTTAAATATTATGAATATAATTTTCTGCATTAAATAAGGAAGAAATAAGGAAGGAATCGAACGAAAAAAGTCGCCACAAACTATGCGGCCACATAGGGTTTAATATCCCGTAAATAAGCCTATTGCCGCTCCGATTGACTAAATCAAATAATCACCGAGAAAATAGCTACCAGACTTTCGTTTTCTATCGATCAAATATCGAATGTGAAAAGGCTTTTAAAGTTTGAGCTAAATCGCGCTCCCGCAATTATTTGGCTTTAAGCTAAACCGGTGCTATATAATTAAAGTAATGAAGAAGTTTCTAGCCAGTTTTATGATCGTTGCCATGCTCGCATCCACAATGGTGTGTGGCTGCTGGCATGAGGCAGCGGCTGCCTCTCATAGCCACCATCATTCTGGCGATGAACATCATCATGATGCTCACGACACCGGATTCAAGCAGGACTGTTCAGGGACTGACCTGCAGCTCCCTCAACAGGTAAGCGTCAATGCTCATAACCTGAAAAACAGCCTTCATCTTGATCACGTTTTGGCTGATCAACAGCTCGCATGGACACCTGTGCTTGCAAGTAGTAGCAGTATTCGAGGCCCGCCGCCTAATTGGCCCGGTCTTTCACAAACACACCCTTCCATCCTTCTCACCACGCAAAGATTCCTGATCTAGATTCCGGCACACGCTATTTTGGTGCCGCTTTTCTATGAGGAATCAGGATGAGATATTTCGTATTTGTACTTTTTCTATCTATATCGACGCTTCTTGCCGTTGTCGCGCGGGCGGCAGAATACAGCCTCGATATTGCCCGTAAGACAATCAATGTAACGGGTCATCCCGTCCAGAAAGTTACTGTGAATGGCGCTATTCCAGCCCCGACCTTGCGTTTCAGGGAAGGCGAAGAAGCTGTCATTCATGTCACAAACCATATGGACGTGCCAACCTCCATTCACTGGCATGGCATTATCATCCCAAATGAAATGGATGGCGTTCCGGGTTTTAATAAATTCCAAGGCATTATGCCCGGTGAGACTTTTACCTATAGCTTTCCCATCCGGCAAACCGGAACGTATTGGTATCACGCTCATTCTATGGGGCAGGAGCAAGATGGACTTTATGGCTCCTTGATCTTTGCGCCAGCAGGCAAAGATCCGATCCAGACCGACCGCGACTATGTGATGGTTCTGTCTGACTTCACTGATGAAGAGTCAGATCAGGTCATGGGGAATCTCAAAATGTCGTCTGACTATTACAGCACAGCGCGTCGCACTGTAGGTGATTTTTTTGCCGATGTGAAGGCTCAAGGCTTCGGCAAAGCATGGAAAAATGCCAAGGACTGGGGACAGATGCGCATGGCGCAGACCGACCTTGCGGATGTCACGGGCTATACCTTTCTGATAAATGGCAAAAATCCCGCACAGAACTGGACGGGACTTTTTACACCGGGACAGCGCGTGCGGTTGCGCTTTATCAATGCCTCATCCATGTCTTTCTTTGATGTACGCATTCCCGGCCTCAAGATGAATGTGGTGCAGTCGGATGGCCAGAATATCGAACCCGTCAAGGTCGATGAATTCCGCTTTGCACCTGCTGAAACTTATGACGTCGTCGTGACACCACAGGAAGACAAAGCCTATACCATTGCCGCGGAACCTATCGATCGCACAGGTTTTGCTATCGGTACGCTGGCAACGAAAGAAGGTATGCATGGTCCAGCGCCCGCCCAGCGTCCCCGCGCCCTGCTCAAAATGTATATCTGGACGATCAACGGCAAAAAGTTTTCAGAGGCCGATCCCATTCGCCTGAAATATGGTGAGCGGGTACGACTAAACTTCACGAATGACACAATGATGGCACACCCGATGCATCTACACGGCATGTTTGTCCAGCTTGAGAATGGACAGCCTGCTGAGAAAATGCCGAATAAGCATACCGTTATCGTCGAGCCGGGGAAATCCTATTCTGTTTTGCTCACAGCAGATGCGCCGGGAGAATGGGCGTTTCACTGCCATCTGCTCTACCACATGATGTCGGGCATGATGAGGAAGGTCATCGTGGCTAAGCTGGATTCTGCCGATATGCCGATGACGGGAGGCTCCCATGTGCACTAAAGCTCTTACTCTCGCATCGCTGCTGGTATGCCTGTCTTCTCCGGCCTTGGCGGAAGAGGATATGGCCAATATGGTCATGCAGGAACATGGCGGCGACACGTTCCACATGTTTCGCCTAGAAACAGATTATGGCGGCGACAAGAACGGCGCGGTTGCTAGTTGGGATCTGAAAGGCTGGGTCGGCGGAGATGATAACAAGCTATGGATCAAGAGTGAAGGCGAGCATAAAGACGGAAAAACAGAATCTGCCGAATTCTGGGCACTCTACAGCTGCAATATTTCTACGTTCTGGGATGCACAGGCGGGTATTCGTTACGATGTAAAGCCGACC
>JACQAA010000132.1 GCA_016195185.1 Pseudomonadota bacterium | reverse complement strand
TGATGGAATCGGCATGACGACAGAGGAATTGGAATTGGCGGTCGAGCGTCACGCGACCTCGAAATTGCCAGACGACAATCTGGTGCACATTTGTTCCCTTGGCTTTCGCGGAGAAGCATTACCGTCAATCGGCGCTGTCAGTCGCCTCACCCTGACAAGCCGCCCACGCCACGGCCAGAAAGTGGATGCCGCCACCATTACTATTGACGGCGGCAAAAAATCTAAAGTCACTCCAACAGCACACTCGTCCGGCACCAAAGTTGAGATCCGTGACCTTTTTTATGCAACACCGGCCCGGCTCAAATTTCTGAAATCACCGCGCACCGAAGCGCAAAATATCCGCGAAGTTATCGAGCATCTGGCCATGGCCTATCCGGACATCTATTTTAAACTGGTGCAGGATGAAAAGACTGTCCTTGATCTGCCGATGGCCAGCGGACTCGATCGCCTGAGACAATTGATGGGACAGGAGTTTGCGGAGAATGCACTGCGTATCGAAGCAGAGCGGGATGGCATTCGCCTGGCAGGTTACGCCAGCCTGCCAACCCTCAATCGCGGCACCAGCCAATACCAGTATTTCTTTGTCAACGGCCGGCCTGTCAAAGACCGTCTGATCGTCGGCGCAATCCGCGGCGCCTATATGGACTTTCTAGCCCATGGCCGCCACCCCATGCTATGCCTCTTCTTACACATTCCGTCCGATCTGGTCGACGTCAACGTCCATCCCGCCAAGGCCGAGGTTCGTTTTCAGGACTCCAATCTTATCCGTGGCATGATTGTCGGCAGCCTGAAACATGCTCTGGCCGAAGCCGGTCACCGCGCCTCAACCACTGTGGCCGAGCAAACTCTGCAATCGTTTCAGACTCCAACACTCCCCTGGGATGGTGAATACCGGCAGTCTCAACCGGCCTATAAAAATTTGAAGGGAATGGCAGGAACACCCTATACCGGAAGTTATTATTTCGAAACACAGCCTGCCACTCGCACGCAAGAAACAGAAGTAACCGTGGTAGAAAGCGATTTCCCTCTCGGCGCCGCCTGCGCGCAGGTGCATGAGACTTATATTGTGGCACAAACCAAGGATGGGCTCGTTCTGGTTGACCAACATGCCGCTCATGAACGCCTTGTTTACGAAAGAATGAAACGCGATCTTTCGGCGGGCGGCATACCACGACAGCCTATGTTGCTGCCGGAGGTGGTAGAAATAGACGAACTCTCCGTCGAGCGCCTGTTGACACGTAAAGGAGAGCTGGAAGAACTGGGGCTCTCAATTGATAGTTTCGGTCCCGGCGCAGTGATCGTGCAGGAGGTGCCCGCCTTGCTTGGCGAAATCAACATCCAACAGCTAGTGCGTGATCTGGCCGACGATATTGTTGCTTTCGGGCAGACCATGTCGCTCAAAGAAAAGCTGGAGGAGGTTTGCTCCACCATGGCCTGCCACGGTTCTATTCGTTCAGGCAGAAGGCTTAACCAGGATGAAATGAATGCGCTGCTCCGCCAGATGGAAAAAACGCCACATTCCGGTCAGTGCAATCACGGCCGTCCGACCTATGTAGAGCTCAAACTACATGATATCGAAAAACTTTTTGGGAGACGCTAATGAGCGCAGAGGAAAAGAACCCCCACCTGCGATCGGCATGTATGGCGCTTTATATCGTCACCGGTGCGGGTGGTGTCCTGCAGTTTTTTGACGGTCTGCTGCTGGTCAGCTTGGTCATACTGGGGATTGCCTGGTTCATGGCCAAAGCCCAGCGGATCGCGGCAAGGGGCACAATATACGCCAGCCACGCCGAATGGGCGGCACGCACCATGTCGATTGGTGGCACCGTGCTTTTTCCGATCGCGCTTCTTATTGGTTGTTTTATTATCTGGCACTCGGTTGACATCGACGCTCTCAAGACAAGCATTCAAAACGATGAGGCAGATAACCTCGGCGCCGTCGTGCAGGGCTTCCTCACCAGCAACATGGAAAAAATATCGCACATTACCGACATTGCATCCCTGCCTCCTACTTTTTGGTGGGTCAGGCGTTGCTGGGTCGGGCTCCTGCGCGCCAAACAAAAGATCCCTATCGACTACCCACATTCGTGGCTTTGAGCAGATCCCGGAACTGCGCAATCGCTTTTAGCTCGGATTGAATGGTATCCAGTCGCTTGCGCGCCTCTGCATCTTCACCCCAGGTGACCAACTGGTACAACTCATCTACACAGGCCGCCTGGAAAGCTTCCTCCGGCGACAAACGACCCTCCTGTAACGCCAGTGCAATGACCACTGAACCCGTTGTCGCCGCAGTTGCCTGCACCAGGGTAAAATCAACCGCGCCCAGATTCTCAAGAAGTTTTTGTAATTTGCCCATAGAGTCCCGCAGCTGGTGATGGTATTGAATACCTGAAACTGTTTCAAGGACAATGCCATACTTTTCCTTTATCCATGATAGCAATGGTAACCAGTGTTTCTGGTGCCGCTTGACCAATTCAGTCGGATGCACCGCAAAATAACATACCAGATCAGAGCTCCCATATTCACACAACCGTTCATTCATCTCCCGTCGCGCCTCACCCGCTGATTTGTCGATCATCGTGTTGGCCAGCTGCGTCAACGACATGGAGGAAGGATTGATCTCACTCCCCTGCGCTGCCCATTCAAGAACTATCGCTTCGGCCAAGGGCTTGGAAGGCAGCAGAACGGGGTTTTTCAGGGGCGTTTTGAGCGGTTTGCCATCCAATCGTACTACATATCCGCCAGGTGCCGTTCCCGCCTCAACAATTTTATAGAATTTCTTCACGGACTATTCCATATCCGCAAACGGATCGGACTTGTCATCAGGGTTAAAATTGAAAAACTTCCAAGTTTTCTTCATCTCCGGGTCAAGTGGCGCCGTGATGTCCAGTTTTTTTCCAGTTACGGGATGCAGCAGGATCACACGACGCGCATGCAGGTGTAACATATTCGGCAGCTGCGGTAGTTCCTCCAGTAACTGCTGATGGGAGGCATATTTGTAGTCCCCAAGCAGTGGACAGCCCATTTCCAGCGCGTGAACGCGGATCTGGTGGGTGCGCCCGGTTTTAGGCCAGAAAGCGACCCACGCCAGTTTTGTATGCGCCGTCTCCATCACCTGATAATAAGTAATCGCGGTTTTTCCCCTGTCCTCGCTAACACCGCGCATCTTCTCACCACCTGGCCCGTCGACCTTAGCCATCGTGGTCTTGATCTTGCCCTGATGCTGTAAGGGCGCCGGGACCGTAATCGCCCAGTAATACTTGCGGATATCACGGCCCTGAAACAATCCACCCATCAGCTTGGCAACACGCGGATTACGTGCCAGCAACAAAATCCCCGAGGTGTCTTTATCAAGGCGGTGCACCAGATGCGGCCGCACGCCGTCATAAACCAAACCATCCAGCAAACCGTCAATGTGCCGGTTGATTTTTGTTCCACCCTGTGTCGCCAATCCCGCCGGCTTATTGATGGCAATGACATGCTTGTCTTTATAAATCACCAGCGACTGGATAAAATCAACATCCTTTTTTGTCAAACCACGCTCGTTTTTGGGGATTGCCATGGCCATTTGCGGCGGCACACGGAGTGACTGGCCCTTAACAAGGCGCATATCTCCCTTGACGCGTTTGCCATCAACGCGCAACTGCCCGGTGCGTAAAATCTTCTGCATATTGCTGAACGTGGTGTCGGGATATTTTTTTTTCAACCATCGGTCAAGACGCATACCATCATCTTCTTCCGTGACCGTCACATTATCAACCATCAGGAAAATACTCCGCGCATAATATGCACAGCGAGGAATATCGCCGCGAGCGAAAGAGTGACGGACAGGGAAACGTAAAGCAGGGACGCCAGATACTGATCCGTCTCCACCAGCTTCAGGACATCGAGGGAGAACGTCGAAAAAGTGGTGAAACCGCCGAGAAATCCCGTCACCAGAAAAGCGCGCGTCTCCAGCGAAACCTGCCATTTCAGCGCCATAATTTCCATCAGTGCACCGATGATGAAAGAGCCCAGCACGTTGACCAGCAAAGTGCCGTAAGGGAACGCCTGCCCCCACAGGTTGGTGGCGGCGGTAATGGAATAATTTCTTATCACCGAGCCAAGCCCGCCGCCCAGCGCTATGGCTATGATCATATTCATTGTTTTACTTCCTTTTCTCTGCGCAGTTTATCCCAGTAATCCATGCGCTTTTTAATCTCCCGCTCGAACCCGCGTTCGACCGGCGTATAAAAACTCTGACGTGACATCTCGTCGGGGAAATAATTCTGCCCTGAAAAACCATGCTCGGTGTCCGGATCATACTGATATCCGTGCCCGTAACCAATATCTTTCATCAGCTTGGTTGGGGCATTAAGAATATGTTTGGGTGGCATCAGCGAACCGGTCGATTTTGCCC
>JACQAA010000131.1 GCA_016195185.1 Pseudomonadota bacterium | reverse complement strand
GCATTCCGATCCGGCTGGAATTTTATGAGCCAGAGGAGCTGGCGCTGATTGTTTCACGTGGGGCAGATATTATCGGCATGGATATAACGCCAGAAGGCGCCTTTGAAATTGCCCGCCGGTCGCGTGGCACGCCACGCATTGCTGGCCGCCTGACCCGCCGGGTCCGCGATTTTGCCGCCGTTGACAAAGTGAACAAAGTGGATGCCAAAATCGCCGATGCCGCCCTGTTGAAGCTGGAAGTGGACAAACGGGGGCTTGATTCCATGGATCGTCGATACATGCGCTGCATTGTGGATAACCATGGTGGAGGCCCGGCAGGGATCGAGACCATTTCAGCGGCGCTATCTGAGCAACGCGACGTTCTGGAGGAGGTAGTCGAACCCTACCTGATCCAGTGTGGGTTGATTATCCGCACACCGCGTGGACGGATGATTTCGGATGCCGGGTATAAATATCTGGGCCTGCCCCTGCCACAAAACGGTCGAGACCGTCAGATGGCGCTGATGATCGAGCTGCCAGAGGCTGAGAGTTTATAAACCCATGACTACCCATAACCTGAAAGTCAGGGTCTATTACGAAGACACCGATGCCGCCGGAATTGTCTATCACGCCAGTTATCTGCGTTTTGCCGAGCGTGGGCGGACAGAAATGCTGCGGGAAGCGGGTTTTGAGCATTCACAGATTTTTAAGGATAGTGGTGTTGCTTTTGCTGTCGTTTCCCTCAATATTGACTATAAAGCGCCGGCGAGGCTTGACGATCTGCTGGTGGTTCGGTCAAAAATTATAAGGGTGGGCGGTGCCAGCATGGATATGCAACAGGATATTTGCAGGGGCGGCCAGCTTCTCACGGCAATGAAAGTGGCGCTGGTGTGTATCGACCGCAGTTTTAAGGCCGTCAGGTTGCCGCCGGAGATAAAAAAGATAAAAGGAGCATAAAAATGGATCCGACAACAGCTATTCAATCAGCGACACTGGCTGGATCGCACACGCACGATCTGTCGGTGTGGAGTTTATTTTTGCAGGCGGATCTGATTGTCAAGACGATCATGCTGATCCTTGTTTCCTCGTCGATCTGGAGCTGGGCGATTATTCTTGATAAGTGGATAACGTTTAAGAGTCTGGATATCAAGGCGAACCGGTTTGAAACTTCTTTTTGGTCGGGCGAGGCTCTGGAAAAACTATACAACCGGATTCAGGGCAAGGCGACCGACCCGATGGCGCGCACTTTTTGTGCTGGCATGAATGAGTGGAAGCTGAGCATGGAAGGCGGCAAGCATGCGCTGGACGGAGATTTGCGCGCCGGCCTGCAGCAACGCATTGACCGCACAATGGCGACATCCATCAACCGTGAAATTAATATGCTGGAGAGATACATGACCTTCCTGGGGACGGTTGGCTCTACTGCGCCTTTTATTGGTCTGTTTGGTACGGTGTGGGGGATCATGAACAGTTTTGCTGCCATTGCCGGCGCCCAGAACACCAGTCTTGCCGTTGTGGCGCCGGGCATCGCCGAGGCCTTGTTTGCTACAGCCCTGGGGCTGGTGGCGGCTATCCCGGCGGTGGTGGCGTACAATAAATTTGCGACGGATTTGGGGCGCTATGGTGACCGCATGGAGGCCTTTTCGACCGAGTTTGCCTCCATTCTGAGCCGCCATTTTGAGCAACAGGATAAACGCTAATGGGAGTCAAGCTCGGCAAGCCCCGGCGTGGCCGTTTACGGGCACATGCGGTGATGGCAGACATCAATGTCACGCCCTTGGTTGATGTCATGCTCGTGCTGCTGATTATTTTTATGATCACGGCCCCGCTGCTTACGGCAGGGGTTGCGGTGAACCTGCCCAAGGCGCAGGCCAAAGCTATCAACCAGCAGGACAATTCTCCCATAGAAATCTCCGTCACTAAGGGCGGTGCTATTTACATGGGTGAGACAGCCGTTAAACTTGAGCGTTTGAAGGGCATTTTAGCGGCGATAGCCCAGGAAAATCCCGATCGGCGCATTTATATCAAGGCAGATCAGGGGCTGTCTTACGGTCAGGTGATGGGGGTCATGGCGGCGGTGAGTTCTTCCGGGTTTACCAAGATCGCTTTGGTCACTGATCCGGTTGCGGCACAAAGTCAATAAAACAGGATCAGAAATGCGGCGCAGCTCAATCACTTTATCTGCTGCTTTTCACATGATGGCGTTCGTGATCGCAACGATGGGGCTGCCGTTTCTGAGCAAGCGTCAGTTCATTATCCCGCCGCCGATTGTGATCGATTATATCGATATTTCCAAGGTGACGGAAACCAACAAGGTCTTGCCGCATCCAGTGATGAAGGCGGAGGAAAAGCCCATTCCTCCCGCAGCGGCGAAGAATACGCAGACGGAGGCCGCCACGCCACCAGTGCCGGTACCAAAGCCAAAACTTGAAGAAAAGAAAGAGGCTAAAAAGGAGGCCAGGGAGACGCCGGAGACAGACCCGAATGCGCCTCCTGACAAGAGCAAGAGCACAAAAAAAGAGGAAGTAAAAAAAGCTCCGGCCAAAGATTTTTCATCCGTGCTGAAGAACTTGATTGATCCCAAGGATAAAACGCTGGCGAAGGGTGCGCCGGATCTGAAAGCACATGAACATCCAGCCTCGGCTATCGGCCAGAATGCTCCCTTGGGGGCGCGGCTCACGATGAGTGAGGAAGATGCTCTGCGGACACAGCTGGAAAGATGCTGGAACGTGCCGTTTGGCGCCAAAGATGTTGAAAATATGCGGGTCGATATTTTTATGGTTATAAATAAGGACCGTACCCTCAGAGATGCGCGCATTCTTGACCAGTCACGCTATAATTCGGATAATTTCTTCCGGGCGGCGGCGGACAGCGCGCTGCGGGCAGTCCGGAATCCTTTGTGCTCGCCTTTTAACCTGCCGCCTGATAAATATGATACGTGGAATACGATTACTGTGACGTTCAACCCGAAGGATATGTTCTGATGAAATTCCGAAATACGCTGTGGGCATTTTTTGTCGTTGCCGCTTTCATGGTCGCCGCCCCCCTTTCTGCCAAGGCGGAGCTGAAAATCGACGTCACGCGCGGACAGGTTAATCCGATGCCGATTGCGATTCCGGATTTTTCGGGATCAGCCGATGCGGGTTCGGACCTGGGCCACAATCTGGTCACGGTCATCAGTGCCAACTTGAATCGTTCCGGATTATTCCGCACGCTTGACCAGAAATCGTTCATTCAGGATCATGTGATGCAAAAGACGCCTAATTTTGGTTCGTGGCGTGCGATTAATGCGCAGGCACTTGTTACCGGTGTTCTCAGCAAGACAGGCGATGGCCGCACCCGTGTGGAATTCAGGCTATGGGATGTTTTTGCCGAGCAACAGCTGATTGGTATGGCCTACATGACCACGCCCACCAACTGGCGCCGTATTGCGCATATTATTTCTGATGCAATATACAAGCGTATCACCGGGGAAGACGGTTATTTTGACAGCCGCCTTGTCTATGTGTCCGAAATGGGTCCGGCGACTATGCGTATCAAACGGCTGGCGATCATGGATCAGGATGGGCAGAACCACCGCTTCCTGACAGATGGTAAAAATCTGGTGCTGACTCCGCGTTTTTCGCCGACAGCGCAGCAAATCACTTATATGGCTTATTACAACAAGAAGCCGCGGGTCTATCTCTATGATATCGACTCCGGCCGCCAGGAAGTGTTGGGTGATTTTCCCGGCATGACCTTTGCCCCACGCTTTTCGCCGGATGGTAACAAAGTGATCATGAGCTTGACGAAGAACGGCAACAGTGACATTTACACCATGGATCTGCGCAATCGCGGTGTCGCCCAGTTGACTCGTGATAATTCGATCAATACCAGTCCGTCCTACTCTCCGGACGGGAAGTTTGTCGTGTTTGAATCGGATCGCAGCGGGACGCAGCAGATCTATGTCATGAATTCTGACGGCAGCGGTGCGCATCGCATCAGTTTTGGCGACGGCAGATATGCCGGGCCGGTCTGGTCGCCACGAGGTGATCTGATTGCTTTCACCAGGCTTTATCAGGGGCAATTCTTCATCGGCGTTATTCATCCGGATGGCAACGGTGAACGTTTGATTACCCAGGCCTTTCATGTTGAGGGTCCGACCTGGGCGCCGAATGGGCGCGTCCTGAGCTACTTCAAGGAGGTGCCGACAGGAAACAATAAAACGAGCCGATCAGCGCAGGTTTACACAATCGATCTGACCGGTTTCAACGAAACCAAAATCCAGACGCCGCTGGATGCATCAGATCCCGCCTGGTCACCGCTGAATCCCTGATATCTTATTGAATAATAATGATGTTTAGTTGGGATTGCTTTGACAGAATTTAACGGTTGACGTAATACTTAAGGGTATTTATACTGCTCGTGTTTATTTTGACGCTGAGAATGGCGTCGGTTGGTTTTAAAAGGAGTCCATTCATGTCCGCATATATTGCTATCGCATTCAACGTCAACCCGCGCCATTTTAAGGATGATCAGGAGATTGTTTCAGCTCTCCGGACTGCAACCGGGGACGACACAATACAAGTTCAGCGCCTGCCGGACGCCGACGGTTCGCATACAACCGCGTCTACATGGTTTCTGCTGACGAGCACAGAAAATGCCACCTCACTCAAAGAACTGGCTTTGTCTATAGATATGGGGAAAGTCGAGGGATTGGCTTCGGTGATGTTGAAAACGGAGAGCGGTAAGATTGAGTCGCCACGGCCATTGCGTAAACTTCCAACCGGTGTACAGATGAACAGGCCACCATTTCACAAGCCTTAAGAGGCTTGTTCACCATTGTGTTGTTGACGTGTGATCCTATTTCACTAGCAGCATAATTGAGCTTATGGCCATGATCATGGCGATGAGCTGGAGGCGATTCATCTTTTCTTTTAGGAAGATTCTTGCCAGGCCCAAGACGATGACGGGATAGAGCGCACCTATCGTCACTATAGCAGCCACAGGGCCCAGGCGAATGGCGTAGTAGTAAGCCATGATCCCCAGTATGCTGGTCCAGCTCGAGCCGGCAATGATCAGGATACCCTGTCTGTCCCGTCCCAGTTTTTCTTTGAGAATGAGTAGAAGGATGGCGACAACAATCAGGTTGCCGATCGCTTCATAAAACAGGACGCTGGGAATGGACAATGTCTTCAGTGCCAGCTTGGGCAGAAATGCCCAGCCTCCCCAGAGCACCATGGTTGCCAAAGAGGGCAGCAGCCAGCTATTTCTGGATGGGATCATGACGTGCTGCCACCATAATGATCAAAGAACAGATACCCAGAACAATACCCGTTGCCTGTAGAACAGTGATCGTTTCACCCAGAATCAAAGACCCCAGCAGTATCGTCACGAGGGGATAAAGCGCTGTTGCGACGGCGCCATAGCTCATGGGACCATGCTGGATGGCATAGATAAAGAAGAGCTGGCCAATCCCGCCGAGAATACCCACGGAGATGGCGATCACAGCACCGCGTGGATCAAACTCAAGATGGAATCCGTGCAGTGCGATGACCACAAGGGTGCCAAGACAAAAGGCTATGTTCGAATATACGGCAAGATGCAGCGGTGGTAAGGTGCGCACTGCTATCTTCGGCAAAAACACGGAGACACCCCACAAAACGAGAGATAGCAGAGAGGGTAAAAACCAGGGCGCAATAGCCATAAAAATATAAAACTCCGCTTTTTCTTTACCCTACAGGAGTTGATTGCCCTTTATAAGCCTGTATATTCTTGGCTGTCTCAAATTAGAGGGGGCTCTATGTCGACTGCATCTGCACCAAAGCGTTTCATTGTTTCCTGGGATCAGTTCCATCGCGACTCCAAAGCGCTGGCTTGGCGATTGGTCGAAAAAGCCAGCGAATGGAAGGGGATTATTGCCATTACCCGTGGGGGCCTGATTCCGGCGGGTATTATTGCACGGGAGCTGGAAATAAAGCTGATCGAGACGTTGTGCATCTCCAGCTATGATGACCAGACTCAACGCACAGCAAAAGTCCTCAAGGGGATTGATGAAAAAAGGGTGGAGGATGGTGCAGGTTGGCTGGTCATTGATGATCTGGTTGACAGCGGCAATACCGCCAAGATCATCCGTACAACGCTGCCCAAGGCGCATATGGCCACCGTTTACGCCAAGCCTGCTGGTGAGCCCTTGGTTGATACTTATGTTACCTGGGTTAGTCAGGATACCTGGATTTATTTTCCGTGGGATGCGGAATTCCAGCCGATGGACCCAATTGCTTCTGTCCGCAAACAGGTTTAGCATGTTCACAGTTGGGAATTAAGACTACACAGGGGCGCTTTCACTATGGAATCGAACAAACTTCTGGCAGCAATTCTGGTCGCGGGCATTGTCGCGATGCTGGCGGGATTTATCTCTCATAAGCTGGTGAAAGCGGAAAAGCTGTCTGACAATGCCTATAAGATAGAAGGAGCAGCTTCCCCTGCAGGCGGCACCGCCGTTGCAGCTGCAACCAGCGCAGAGCCCATCAAAAATCTGCTGGCCAGCGCTGATGTGGCGCAGGGCGAGAAGATTTCCAAGGTTTGTGGTTCCTGTCATAGCTTTGGCAAGGGCGAGCCTAACCGTGTCGGCCCCAATCTCCATGGTGTGGTGGGCCGGGTGCGTGGCAGTGCCGCCGGCTTTGCCTATTCTGATGCGATGAAAGCCAAGGGCGGCACATGGGATGTTGCCAGCCTCAATGAATTTCTGTGGAGTCCGCAAAAATTTGTTGTTGGTACCAAGATGAGTTTCGCGGGCTTGAAGAAGCCTGAGGACCGTGCTGCGCTGATCAAATGGTTGTCAGGGCAGAAGTAGTATAGGTCCCTGTCTGTTGGTTGTTGCAGGGAACGGGCAAGACGTCATGAAGAAAATTCTGCTTTTTCTGCTGGTCTTCATGTGCACGGGGTGTCAGCAGAAGAGCGCCGGCCTCAATGGCTATGTTGAGGGAGAGTATCTGCGGATCGCACCGACAAGCGGTGGAATACTGGAACAGCTTGACGTTAAGACCGGAGATGCGGTGATGGCCGGACAAAAGCTGTTCTCGCTGGATCTGACGACGCTGAAAGCCGACCGTGATAACGCGGCTGCCGTGCTGGCGCAGGCCGCGGCCAATCTGGCCAATTTGACCAAGGGCAAGCGGCCGGAGGAAATCGCCATTTTTGAGCAGCAGAAGGCGCAGGCACTGGCCGACTTCCAGAACGCCCAAAGCCAGCTCAATCGAACCCTGCCTTTGACTCGGAAAGGTTATGTCACCAAGGCACAACGCGATGCCGACCAAGCGGCTTACGATCGCGCAAAAGCCCATGTAGCAGAACTTGAGGCACAACTCCAAACAGCATTTCTGGGTGGGCGTGAAGATGAGGTGGTCGCAGCCAGAGCTATTGCAGATGCTGCAGGACAAAAGCTGGTGCAGGCGGAGAAGCTGCTGAATGAGGCATCGCCGCTGGCGCCTGCTGCGGGCAGAATTGAGGACATTTTTTATCGTCCCGGTGAGTTTGTGCCGGCGGGCATGGCTGTCGTCAGCCTGCTGCCACCAGAAAATATCAAGGTACGTTTTTTCGTGGCGGAAAAGATGGTATCGCAAATTCGGCAGGGAATGGCTGTCAAAATTCGCTGCGATGGCTGCAATACAGCGATTGAGGGAAAGGTCACTTTTATTTCTAGTCAGGCGGAGTATACGCCGCCGGTCATTTACAGCGTTGAATCGCGTGACAAGCTGGTTTTCATGATTGAGGCAAGGCCCAATACACCGGACCCAGCGCTTCATCCCGGTCTGCCCGTCGATATAGAC
This sequence comes from Pseudomonadota bacterium, assembly GCA_016195185.1. GTDB lineage: Bacteria > Pseudomonadota > Alphaproteobacteria > Micavibrionales > UBA2020 > PALSA-926. Next base: position 1,477 of record JACQAA010000131.1, on the reverse strand, counting down.
CTGCAAAATCCATGAACAGCAACGGCTATGCCATTGATGTCCATGGTCTGACCAAAGTTTATGGCGGCCGTGCCGTTGTTGACAAGGTGACGATCCGCGTCCCGCGCGGCAAGATTTATGGCTTCTTGGGCCCCAACGGCAGCGGCAAAACAACGACAATTCGCATGCTATGCGGCTTGTTGACACCGGACGGTGGCGAAGGCACCTGTCTTGGCCACGACCTACGCACAGAATCATCCGTTATCAAGCGGCGTGTCGGTTATATGACGCAGCGGTTCAGCTACTGGGAAGACCTGACCATTCGTGAAAACCTGGAATTTGTTGCAACCATTTTTGGTCTTAATCGTTTGAAGGAACGTGTCGATGCAACGCTGGTCGGATTAAACCTGGCGGCCCGTGCCAACCAGCTTGTTGGGACGCTGTCAGGAGGGTGGAAGCAGCGCCTGGCGTTGTCGGCTTCTGTGCTACACGATCCGGACTTGCTTTTACTTGATGAGCCGACTTCTGGTGTCGATCCCCGCTCTCGACGTGAGTTCTGGGATGAAATTCACCGTCTGGCGGCGGGAGGCATGACGGTGCTCGTTAGCACACATTACATGGATGAGACAGAGCGCTGTCATGCGATCATTTACATGTCAGAGGGAAAAATTATCACGCAGGGTTCTGTCGCAGAGGTGGTAGCGCAAGCAGGACTGACAACCTGGACAGCGGCCGGCGCAGATCTTATAACGCTTATGGGGAAACTCAAAGGCAATCCGGCTGTGGCTTCGGTGGCCCCTTTTGGCGACAGTTTGCATGTTATCGGGAGGGACGCGGCTGCGCTTGAACAGGCGATTGCTCCTTACAGAACAGATGGGAAATACGCCTGGGTCAAAGTGTCCCCCACAATGGAAGATGTCTTCTTTTACTATACAGCCACTGCCGGAGAAAAGGCGTGATACAGGAGCAGTCTGGTATATTTTCCTTCCGTCGTACCAAGGCCATCATGGCCAAGGAGTTCATACAGCTTTTGCGTGACCGCACGACCTTTTCCATGATTATCATGATTCCACTGATGCAACTTTTGCTGTTTGGGTATGCTTTGAATACAGACCCGAAGCATATGCCGACGGCGTTACTGATACGGGATCACAGTATATTCTCAAGGAGTTTCCTGGCAGGTCTTAAAAATTCTGAATACTTTGACATTACACGAGAGGCTACTTCGGAGGAGGAGGCAAATTTTTTGATTCAGGAGGGGAAGGTATTATTCGTTGTGAGTATTCCTGAGAATTTTGGGCGTGACCTTGTGCGCGGGACACGACCTGCCATTCTCGTTGAGGCTGATGCCACAGACCCCGTCGCGACAGGTGGGGCGCTGGGGGCTCTCAATGGCATACTCACGACGGTGCTGAACCGCGATCTTACCGGCCAACTTTCGTCATTGAGAGGAAAACTGGACCCAGTTGAACTCCGCGTACAAAAACGCTACAATCCG
>JACQAA010000135.1 GCA_016195185.1 Pseudomonadota bacterium | reverse complement strand
ATGAAGGCGCGTGAGGGTTCATAATCTGGATGAGCAGCTAGCAAAGCAATTTCCATTCATTTAATGACTTATGTCGAATAAAAAAGTATTTCTTCTACAGGAAATTATCCCGAGTTACCGCGTGCCGGTATTTCGCCGGCTGGCAGAACTAAATGACGTGGATCTTACGGTGTTTTACAGTCGCCCATCTAAAGCCATGATTTGTGAGAACCTGAAGAACTCAGGAGAGATCAGCGGGTTCAACAGTATAAAAATCGGATTGTGGGAGCTGGGACCATATACGTACCAGCCCGGGATTTTGTGGCATGTCCTGATAGGGAGACCTGATGTCATGATCGCGGGGCAGTCTGAGCGCCTGGACAGCCTGTTTTTGCTTTTGCTTTGCAAGTTACTGGGCGTCAGGATGCTGTGGTTTAAGGGTGGCGTTCCCTATATCGACGAGGTGACGATTAGGGAGCACGCCAATCGAGGGAGAATGAATCGGTGGTTTGGACGCTACAACCCAAAACGTTTGTTGTCGCTGAAGGCAGATGGCGTGATTGCTTATTCGGAGCATGCAAAACGTTACTACACTATGATGAAAGGGTTCCCGGTCGAGAAAATCTGGGTCGCGCCAAATTCGCCGGACACCGACGCTCTTAATGTATACCGGGAGGAGTGGCTGAAGCGTCGCGAGGAATTGGAGGCTGATAGAAAACGATTTTCCCCTCGGGGAGAAAAAGTCCTTTTCCTTCTCGGGCGCCTCAACAAAGCTAGAAAGACCGATGTGTTATTGCGCGCACTGCAACGTCTGCATGCGAAAGGGCTCGATATGTCTCTGGTCATCGTCGGTGATGGAAGTGAGCGGAAACATCTGGAATCAATGGCAACACATCTAGGGCTGGATAACGTCTTCTTTGAAGGCGCGATTTATAACGAAAGAGAACTGAGCAAGTATTTCATAATAGCGGATGTTTTCATAACGCCCGGGGTTGCTAGCCTTGCGATCAAGATGGCAATGGCATTTGGCAAGCCGGTCGTGACGGTCGATTACGGCCTTGAGGTTCATGATGTGCAAGAAGGTGTTAATGGGTTTATCTTTCAGATGGATAATGACGAAGCCTTGGCGGAAAAAATTCAGCTGCTATTGCAATCGAATGAACTGATAAAGCGCTTGGGCGAAAATGGCATCACGACTATACGCGATAGAATTAATATCGGCAGGATGGTTGAAGGATTCCGCCGGGCGATTTTTTCAGAACGGTAACTCTGTGTCATCGGTGCCAGGATGTCATGCTGCCGGACTGTATGGGAATGAGGATTAGATTTCGTGGCTAGAGAGCAGGCACTGACTGCAACTGCCTTATTGGTGACGGCCATTCTAGCGCAATCGGCCGGACATCTGTTGCTGAAATATTATATGCCCAATGTCGCCATCGGCGGCTTCGGTTTTCTGCTTGTAGGTCTGATTTTTTACTATGTCCTCTTTGTCAGGCGCGATCCATTTGGATTTATCCTCTTGGTGTATGTTAGCAGCCATTTTGCCTACGCCAATAACCAGGGCGGTCTCTGGAACTTAATGACATTCGGGATATTGACCCTCTATTTAATAGTAACGCCACGGCGCGATGGTTTTCGACAGCGCGACAACGTGATGCATATCCTTCTGTGGATCTTCGTGTGGTGGAATGTATTGGGGTGGGGCGCGAGAAACCCGATGCCAATCGTTGATGAACTCCTCGGTATTGCCGCGTTTTTCGGGTTTATACTCATGTTCCGTCTGGCCAGTAATATGGTTATCACCAAAGAACGGTTCCGCCTGTTTCTTGTGGTGACATTTTTCATACTGCCCTATCAAGTCATGGTGGATCTAATTCAACGCTACCATCTGTTGCGCTGGAATACGCCGCTGATTGGCGCTTATTCGGAACAGGGCAGCACTCTCACTTATGGCACGACAAATGCCTGGGGCACCCTGGTTAATTTCGAATTGATGGGTGAATACGGGGCGCTGCTTGCATGCCTGCTGATCCCTTTGCTTTCCTCGTCCCTTACGCAGCGTGAACTTCGTTTCGGCAGCAACCGAATCGTTATTATGATTTTTTCCTGCCTTGCTATTATTATGCTTGCCACCAACCGGTCAGCAACGATACTTTTTGTCGTGGCGATGGCTGCTTATTACCTGATTCTTTCAATGCGTGTATTTTCGGCTATCGACCGAGTTGGCCGCCAGATGAAACTCATCTTGGTGTTGGCGTTCCTGCTTCCAGTAATTGGCGTTTATATCGGCCTCCATAATCTGGAGGAAAAATTTTCCACTTTGGCTGGAGAAAACTTTTCCGTCGAGGGCGTGGCCTCTGGCAAGGACATCAATCGAGGACAGACAACAGCCTTGGGGTTAAACCGTCTCCAAAATGAATCCTGGTGGATTGGTTATGGATTCGGGACACCAAGATCTAACGTCTGGGCCTGGTATGGCGTCGATCCTCGAGAGCGTCAACAGATGGGTCTTGCCGGTTTTCATAGTTTGTATCTTTCATTGCCCGAATTATACGGCTGGGTTGGGGCGCTGGCCTTTCTTGCCATGATCGTCGTAACGGCATTTCGGTCATTCACTACGTCGATGAGATACCGGCGCAGGAAAAGTTTTCTGATAGTTCTTATGGTCGGGTTTACCGTGTTTTGGGGTGTTTTTCTGATCAATGAGTACAAGATTGATATCCTGCGTAACCCGAATTACCACATGTTATTTTGGATATGGTTGGGTTTAGCCAATTCGGTTATCAAAACCATTCGCTATGAGAAGGATGAGAACAGCGCATCTTCTCCGTCATTGGCGTCTGGGAAAAAAGAGAGCGCATGAAATTGAAAGTACTGTGGTTTACCAGTTATCCGGCACCAGAAATGGTTCAGCGGGCAGGACAAGGCAATGAGGGATATGGAGGGCACTGGGCCATCGAATTGCTGCGCCATGTTTCGGAAAGAAATAACATTGAATTAGGGGTCGCAACAGCATACCCGGGATTGCGTGAAACTTCTTTCAAAGAAGGGGGCGTGACCTATTTTACGATTAATCAACCGCGTCGCTTTCCTGCGTTCGGAATGCGGGCCATTGATCTTGAAAAATGCGCAGCTGTAATAGACGAATTCAAGCCGGATCTTATCCATATTCATGGAAGCGAATTCTTTTACGGCATGGTCAAGGCGACAGGAAGAACAAATGTTCCGACGGTAATATCGATCCAGGGATTGCTTGGTCCCTATTCTACGGCGCGCCATTTTTTTGGGGCGTTGTCGCCCATTGAAATTCTCAAGAGCCTTCGGCTAATAGAGCTTCCGGTCAAGTTGGGTCTGGTATGGTTATATATAGACATAAAGAAGGGCGCAAGGAGAGAGAAAAAGATACTGTCGGCCGTCGAGGGGCTGCTTGGAAGAACAGAGTGGGACCATGCCCACGCCAGGATTTATAACCCGGACGCTGTTTATTGCCATGTGGGTGAGATTATGCGCCCGGCATTCTACGATGCTCGGTGGTCTCTAGATAGTTGCGATCGACAAACCATAGTCTACACAAATGCCGGCCACCCAAGGCGTGGAACGGAAAATTTGTTGGCGGCTGTAGCGCTATTGCGGTATGAGTTCCCCAATATAAGACTGCGCCTGGCCGGAAGGGTGAGCGATCGCAGCGGATATGGCCGTTTTATCCGGCGCAGAATCAAGGAACTAGGAATAGATGATAGAGTTGAATTCCTGGGGTACCTCGACGACAAGGCTATGGCCTGTGAACTATTGCGAGCGCATGTTTTCGCGATTACATCGTATATCGAAAATAGCCCTAACAGCCTGGCTGAGGCAATGTTGTTGGGATTGCCTTGTGTTGCCAGTTATGTGGGTGGGATCCCGGACATGGTGCGTACAGGTGAGACTGGCCTGCTATATCCAGTTGATGACGTACCGTTGCTGGCAGAGAAGATCAGAAATATCTTTGTCGATGCCGAATTGGCAGTCCATTTGGGTAGCAATGCGCGCAGCGTGGCGCATGAGCGACATAATCCAAAACGAGTTGTTGAGCAACTCGTCGCAGCCTATAACAAAATATTAACTTCCAACGCATAAGATCTGTCCGCGATCACGCTAGCAATGCCAGCCACTGCATCATCAACAAGCCAGAATGGAGATTCACGTGAGCATTAAGAATTTAGTGAAAAAACTTATCGGCGAAAGCAATATGGGACGTCTAGACTTGTTATTTCGCGATCCAGCGATGCAGGATAGCTATGGAGGCCCATTCAACGGTCAGAAATACAGGCGTCGAATTTTATTTGACCTTCTATACCATTTTCCAATCAACACAATCGTGGAAACAGGCACGTATTATGGATCGACAACGGCTTTGTTCGCCGCCACTGCATTGCCCGTTTATACGGTTGAAAGCAGTTCTCGCTATTTTTCATCCTCGAAGTTGCGTTTCCTGTTCAACCGAAACAAGGTTCATCTGTATAAAGGTGATAGTCGCTGGTTTCTCCGAAACCT
>JACQAA010000023.1 GCA_016195185.1 Pseudomonadota bacterium | reverse complement strand
TTAACCAAAACCTGCACTGTCCCGAACTTCTGTCGGATATTTCTTGCCATTTCAGCGGAAGAAGCAAAAGAGGCCACATCACCGGAAACAATATCAATATTGATGCCCTCCGCCTGCCACTCTTTCAGTTTTGCGCGCGCATTAGTCTCTTCGGCCGGATGATAACCGGCAATGACCTGATATTTTTTCTGGGCGAGCTCCTTGCAAACGGCTGAACCGATTCCGCCAACACCGCCAGTCACCAGAGCTACTGTCTTCGTTGTCATTTAGCCTGTGCCCCCAAAAAGTGCAACTCCGGGCACGGCGAAGAGCAGCCCTCGCTCATGCCCGGAGTGACAATAGACCTTAAGCCGATTTGCGGGATTTACCAGCCGCTTTCTCGGACGCGTTGCTGGCGGTCTTCAGGCTGGTTTCAAACAGGTTGGTATACACCTTGCCCGCTTCAGCCATGATGTCCGCGCTGGTGCGGCAGCTCCGCATGATCTTCTGGGAACATTCCTGCGCCCATTCCGCCTGTTTTGCGGCAGCATCTTTGAGATCTTTGATGTCGCTTGCCTTGCTCGCGCAGCCGCTGGTCGATTCGAAAATGGCATTGGTCAGCTCAATCTGCTCTTGCAGCAGTTGTTCGCCGATGCGCAGATTGGTCTCCCCCAGTTTCTTGAAGTTCTCCAGCGCGAGCTGGTTCAGTTTTTGAAAGTTCTCGATAATATCATTTTGCATGTTACTTGCTCCTTTAAAATAAAAGAATCACATATGTTGCGGCGCAACATATGCTGCAGTGCACCATATTTTAGGGCGCTTTGTCAAGCCCCACAAAAAATGACGTAATATCAATTAGTTATAATAGGTCATCGCGCGGCTCTTAGCCCCGCCTCTTTTGCTGAAAAGGCTTGGCGCAGCGCCTTGGCGGCACCGACCATATTCTTCAGGCAGAGTTTGGTTTCTTCCCATTTGCGGGTTTTGAGGCCGCAATCAGGATTGACCCATACCTGCTCCGGGCGCAGCACTGCCACCGCTTTTTTGAGCAGCATTTCCATCTCGGCCTGTGGCACCACGCGCGGCGAGTGAATATCGTAGACGCCGGGGCCGATCTCGTTCGGATATTTGAAGCTGGCGAAGGCCTCCAGCAATTCCATCTGCGAGCGCGAGGTCTCGATAGAAATAACATCGGCATCCAGCTCGGCCACCGCAGCGATGATGTCGTTGAACTCCGCGTAGCACATATGGGTGTGGATCTGTGTTTCATCCTTGACGCCGGCCGCGCTCAGGCGGAACGCGTCCACCGACCAGCGGAGATAGGACTGCCAGTTCTTTTTGCGCAGAGGCAGCCCTTCACGCACGGCGGGCTCGTCGATCTGGATTACCTTGATGCCAGCTTTTTCCAAATCCAACACTTCATCGCGCAGTGCCAGAGCGAGCTGTTTCGCGGTTTCGGAGCGTGGCTGGTCGTCACGCACAAAGGACCATTGCAGAATTGTCACGGGCCCCGTCAACATGCCTTTCATCGGTTTTTTGGTGAGCGATTGCGCGTAAACCGACCATTCCACCGTCATGGGTTTGGGGCGTGAAATATCACCGAAAATAATCGGCGGTTTCACGCAGCGGGAGCCGTAAGACTGCACCCAGCCGAATTTAGTGAAGAGATAACCGTCCATTTGCTCGCCAAAGTATTCCACCATGTCGTTGCGCTCGGCTTCACCATGAACGAACACGTCAATGTCAGTCTCTTCCTGAAATTTGACGCATAGGGCGATTTCTTTTTTAAGAAAATCTTTATATTGAGCCTCGCCCATCTTTCCCGCCTTGAACTCGGCGCGGGCATTGCGGATCTCGGCGGTCTGCGGAAAGGAGCCAATCGTCGTGGTGGGGAACAGGGGCAGCCTGAGCGACTGGCGCTGCACCAGTTCCCTCTGGGCAAAGGGATGCCGGCGTTTCAGCATGTCCGGCGCCACCTTGCCGGCGCGGGACTTGACCGCCGGATTGTGAATGCGCTGTGAGCTTTTGCGGGAGGCCGCCGCTTTATCGCTTGCCTCAAACACGGCTTTATCCTTCTGGCCATGGGCGGCTTTTGCCAAAGCTGATACTTCAGCCAGCTTTTGCCTGGAAAAGGCCAGCCATGATTTCAGCTCACCGTCGAGGGATTTTTCATTATCCAGATCGACCGGGGTATGCAGCAGCGAGCAGCTGGGCGCCACGAATATTTTGTCCTTGCCATGGGCGGCGATGGCTTTTTCGATCAAGGGTAAAACCGCGGACAGGTTTGCCCGCCAGATATTGCGCCCATCCAGAACACCCAGAGAGATAACCTGGTCCTTACGTGCTGCCTTCAGGGCGGCGTCAAGCTGCTGCGGGGCGCGGTGAAGATCGATATGCACGCCCGCGACAGGCAGGTTGAATACGGCTTCCAGATTATCCGCCAATTCGTCAAAATAGGTTGTGACCAGCAGTTTTAGCTTCGGAGATACCTTGGTCAGTCTTTCATAGGCGCGTTTCAATGCGTCGCGGGAAGAGTGCGGCTGATCGAGAACAAAGCAGGGTTCATCCATCTGTATCCACTCGGTGCCTGCAGCCGCCAGTTTGCTGAGAATTTCCTCATAAACCGGCAGGAGGCTGTCAAGCAGCGACAGGGCGGTGCCGCCGCCCTTCATTTTACCGAGCAGCAGGAAGGACACCGGGCCCAGCAGCACGGGGCGGGTCATAATGCCGAGTTTTTTAGCTTCTTCAAAATGACGCAGGGCCTTTTCGCCCGAGAGGCGGAATTTCATGCCCGTATGGAACTCGGGAACGATGTAGTGATAATTGGTATCAAACCATTTGGTCATTTCCATCGCGCCGGTTTTGGCATTGCCGCGCGCCATGGCAAAGAACGTATCCAGATCAACAATCCCCTGTCCGTTCCAGCCGTATCTTTCCGGCACCGCGCCGACGGTGACGGCCATATCCAGCACATGATCGTAAAAGGTGAAATCATTGCTGGGGATATGGTCGATGCCCGCGTCTTTTTGCAGGCGCCAATGCAACTGGCGCAGCTCGGCAGCTACTTTGAATAGCTCATCTTGCGATATCTCTTTCGCCCAATAGCTTTCAAGAGCCTTTTTTAGCTCGCGCTTTGCGCCGATGCGGGGGAACCCCAGATTTGCCGATAATACCATGTGTTTTCTCCTTCTTTCTTAAACCAATGCAATGACTTTTTTCTCTCGCTTGATGCCAGCCGCAACGGCGCGGTCGCGAAAACTCAAAAACGCCTCAGGTTCCATGAAAAACTGGCTGATGATCCGGTCGGCACCGGCATCGACTTTTCTTTTCAGGCTGATCATATCCTCCCGGGCGTTCATGGCTTCGGGGTGGGTTTCCGGGTATCCCGCCACACTGATTTCGAACGGGGCAATCTTCTTCAATCCCGCTACCAAATCGGAAGCATAGGCATATCCTCCCGGCACCTGCGCTTCTTGAGCACCCATTCCTTGCGGCAAATCACCACGCAAAGCGACAATATGGCGGATGCCGGCCGCCCAATATTCTGCGGCAATCTCGTCGATTTCCTCGCGGCTGGCGGCGATGCAGGTCAGGTGCGCGGCTGCCTTCAGACCGGTTTTTGCCTGGATATGGGTGACAACGTCGTGAGTGCGGGCGCGGGTTGTTCCGCCGGCGCCATACGTCACAGATACAAAATTGGGCCGGAGAGGTGCCAAAACACCGATCGACCCCCACAGCAGCTCTTCCATTTTTGCCGTCTTGGGGGGGAAGAATTCGAAGCTGACCTCCAGGTCACACAGTCTGGGGGATATGAAGGGTAGCGACATGCGCCCCCTGACTTCTTGCTGCCACATACTTTGCAATTCCACTCACAATCTTAATTCAGACATAATACATATTTATCGACGAAACCCAAGTTAAAAGGCCGTTTTTGAAATTTTCATAAAATAAAAAGCGCAATGAATTTATTCAAGATGGAAATTGACATTAAACCGCATATCTGACATAAAGACACGCGCTGTAAATTGTGTTGAACCTAGTATAAGGAAAAAAGTCATGAAAAAATCTATGAAGGAATGGCTAAAGAGTGCTGGAATTTCTGCAGCTGTGGCTGCTCCTATACTCATCGTGGGGACTGCATTGAGCGCCCCTGTACTTCCCTTGATTGGCGGTGCTGCGGCTGTAGGTGGGTTGGTATCAGGAGTTCTCGGCTACAAATGGGCAGCTGCGGCTGCTCGCAGGAAAGCTAATGATAATTCCATTATAAAACCCGAACCTCCGTCACCAAAACCGCCCACGGCCGGTTAAGCTTTAGGAGTTATTAAACAAAAAATGCCGGAAATTGTTTCCGGCATTTTTATTTTTTAGAACCATTAATCTTGAAATGACCCTAAAAAACACAGATAGTTAAGCGACTTCGTAGGGAGCGATCATGGCCGATTTATTTGACAACCCGATGGGCACGGATGGCTTTGAGTTTGTTGAATACGCACATCCGCAGCCAGAAAAATTGGAGACCCTCTTTAAGGACCTGGGGTTCAAAAAAACCGCCCTGCACAAGTCCAAAAAAGTCATGCTTTATCAGCAGGGTGATATTAATTTCATCCTGAATGCCGAACCAAATTCCCAAGCCATGCAGTTCACAGTCCAGCACGGGCTGGGGGCCTGTGCCATGGCCTTCCGGGTTAAGGATGCCCAAAAGGCGTATAAGCTGGCCCTCGAAAAGGGCGCCAAACCTGTCAAAATGGCGACGGGTACAGGTGAGTTGACCATACCTGCCATTGAGGGCATCGGTGGTTCTGTTTTGTACTTTGTCGATCAGTACGGCGCGCAAGGTTCAATTTACGACATAGATTTCAATTTTATTGGCGATAAAAAACCGCATATTGGCGCCGGGCTGACCTACATCGACCACCTGACTCACAACGTCAACCGCGGCAATATGGCCAAGTGGGCAGAGTTTTATACCAAGTTGTTCAACTTCCGCGAGATCCGCTATTTTGACATTGAAGGCAAGCAGACCGGCCTTAAGAGCAAAGCCATGACCAGTCCGGATGGCAAAATTCGTATCCCGATCAACGAGTCATCTGACGACAAATCGCAGATCGAAGAATTCCTCAAGCGCTATAAAGGTGAGGGCATTCAGCACATCGCGCTGGGCACCAATGACATCTATGCGACGGTCGACAGTTTGCAAAAAACCGGTATTGATTTCCAGACGACGCTGGATACGTACTACAAAAATGTCAACGGGCGTGTCCCCGGACATGGCGAGGACCTTGCCCGCATGCAGAAACTGAATATTCTTGTGGACGGTGCGCCGACCAAAGGTCAGGGCCTGTTGCTGCAAATTTTTACCA
>JACQAA010000140.1 GCA_016195185.1 Pseudomonadota bacterium | reverse complement strand
TGGCTGTGGAAACGCGGCTTTTGATGACGCTGGAATACTGGCGGGAATACCGCACGTATCTGCATATCGGACACAGCTACCGAAGCACTCACCGACACGGGCTACCGTGGCCTACAAAAACTTCACGACAAGACCACCATGCCGAAAAAACGCAGCAAAAATAATCCCTTGAGCAAGGAGGACAAGCAGAACAACCGTGCCATCTCCAAAAACCGCGTTCGCGTGGAAAACGTCATCGCCTGCGTCAAACGCTTCAAAATCCTCGCTGACAAATACAGAAACCGCAGAAGACGCTTCGGTCTGCGCTTCTCTCTTATCGCGGCGGCTTACAACAGGGATTTGACACCATGAGGTTATGCAAGAGGTCTATTGAATCTGAACCAATTTCGTCTGAAACAATGTAAATCGGGCGGTCTTTGACTTCATTGTAGATGCGCCCAATATATTCACCGATCACACCCAGGCTGATGAGCTGAATACCCCCAATAAAGAGAACACTGCACATCAAGGACGCATAGCCTGGCACGTCAATACCAAACGCCAGCGTGCGGATGACCAGCCAGCCCAGATAGAGCAGGGCGATCGTCGAAATGACCACACCGCACAATGACCAGATACGCAGGGGAATGGTGCTGAAGGACGTAAGGCCGTTAATAGCGAAGACAAAAAGTTTGCTGAATGAAAAGCTGCTGATGCCACCGGCGCGCTCCGCCACATCGAAATAAACCGAGCCAGACTTGAAGCCGACCCAGGTCATCAATCCCTTCATAAAGCGATTGCGCTCGGGCAGGCGGTTGAGTGCATCAACGACCTTTCTGTCCATAAGGCGGAAATCACCCGCGCCGGGGGGCAGATCGAGATCGGTAATGTTGCGAAAGATCCAGTAAAATATTTTGGTGTAAAGACGGTACAGTTTGCTGTCGCTGTTGCGATTACGGCGCAGGGCATAGACCATTCTGTCGCCTTGTTTCCATTTTTCCAGCATCTCAAGGATGACCTCAGGTGGATGTTGCAGGTCGCTGTCCAACATCACGACTGCATCACCCTTGGCCATGTTCAGGCCGCAGGTAAGGGCGGCTTCCTTGCCGAAGTTACGGGCAAATCTAACAATATGTAAATATTTGTATTGTGGTCTCAATGAACAGAGAACATCGTAGGTATTATCAGGGCTGCCATCGTCAATGGCGAGGATTTCCTTGGTGCCGGGGATCTGATCCAGCACTTTTTGCAGTGCTGCAAGCATGGCAGGTAGGTTGGTGGCTTCGCGATAACAGGGCAGAATGACAGACAGAAACATGCTCTAATCTCTTGTGATTTTAGGCGTAACTCTATATGACGAAGCCTATGAACGCAACAACCATAATACTCTGTGCCGACGATTTCGGCATCAGTTCTGGGGTCAATAAAGCCATTCTTGATCTTGTCGCCAAAGGCAGGTTGTCGGCCGTTAGTTGTATGAGTCTGGGGCCGGCATGGGAAGAGGGAGAACGGGCACTAAAGCCATTACACGATCGCGCATCAGTAGGGTTGCACCTGACGCTGACGTACTTGCCCCCCTTGGTAATGGAATTGGGGGAACGACATCCGACCGAACAACGCCTGTTACTGCAGAGCTGGAGCCGTTGTCTTGACCGGACGCTGATCGAAAAAGAACTGTATGCACAATTTGAACGGTTTATCAAAGCATGGGGAGCGCCGCCGGATTTTATCGACGGGCATCAGCATGTACATGTACTGCCGGTCATTCGTGATATTGTGTTGCGCCTGAGAGAGCAATACGCCCCGCAGTCGTGGATGCGCAACGTTGTTGACCTGACTGCCCTGACCGAGAACTCTAAATATAGTATCTTGACCGTGATGGGCTGGCGTTGGCTTCAATTACTCCGAAAACATCGGGTCGTTCACAATCGGTATATGCGTGGTACCTATAACTATGCACAAACTGTGGATTATGCGGCATTGATGCAAAAGTGGTGTTCCTTAAAAGAACCTGTTTTGATTTATTGCCACCCTGGTATTCCTGATGCGGAGTTGGCCAAGTTTGATCAGGTACTGGAACCACGGCAACGAGAATATGATTTCTTGAATAGCGATTATTTTACGCAACTTAATATTCGACTGGTAAAGCATCCATGAAGATTTTTCATCAGCTAGGGAGATTTATTGCGACCGGCGTCATTAATACTGTTCTTGGCTATCTGGTTTACGCTTTTGGCATTGTTGTGTTGGGATGGACGTATTTTTGGTCGGTGGTTCTCTCCTATGCCATCGGCGTCACTTTTAGCTATTTTATGTTCCGGACCTTTGTATTCACATCCGGAGACCGTGGCTGGCGGAGCTATGCACGGTTTATTCCGACCTACATTGCGCTGTTTTGGGTCAATGTTGGCTGCATGTTCGTGCTGGTAGACATCTTGGGATGGAACAAGCTGGTAGCACAGGCAGCTGTTCTGGTGTTTTGCGCGGCACTGTCGTTCGTGATCAACCGGACTTTTGTTTTTAAGCAGCGGGTTGGGAAATGAAAAGAGCCTATTTTGCCCTAACTTTCTTGCTGATCACCCGTCTGGTTGCGATGTACTTCGTTCCTCTTAATGAAACAACCGAAGCGCGCTACGGAGAAATTGCTCGTAAGATGCTGGAAACGGGCAATTGGGTGACGTTGTTGCATGACTATAATATCCCATTTCTAGCCAAACCACCGCTCTCGACATGGTTGTCAGCGGGGTTTATGGGGGTCTTTGGCGTGAACGAGTTGGCGGTCCGGTTTCCATCGTTACTGCTCTCTGTCGGTATTTTGGCCTTGATAGGTTATACCGCCTATGTTCGTAGCGGGTGTGATGCTGCCATGACCGCCATTCTGGTGCTGGCAAGCAGTTTTGGGTTTTTTGTTGCCGCGGGTACCGTCATGACTGATCCAGCACTTGTGTTTTGCATGACGCTGATCATGGTGGCATTCTGGCATGCCATGTCTCGTGAGAGCAAGTTATGGGGTTATTTATTTTTTATTGGTTGTGGCTTTGGCCTTCTGACCAAAGGACCAGTCGCATTAGTATTGACGGGAATACCCATTTTTCTCTGGGTGCTAAAACGCAAGCAATGGGAAGCGCTGTGGCGACGTTTGCCATGGATAAGTGGCTGTGCGCTGATGCTGGCTATTACGCTGCCATGGTACCTGCTAGCTGAACAACGTACACCGGGTTTTCTGCAATATTTTATTATTGGTGAGAATATCAGCCGGTTTCTTGATCCACACTGGAAGGGTGATCAATATGGCTTTGCCCATGCCTATCCCCGCGGCATGATCTGGCTTTTTACGCTGATGGGCCTGTTTCCGTGGTGCCTGATAACGTTCGGCTGGATTTTGGGTCAACGTCGGCGTTATGCAGAGCTGTGGAAGGATGCGGATGGCTGGCTGTTGTATATTGTCCTCTGGGCTGCGACCACGCCAGTGTTCTTCATGTTTTCTGCGAATATCATCTGGACTTACTGCCTGATGATGATCCCGGGCTTTTCCCTGTTATTCACCGAGATATGGATGCGCAGCGGTAAATCAGATGTCAGCCGGTTTTTCCCGGCAATCGCTTCAGTCACGGGGTTTATGGCCGTGGTTGTTATTGCGGCCTTTGCCTTCTATCCGGCAGAAGTTGCGCAAAGCCAGAAAGATGTCATTGCAGCATGGCAGGCAGAGAAACCAGCCCCTTACAGCGATCTTCTCTTCTGGGGCAAGCGTATGGAATTCTCGGCGGCCTTTTATTCTGGCGGACGCGCCAAAAGTACTGAAGACCCGAAAGAGGCCTATAAATTGCTGCACAACCAAACGCACGATTATATCGTAGTAAATGACAAAGGCTTGGGGTCCCTGCCCAGGAGGGTGCGGCAGAAATTTAAAGTAGTTGGACGCTATACGAATAAACGTGGTGTTAGGCTTTTGCTGCGGGAAGCGCCTTAAATGGAAGTCATCTTCATTTACGTCACTGTACCAACAGAATCTGAAGCGATGAGACTGGCGGAGGCGGTGGTTGCTGATCGCCTTGCCGCCTGTGCCAACATCATTTCCGGCACGAAATCTGTTTATCACTGGGAGGGAAAGCTAGAACAAGGACACGAAACCGTGGTGATCTTTAAAACTCGTGCCAGTCTCTTTCCGGAGGTAGAAGCGCGGGTAAAGCAATTGCACAGCTACGAAGTACCGTGTATTGTGGCCCTACCACTTACGGATGTAAGTGACGGCTTTATGCAGTGGATTTATACAGAAACGAAATAACAGATGTCTTCCACTCTTATCCTTAGCGTTCAGGAAGCCGGTATCGCTTTCGGTGAAAAGACGATCTTTGAAGATATGACCTTTCATATCCACGCCGGGGACAAGATCTCTCTTGTGGGAAAAAATGGCAGCGGTAAATCGACGTTGATGAATATCATTACCGGCGACAAAGATCTCGATAGCGGTGAACGCTGGATTTTACAGGGAATCAAGGTTGGGTACCTTCGGCAGGAGGTGGTGCCGATACCCGGACAGACAGTGTATGATTTTATTTTTGAGCAGATTCGGCAGGGGGATGAAGAGGATCTCCATAAGTATAAAGTAGAAATGATCATTCAACCGTTGGAGCTGAAACCTGACGACAAAATGGACATGCTCTCCGGCGGACAATTGCGGCGTGCATGTCTGGCACGTGCTTTGGTGGAGGAACCAGATATTCTCTTGCTGGATGAGCCTACCAACCATCTCGATCTTGATGTTATTCAGTGGCTAGAGCAGTATCTAAAGTCTTATCGAGGCGCGGTACTATGTGTCAGCCATGATAAAACGTTTCTTGCCAATATCTCAAACAAGATTTTCTGGCTTGACCGTGGCCGGATTCGCGTGTGCCCGCAGGGTTTTGCCCATTTTGAAGAGTGGTCGACGATGCTGTTGGAGCAGGAGGCGCGTGAGCTGAAGAACCGTGAAAAACTGGTCGAACAAGAGGCTGAATGGGCAAGTCGTAGCCCGGGCGCTCGTCGCAAGCGTAATATCCGCCGGCTGGAGCTGATGAAAATTGCACGTGACAAGCTGAAAGCCGATAAAAGCGCCTTCCGCAGGATGATGTCGAGGATGGAAGTAGGGGAGATGGAGAACGTTGAGGGTTCTTCTAAAGCGGTTGCTGAGTTCATCAAGGTCGATAAGAATTTTGTACAGGAAGGTAAGGAAATAAAGATCCTCGACAAGTTCTGTATGCGCATTATGCGCGGCGATCGCATTGGTCTGCTCGGCAAAAACGGCTCTGGCAAAACAAGTTTTCTGCGTCTGCTGGTGGGGGAGCTTCAGGCGGATATGGGCAAGGTTAAACTAGCGAAGGATCTGGAATTTTCCTATTTCGACCAGAAGCGCAGGGATTTGAAACCAGATTGGACTATCCAGCATATACTTTGTCCCAATGGCGGGGATCATCTGAAGGTCATGGGTAAAACGCGACATATCTGTGGCTACCTCAAGGATTTTCTCTTCGATCCGGCACTTGTGGACCAGCAGGTGGGTACGCTATCAGGAGGACAAAAAAATCGACTGATGTTGGCCAAGGTGTTGGCCGACCCCAAAAGTTTTCTCATTCTTGACGAGCCGACCAATGACCTTGATATGGACACGCTCGATATGCTGGAAGAAATCATCTCGCAATATAATGGAACGCTGATTGTCGTCAGCCATGATCGTGATTTTCTGGACCAGACAGTCACAAAAATTCTGGCCTTTGAAGGTAATGGGGTTGTTGAGGGATATATCGGGGGCTATTCGGATTATCTTGCTGCACAGAAAGAAAAAACACGTGCAACAAAACCCAGAGGGCTGGAAGTAAAAAAACTGGTCAAAGAAGTCCCGCTGGCGGTTCCTACAGTTTACAAAAGGCTGACTTATAAGTTGCAATATGAGCTGGAGAAATTACCGAAGGTTATTAAACGACTGGAAGAAGAGATTACTGGCCTGGAGGATATTCTGGCCGATTCAGAACTATACGCCCGCGATAAAAACGTCTTTCATCATGCTTCCCACCGTTTGGGTTACGCTCGCGAGGAGCTGGACGAGGCTGAACGTCGTTGGTTGGAGCTGGAGGAAATGCGCACGGTAGCGGAGGAGGGTACACGTCATGCGTAGGCGTATCCCACGTGTTCCTGACCATCCACTTCCCTTTATTAGATATATGCTCCGACATTGCTCAACGCGGGTAAAGGTTCAGGCTTGTTACGGCTGTATCTGTGAGGCTATAGCGACGGCATCGGATATGCTGGTATCTTGGGTTCTGGGGCGCATTGTTGGTGTTATTCTGAATTCCGGCCCCCATCTTTGGCAGGCGTTGTCACACGAGATTCTTTTGCTGGCCGGACTGTGGATAATCCGGAATATTTTCTATCGTGGTCGGGAGTTTATGGACCGCCGTTATGTTACGGAGATGCTCAACACGACGCGTGAGTTATTGTTTAACCGGCTGATTCAACAAAGCCAGGTTTTCCTGCATAGTAATTTCGCCGGGGTGTTGGCGAATCATGTGCGGCGGGCCGGTGATATTATTAATAGCCTGCGTGACAAGGTGCAGAGGAATATTATTCCACTGGCTGTCCGTTTTGGTACGGCGAGCATCCTGCTTTGGCAGATTACTCCGCTTTTTGTCCTCTTTATTATGCTGTTTCTTCTGTTCGGTATTGTATGTGCCTATTTCACGGCGCATTACTGGTCGGCACTGTCTACCCGGGAAGCCGAAGCATCATCGCGTCTGACAGGATACATTGTGGATAGCACTACCAATATCTTGCTGGTCAAGCAGAATGTCGGTTGGGAGACGGAACAGCAACGCTTGAATTCTGTGCATCAGGACATGCAGCAGGCTTACGTCAATCGCGTTGCCTACACCAGTAAATATTGGGGAACCTTCGATCTTATCATGACGCTGTTTTTCTGTGGTTTCATGGTGCTTTTGGCCTATGCTTGGCAAACCGGACACGTGACTGCAGCACAGTTAGCGATGACGGTGGGTATTGTTACAAACCTGTTCGGGGCAATTGCGACATCGGTCAGCTTGATGAATTCAACTTTTGACGAAATTGGTATTTTGCAGGATTCTCTGCAGAAAATTTCGACGCCATTGAGTGTTTATGACGCCCCCGATGCACCAGATTTGCGGGTCACAGAAGGGAAAATAGAGTTCAGGGATGTCACCTTTTGCTACGCGCAGAGAGAAAATCTATTTGAGCATATGACACTGGTTATTCCGGCTGGTCAGAAAGTGGGGCTGGTTGGCGTGAGTGGTGCGGGCAAAACAACTCTGTGCCAGTTGTTGCTCCGAAATTATGATGTAAATGGCGGGGGCATTTTTATTGATGGTCAAAACATTGCCGAAGTAACGCAAGATAGCCTTCATGCGGCTATCGCCGTGATCCCGCAGGATCCGACGCTGTTCCATCGTACTTTAGGGGAAAATATTGGCTATGGCCGACACGCGGCAACGCAGGC
>JACQAA010000139.1 GCA_016195185.1 Pseudomonadota bacterium | reverse complement strand
GGTGTAAAATCTGCGTAGGTTTCATCAAAGAGCTGTTTAAAACTGTCGATGACAAAGTAGTTATCCTGGAAATCATCGATCTGGAATTGTGTTTGCAGGACACGCTTCAGGTTGAATTTGATGCGGTGTGGTGATGAATCTTCGAGGCTGAATGTCGATTCAGTCGGTGACGACAAAATCCCCGCGCCATAAATGCGCAGGCCTTGCGGCTCCTGAATAAGTCCGAACTCGACCGTATACCAGTAGAGGCGAGCCAGCTTGGCAGTCATGCCGAGCCTGGCGGCTTTCAGGCCGCCCTTGCCGTAGGCCTCCATATAATCACCGAAGACGGGATCAGCGAGGAGAGGAATGTGGCCGAACAGATCATGGAATACATCCGGCTCCTGAATGTAATTGAGCTGCTCCATGGTGCGTATGAAATTACCGGCGGGAAAGCGGCGATTGGCCAGCAATTCAAAAAAAGGCTCGTCGGGAATAAGCCCCGGAACGGCCACGACCTGCCAGCCGGTGCGCTTTATCAGAATTTCATTTACTTCATCAAAATTAGGAATACGGCCCTGATTGATGCCAAGGGTGGATAGAGAATCCATGAACAGGCCAATCGCGCGTTTGGGCAGAACATCCAGTTGTCGCTTGTAGAGAAGGCGCCAGACCTCATGCTCGTCCGGGGTGAATTGCTTTTGCGGCACGGTAAAAAAATCGAGATTACCAAGGGTCCAGCCATCCCCCGGTGTATAGTGATAGGCTGTGCCAATTCCCTTGTCCATTTTTTATGAGTGCACCTTTAGAAAGCTGGGGCGCTGGTCGTCAGGTGTATCCGGTTGGTGTTCAGGGGAGGCGTCCTGAAAGGCTTTGAGCTTTAGGCAACTATCATCAATCTCGGCCATCAATGGCCAGGGGGTCATGGGTATTTCGTAGCGGCGTGCATTATAAACCTGGGGGACGAGACACATATCAGCCATGGTGATCTGATCGCCGCAGCAATAGGGCCCGGTGCGGAAGGGGCTGCGCCCCAGCAGTGTTTCCAGCGCATCAAAACCCTGTTCGACCCATTTGCGATACCAAGCGGTTTTCTGGTCCTGTGAAATACTGAATTCACCGGAGAGATGATTAAGGATTTTCAGGTTGTTCAGGGGATGGATGTCGGCCACACAGATCTGTGATAGTTGTCGCACATAGGCGCGTTGTTCAGGTTCTTTGGGAAGGATATGTGGTTTTGGGTATTTTTCTTCCAGATATTCCATGATTGCCATCGACTGGGTCAGGACAAAATCACCATCGATGAATGTTGGGACCTGAGCTTGGGGATTGAGCGCCTTATATTCGGGCGCGTGCTGTTCGCCGCCATTCCTTACCAGGTGGACGGAGTAGTGCTCATAGGACAGTTTTTTGTGGTTGAGCGCAATGCGGACCCTGTAAGAGGCGGAAGATCTGTAGTAGCTGTAAAGTTTCATCATGGCCCTGAAGCATCCCGTTATTGTCGTGAAGTTTTAATTCTATACGATAGCACCCAGGAAATGAATAGACTGCTCTCAGCGGGCGTAAAAACTATTTATTTCCAGTGTGTTACATTAATTAACATACTGTGTTAGCGACCGGTTGTTGTTGGACCAGTGTTATTTGGCGTCGTCACGGTATTGTCACCCGAAGGTGCGGCGACGGTGCCGGAAATAAGCTTGGCTTTGGTGATATTTTTATGAATGTTAAAATCTTCCAATGTCAGGTTGCCGACTTTCGGTGTGGCACCGTAAACCGTGATTTCGACCGTATTGCCGGGTTGCAGTACCGAGGCTATGTTAGCTACTTCTTTTTCACCTTTGCCGTAAGCCCATGTTGTCTGATTAACAAAAGTGCCCTTGTCGGTAATCACGTTCTCAGAATAGGAAGATACTGGCTCGACGCTGAGAACTTTCGCTTCGACATTCTCACTTGAAATATAATAGTGGTATGCGGGACCGCCTACGGCAGCGGCAAACGCCAGACTCAATGCAGTTTTGCGAACGAGGCCTTTGACCTTGCTGCCGAAGGTGTTTTTTCCAGAGTAGCTTGAAGCCATGACGATTATCTCCTGTTGTGTTTTAAAATGACCATAATATCGAAAGCAGCCTACAATTTGGCATAGTGTGCATAATTCTGTCAATATAATTATTGCGTTTACGGTGGGTGTAAGATATGGTAATCTTATATTTCAATAACTTATAAACTTTTTTTGTCTGGTTTTTGATTAAGATCATTTTTTTGTTCTCTTATAGTTCTTTTTTCTTGCGTATAAGAACAAATCATGTACATTGAGATTCGTAAGTTCTGAAGCGCATTCGCGCGATACCAATTGATCACTATCTTCTGATGTGCAACATAGAAAGGGAAATCCACAATGTCTGTTACGCAACTTCGCCCCGAAGGGAAAAATGAAATGAACGCCGCCGAAAAACAAAAGGCGCTGGATGCAGCCTTAAGCCAGATCGAAAAGGCTTTTGGCAAAGGCTCAATTATGCAACTGGGCAGCAATGCCCACCAGGAAGTGGATGTCATTTCCACGGGCTCGCTCGGTCTGGATATTGCGCTGGGTGTTGGTGGTTTGCCCCGTGGGCGGATTATCGAGATTTATGGTCCGGAAAGCTCCGGCAAAACAACGCTTGCCCTCCAAGTTATCGCTGAAGCGCAGAAGCAAGGCGGGCATTGTGCGATTATTGATGCGGAGCATGCGCTTGACCCTTCTTATGCGGCCAAACTTGGCTGCGATATCAGCAGCCTGTTGATTGCTCAGCCGGATGCCGGTGAACAGGCGCTGGAAATTGCTGATACGTTGGTTCGTTCCGGTTCTCTGGATGTTCTGGTAGTCGACTCAGTTGCCGCCCTTGTTCCCCGCGCTGAACTGGAAGGCGAAATGGGCGATAGCCATATGGGTCTTCATGCCCGTTTGATGAGTCAGGCGCTGCGCAAACTGACCGGTTCTATTTCCAGGTCCCGCACCATCGTTATTTTCATCAATCAGATTCGCATGAAAATTGGTGTGATGTTTGGCAATCCGGAAACCACCACCGGTGGCAATGCGCTCAAGTTCTATGCTTCAGTGCGCCTGGATATTCGCCGCATTGGCTCTCTAAAAAATGGCGAGACCGTGGTTGGCAACCAGACCAAGGTCAAGGTCGTCAAAAACAAGTTGGCCCCGCCTTTCCGTGTCGTTGAGTTTGATATTATGTACGGGGAAGGCATCTCCAAGGCCGGTGAAATTCTCGACCTCGGCGTCAATGCCAACGTGATTGAAAAATCCGGGGCGTGGTTTTCCTACAAAGGCGAACGTATTGGCCAGGGCCGCGAGAATGTCCGCAAATACCTGAAGGACAATCCCAAGGTGGCGGACGAGATCGAAAAGAAAATTCGGGATAACGCCACGGCCGTGGCCGGTGCCATGCTGGCCGGTGCGGATGAGGCAAATGACGAGGGTGATGATGTCCCGGCGGGCAAAGCTGCAGACCCCGCTGTGTCTGCTTCGAAAGCGAAAAAGACCAAATCCTCTGAATAACCCCTGACCAAACCCCTATTTCAGAGATTAAAGAGCCGGTTTTCCCAGCCGGCTCTTTTATTTTTACCAACCCCCTAAAAATACCATTAATACCTTGATTTATAATAGATTTATGGCGTTAGTATAGTGTTTCCGGAAGGTCGAATTTAGGCATTTAAGGGGAAAAAAGCGGATTTTACGGGATATGAGTCCCGAAATAGTCCCGAAATGAGTTCCACGTTTGTACCGATTATTTGGACCGGACAATATTGTTGACACTTTTCCATGCCCATGCAGAATCCAGCCTATGAAAAAATCACAAAATATCATTCCCCTTGAGCGCATCGCTGGCCGTATCTATCTGATTCGAGGGGAAAAAGTGATGCTGGACAGTGATTTGGCAGAGCTGTATGGCGTTACCACCGGCAATCTCAACAAGGCCGTAAAGCGCAACCTGCGCCGTTTTCCCGATGATTTTATCTTTCAGCTCACATCTGAGGAAACGGATCAAATCTTGATATTCCAAACTGGAAGATCAAGACAGGCTATCCACGGCGGGCGCCGCCATCACCCTCATGCTTTTACTGAGCAGGGAGTCGCGATGCTTTCGAGCGTACTCCACAGCGACCGCGCCGCAGACGTCAACGTCGCTATCATGCGCACCTTCGTCAAACTCCGTAAAACACTCGCTAACAACCGCGACCTGGCCCGCAAAGTCGAGCAGCACGATCGGGAAATTGCAACCCTGTTCGAGACAGTCCAACAGCTCCTGACGCCGCCGGACCCGCCAAAGAAACATCACATTGGATACATTCGTCCCAAGGAGTGATTTTACGACCTGACGACTGACCCAGCTCTATCGCAGTCGGCGCGGTACGGAATCAATCACATGCCCGGTCCGGCCGCAGCACTCGCATTCGATCAATCGGACTGGCATGGTGGTCGGCAGAATATCCACCCATACCTCTTTGCAGTGCTGGCACATGAGCAGCTTTTCCACGGATTCCTGATGGTTAGTCAAGGCGATCAAATGCCCCAATGGCTCGTCCGTCACTTTTGTTTTAATTGTCGAATAGTCCTTGATGTGAAGAACAATACTCATATTGAGCCCGCATGTGTTTGTATGGCCCAGCGTTCTATCACATACCCCCCTTTTGAGCTTTCCAAGTTTCGTTGTGCGTAACAATTTCCTGCTTTGTTTCAGTCGTCATGCAGATCAGGTCTTGTTTAGCTACCTATGCCCACGTGATGAAAGATGACTTATGCGCCGCGCTGTCCCGAAATAGTCCCGAAATCACGCCTGTAAAAAACGAAAAAAAGCGGATTAAGCTAGGGTGTGTCGTCAATTGAGCCATACGTAAGCTCCTACCATGAACACAGCAGCGAGGAAGTTTCTGGCAGTTTTGTCGTAGCGGGTGGCGATGCCACGGAACTGCTTAAGTCTGGCGAAGAAGTTCTCGATGAGGTGCCGCGCTTTGTACATGTCCTCGTCATAGGCGCGAGGATTTTTCCTGTTGGATTTTGACGGGATGACGATCTTTTTTCCGGCCTGTTCGAGCGGCTTTATGACTCGATCATCGGCGTCGAAGGCTTTATCTGCAAGAACGGCCTCGGCAATGATGTCCGGCAGGAAAGCATCCGAGCCCTCAAGATCGCAGGCTGGTCCTGGCGTGAGGATGAAGTCGAGGGGATTACCCAGCGCATCGACGATGGCGTGGATTTTTGTTGTCAGTCCGCCTTTTAATCGTCCGATGGCTTCCCGTTTGCGGACGTCTTTGGTTTCTTGCCCCCTTTTTTACGGGCACCCGCGCTGTGTTGATGGGCGCGGATAATGGTGGAATCGATCATCACGTATTCATTGTCAGCATCAGCAGCTAACGTCTTGAAAAGAGTCTCCCAAACACCGCTTGCCGACCAGCGGCTGTGCCGCCTGTGCACGTTCTTCCAGTCTCCAAAACGCTCCGGCAGATCACGCCACGGAACGCCTGCGCGGTAACGATACAGCACGGCTTCTACAAACAAACGGTTGTCTTCTGCCGTCACACCAACAGTCTCTGCGCGGCCAGGCAACAGGTTCTCGATCCTCTTCCATTGATCATCACGTAATCCATAGCGCCTCGTCATCGGTCAGCCCCTCCCTGGTAAAGCCAACCTCCTATGAATCACATATTTTTACCTATGGGAATCCCTTAATTGACGACACGCCCTAGTAAAATAAAGCCTTTAGAAGATTTGGAGAAGTCTACTTTCCCAGCCGGATCTTTTATTTTCCGCGCAGGGCTTTGGCAAATCCTTCAAATATCTTGACGGAGGAGGGGTTGAGCCAGAAATCCCCTTCGGGGTGCCATTGGGTGCCGAGGACGAAGCGTTTTTTGGGCATAGAAACGGCTTCAGCCAAGCCATCTTCGCTGATGCCTTCCGCAAACAGGCTCGGCGCTAGTTTATTGACACCTTGCTGGTGAAGAGAATTGGCGGTGAATTCAGCGGGCAATCCCAGGCGTTCAAACAGGCCGCCTTTTTGGGTGCAAATTTTGTGTTTTTGTACCTCGTATTGCTCCTTGACCGGCAGGCTGTAATCGCCGCGGTGGTCGAGCTTTCCGGGCAGGTTGTGAATGTGTTGGTGCAGCGTGCCGCCGCAGGCGACGTTCATTTCCTGAAAACCGCGGCAGATGGCGAAGAGGGGCATATCTATCTCAATGGCGGTGCGGATCAGCGGCAGCGTCGTTTCATCCCTGTCTATGTCCAGCTCATGCTCGTCAAAGGTCCGTTCCGTATTGTAGTTGCTCGGGCATACGTGAGAGGAGGAGCCGGTCAGCAGCAGCCCATCGATCTTTCCGGCGATACTCTTTAGATCAAAATCCTTGCCGATGGCTGGGATGAGCAGGGGGATGCATTTCACGATTTCCAGCAGTGGCCTGACGTACTGGTGCTTCACCAGATGCGAGGATGCCTTCTGATACTCGACGCGATTGCATGGAATGCAGACGATGGGCAAGCCTGACATGTTGTCCCCGTTACTTGGTCTTTTCGTATATTACAAAAAATTTGCGCAAATAGCTAAGGGGTTCCCAAGTGCCTGAAAAGCCTGAGGGAATAATGAAACTGTCTGGCGCTTGGAATTCCTGAATGTCTCCTTTGTCGCTGGTCATGCGCAGTCGGCCTTCGATCAGTGTGCAAAATTCATCTTCTGCATAACTGACCTTCCATTTTCCGGCGGTACATTCGTAAATACCGGCAGTAAATTCCTCTGTCTTGCTGGTGTAGAGAACTTTATAGGTTGATTTAGGCTGACCAGAAATTATTTTTTCCGCCGCGACATTTGTCCATTCCGGATTGATCAGACGTTCGGCTGGGAAAGGGATAATTTTCATGTTTGTACTCCCCAATGAAATTGTTCAATCTCATCCCGGATTACATCCGGGCAATCTGAGAATATGCTCGACACACCCCAGCTCATGAGCAGCTTTGCCCGTGCCGGATCGTTGATGGTATAGGCCAGAATAGGTTTGGCGTAGTCGAGATAGGCCTCGATCTGTTCCTGGGTGACAGTATTGCCATTGATGTCAAGGGTATGGGCATCAAAATGCTTGGCAAACTTTCTCCAGTCAGGGGTGAATTCATCGATCAGCAGTCCGCGGGGCCATTCAGGCATGACGTCTATCGCCGTTTCAAGGCTGACATGTGAAAAGCTGGAGATCAGCGGCGGCGGCTGATCATCCGGCCAGATACGGGTGGAAAAGTCGAGCATGACCTCGGCAGTTTCCACTTCGCGCCCGGGGCAGGGCTTGATTTCAAGATTGACGTTCATGCCTCGGTCAATGATGACATTCAGCGCATCCTCCAGGGTCGGTATTTTCTCGCCCATGAAACTGTCGCCGAACCATAGCCCCGCGTCCAGCTCTGCGATTGTTTTGAAATCCGTTTCAGCAACGCGCCCGCTGCCGTTAGTGCAACGATTGAGCTCCTCGTCGTGGAAGATGATCGGGACGCTGTCCCTGGTCAATTTGACGTCAATTTCAACCCATTCAATGCCCAGGTCAGCGGCGGTGTGCAGAGAGGCCAAAGTATTTTCCGGTGCATAGGCACAGGCGCCACGGTGGCCGATAACTTTGGGGATAATGAGTTTGGACATTGTGAATTCTCCAAGAAAGAAGGGCGCAAGTTCTAAACCTGCGCCCTTACGTTTTAGATGATCAGGTTACATGCGCCTGTTTCTCTTTTAGGCGGCGTCTTCCACCAGCAGCGCCTTGATGGAGAGCTTAATCTTGCCCTTTTCATCAACGCCAATGCATTTCACTTTTATTTTGTCACCTTCTTTGAGGACTTCGTTGACGGTTTTGATGCGATGGGTGGAGACTTCCGAAATATGCACGAGGCCATCGGTTTTCGGCATGATATTCACGAAAGCGCCAAACTCGACGATCTTGACGACGGTGCCTTCATAAATTGCGCCGACCTCCGGAGAGGCGGTAATCCCCTTGATCCAGTCAATCGCTTTTTGAATGGGCTCATTGCCAACGCCAGCGACTTTGACGGTGCCGTCATCCTCAATATCGATTTTGGCGCCGGTTTTTTCGACGATCTCGCGGATCACAGAACCGCCGGAGCCGATGACTTCGCGGATCTTGTCCTTCGGGATCTTGATCGTGACGATCTGCGGCGCATTCTGGTTGAGGGCGTCGCGCGCTGAGGTCAGCGCTTTTGACATTTGCTCCAGAATATGCATGCGGCCCGTCTGCGCCTGGCCGAGAGCAATTTTCATGATCTCTTCAGTGATAGAAGTGATCTTGATGTCCATCTGCAGCGCGGTAATGCCGTTTTTGGTACCAGCCACCTTGAAGTCCATATCGCCCAGATGATCTTCATCACCCAGAATG
>JACQAA010000138.1 GCA_016195185.1 Pseudomonadota bacterium | reverse complement strand
AGGAGTTGCGTCGTATTCTGTCTGTCAATTGGAACGGGCCGATTGAGCCGTTGCTGCAGACGTTGGTTGATCGGGCCGGTTATCAAATGCAGGTCAACGGAGACCGCCCGCCCGTGCCGGTTGTTGTGTCGGTGCAAGCGCGTGAAAAATCTGTCATTGAGGTATTGCGTGACTTGGGTTTGCAGGCAGGCCGTCGTGCAGATGTTGTTGTGGACCCGGAGCGACGGATTGTGGAGCTGAATTATGCGCCTGTTTCCGGCGGTTAGTAACAATACAGTTGCAGCGCATGTTTTTCTGACGGGGTTTCTGCTGTCGGCGTTGTCTGCCTGGGCGGATGACGTTCCGCCCCCCACCTATGCTGGACCCGGCGCTCTCCAGTCCGCTCAGTCTGCGGCCGCTGCGGCGGCATCGCAAGAGAGTGTCGCGCAATTGATCGCTGCATTAAATAAATCGCAATCGCAACAGAAGCAGGGGGTAGCGACACCGACGCCCGAGCAGAACTCTGTATTGCAAAGTCTCTATGCCGCTGCCAATGCCGACAAGGAAAAAGAGAAGGCGGCTCAGCGAGAGTTGATGCTAGGCAGCGCCACAGACCCAAATAGTGCGCGGTATAAGTCTAATCAGTTAGCAAAAAAGGCGGCTCAGCAGCGTAGTAATGAAGCTGCATGGGGTAATATGTCGTCGGGGGCTGCGGAAGAATCGTTGGGGCCACCGCCTGAAATAGAGGATTTGCAGAGGGTTAACGAATCTCTGGGCGGTGGTTTAGGTGCTGCAATCGCTGATGATTCGGTCGGTAGTGAAATTTCTCTTGATTTGCGCAAGGAGGCGCAAAAGGAGGCGGCGCTTTCTTATGGCGCGCGTGGTGGACTCGCCAAACATAGCTATCAGATCATGGAGAGCATGGATGGATTCGATGGGGTTCTTGATCGGGTTTTCAATTTCCGTGCCTTGCTGATCAGCGCGCCTTCAGGGCTGTTGATCGAACCCCCCATTGTGAAAGCATCTGATGACGCCCTGGTGATTACGGAAGGTGGCACTGAGGCAGCCGTTGCGAGTGAAGTTTTTGACATCAACAAGCAAGCAAAAATCGTGTCGGCGCCGCGGGATTGGCGGCAATACCTGATGCAGTTATGGTCAGACGTGCCACCCCCGCCGCGTATCTTGTGGCCTAAAAATCCGCAGGAGCAGGCCAACTGGAATAGCTGGGTAGCGCAAGGCTGGAAGGTGGGTTTTGAGCAGGCAGAGCAGATTTTTGAGGTGAACACTAATCGGCTGGTGGCGGATTTTAATGGGATGGTGCGCTACAAGATGCTGTTGGCACAGCGGATGATTTCCGAGCCCTATGCTATGCATGAGGATCGTGGTGTGACGGGTGACAAGAATCAAATGCGGGTGGGAGACCGTGCGCTCAGGATAACAGGGCCATCCCAATTCCTGATGGGGGCAGATCTATGGAAGCCGGCAGACCGGTAAGCCTTCTCAAAAAGGGTGTTGATGACCTGAAGGAGACGTGGCCGGGCGAGCCCGACCGTTTTTTAGAGCATCATCTTGATCCGTTTTTGTTGTGGTGTGTGAAGAGGGGGGCTTCAGATATCACCTTTCAGACGAATCGTGCCATTTATGGTGAAATTTACGGCACGCTTTACCCCGCAACTTACCGATCCCTGGATGGTGCAGATATGGCGGCGTTTATTAGCCGGCTTTATGGTGCTGAGGCGCTGGCAATTCTTGCGGGTGGTTCCGACATTGATTTATCCTATGAAGTCATGACTGACCGTTTTACCCGCACACGTTTCCGTGTGAATATGACAGCGATTTTGGCTGATGGTCGTGATGGTGTTCAAATCACTATGCGGGCGCTTCCCTCAGCGCCCCCGACCATGAAGCAGCTAAAGGTTGAATCGGCAATCCTTAAACACTGGCGGCCGCGCAACGGTCTCGTACTGGTCACGGGGCCCACGGGATCAGGAAAATCTACCTTGCTTGCCGCGGGCAACAGGATGTTGATCGAAAGCCCGCACGGATGTGGCAAAATGTTAACCTACGAGGCGCCGATTGAATTTACTTATGATTCCATCAGTAGCAACCGTAGTCTGGTGGCCCAGTCGGAGGTCCCGCGGCATGTCCCTACTTTTGCGGCGGGTGTGCGTAATGCCTTGCGCCGCAAACCGGAAATTATTTTGATTGGGGAAGCGCGTGATCGTGAGACGATTTCGGCTGCCATTGAAGCAGGGCAAACGGGTCACCTGGTTTTCGCGACAGTGCACACGACAGGCGTGGCGGCTACCATTCGACGGATGGTCTCGACGTTTGAGCCTAATGAAAGAACCGAGCGCGCCTTTGCTCTTATGGAAACCGTTAGGCTGATTGTGACGCAGACACTGGTGCCCAAGATAGGCGGGGGAAGGCAGGCTTTGCGTGAATATATGCCGTTTACGGAAGAAATTCGGGAACATATGCTTAACACGCCCTTTGACCGATGGGCGAGTGAACTGATACAGCTGGTATCAAAGCAGGGACGAACGATGGAGCAATCGGCCAAGGAGGCCTTTGATGCCGGCCTGATAGAAAAGCGCCATTATCTGGTATACGCGCAGGGGACAAAGGCAGCGCAAGAGCGTAAGGAGCAGGAGGAAAGGGATGAGGCAGCAGGTCATATCTAAAAAACAATTGGATCAAAATGGCGGATAACGACGCAAATTATCAAGGCTGGCATTGGCGCAATTCGATGAAACCAGTACGTTTTTTCCGGTTCGATGCCCGCGCTGGTTTCTTCCTTGTGGTGCTCCTGATACACGCCCGACTGTGGACTCTGGGTTTAGCGGTTCTTGTCTTTTTGCTGTTCTGGATACTGGAACGTAATGGTCTTTCCTTCTCAGCGGCGATCAGGACGGTCCGCAGGTGGTTTATCGGAGCTCATCGGCCTGCGTGGATTTACAGCCGTCGTCGTAAATTTCTGGATACGGGTTCTGGTTGATTTCAACAGACTAACCGTCCTATAACTGGATGGGCGAGGATAGAGCGGTAGGAATCGAGTAAGAGTGTGAAGGCATAATGGCCGAGATAAAACAAAAACATAGAACGGCTTTCATGTCCGTGATTTTAATGATCGCGGTGGCGATGCTATCCGGGGCATCGTCTGTTTTCGCCGGGTTTGAGTGGAAGGGGTCTTCCGCGCATTATGCATCTGTGTCGCGGGATAAAAGCGTTTCAGAGATGCCATTACGACCAGTATCTTCGGTTGAATCTGTGCCGGTACCTTTGACGGCCCCTTCATCGCATGTTGGCTCCCACAAAATGAAGGCAACGACGGATAACGAGATAGTGTCGGGATTTGGATCAGATCTGCCATTGCTGATTGCTCTGCAGCAGATAGCGCCTGCTGGTTATAACGTCTCCCTGGCCCCGGGCATCAGTCCAGACCTGTCTGTATCATGGGCGGGCGGCAAGCCGTGGAAACAAATATTGGCGGATACGTTATCAACCCGCGGTTTGGGTTTCCGTTTGCGGGGCCACGATATTAGTATAGGGCGCTTTGCGAGTGAGGAAAAAACTGGCGCGGTGGCCGAGGGTAGCGGCATCATTGCGAAAAAATCGCTGCCGCTTGGTGTTACGAAGGTAGATAAAATCCCCCTCGACATGGTTTCCGGATCGAAGGCCCCTCGGCCGACGATGACAAGGCAAGCCGCTGAAGAACAGGCGCCGGTAAAATTGGAGGTGACAGCAGTACCCCCCGCCTCGTCAACGGGGCCGGTAGAGGTGAAAGAAGAGCCCCATAACGTGGCGGCACAGCGGCCAAGGTTGATGGACTCATCATGGTCGGCCCCGCAAGGGTATACTCTCAGGGAGGTTTTAACTGATTGGGCGCGCAAAGAAGGCGTGGAGCTTTACTGGCTGACAGATTATGACTATAGAGTAAGTGGTAATGTTGCTTACAGTGGCAGCTTTGAAAATGCTGCAGGGCGGCTTCTGGAGCAATTTTCCGCCGCCAGCCCGCGCCCCTTTGGCGAGTTGCATGTCGTGGAAAACAGCCCCCGCATATTGGTTATCAGCGCTCATGATGCCCAAGACTAACCATATGATATATCTATAACTTTCTGATCCATATAACATTTATCTAAAATATGATATAATGGCGGGATGTGACTCTTAATCAACGGCGGACGCGCTTCTTGCGGGGCGTGGCTGGGGCGGGGCGGCCAGGACGTATGCGAAAACAAGGTGCAGCTCGGAAGTTTTTGGCGATATTACTGCTCGCCGTTTTTATCAGCGTCGGACACGCTAAAGACAGTGCCGCACAGATGACCCCCTGTCCTTATGCGGTTTGTATAGAGGTGTTAGGGTTTGAAGCCGGGTTCGGGCAGCTAGTCGGTGACGCTGCAGGTACAATTCCGGATGCGGCATCTGCAGCGTTGGACCCGGTGTTTATGGCAGCGTTGGGGACGCCATTTGGGGTTTTCCCCGCTGTCATCGGCGACAAGATCTTAGGCGTGATAGACGATTTAACCGGAACAATCTCGTCGATCTGGGAGGACGAGCTGGATCCGGCCATGCAGGACATGGTGAAACAGCTGTCCACCCTTAACGCCAGCCAGTCGGTGGCCCTGGCCGCTTTCCTCGATGCTGCTAACCATTATCGGGTCAGGCAGGAGCTCAGAAACGAGGAGGTTGACAGCCTGCGCGAACAACATCCGGGCGAGAATGTCTGCGTTGCCGGCACCATCGTGGGAGGGATAACGCGGGCGGGGAGTTTCCAGCGCGCCTATAACGCAGCGGCTCCCGCGGAAATGGCTGTGCGTACAGGCAATACAGCCGGGACAGTAGCAGGGGGCGGTCGGGCGGCGGCGGCAAATGTGGATTTCCTTCAATATGTTACCCGCTACTGCAGCGCTGCGGATAACAATGGAGCTTCCGGCTGCGCTGACGATGGGTCTTTTGTCGGGCAGGATATCGACGTCACGGGGACGATCTTTGCCAAAGAGACGATTGATGTGACGAATGATGATACAAGAACAACCGTCGATGATCTGATCAGAAATATTGCCGAACCCCTTGTAAAAGATCCGGTGTCTTTGGGCGCTGTGGGAAGCGCGACGGGACAGCAGGCCATTTTGGCCGGAGAGTCTTATGCCGCCAAACGGCAGACTATTTATGACGGCCTCTACCACATCGTATCACGCCGTGTTCCCGGTAGCCAGATGGGGGCTTTCGTCGGGCCGCTGCGGAAAGCGGCGGGAGTCCACGATACGCAGATTTCCGGCAATCCCAGCCACAATGAGATCATGCAGGCGATGATGAACGAAAGGTTCCGCAACGGAAATTATGCGCAGCAGCTGATCGACGAGCCTGAGAACAACCAGCGGGAACTGGTCGTCCAGCAGGCGTTCCAGCTGATGCAGATGAGCGACCAGCTGGACCTGATGGACCGTTATTCCCTGCTGTTGGCGGCGCAGGTTGGCGCGGAGATTCTTCAGGACAAGCACCCCAATAGTGCCATCAGGGGAGCGCCATTGCGATGATCAAGAGCTTTTTCCAAAAACTCATGGTTTCTTCCCCCCCACCCATGACAAGGGGTGGGTTTGTGCTGGTTTTCTTCTTGGTAGCGTTTATTCTGGGTTACAACTCTGTATCCGTTATGGCACAGGTAGCCGTTCCCGAAGGTGCTTGTGCCGGTTGTGCTATTGAGCCAACGCCCGTGCCTTGCCCTTGTGAGGCGGGTGAGGCGGGCAGCGCGGCCGGCTCATTGAGCACCCACATAGACGATAAGATGGGAGATGCTGCGGGGGATCTGGAACAATATATCAGCGACAAGACGGACGATATGGTCGCAGATCTGCTCACCAGTCTTGACACGACGGAGCAAGATACCATTGGCTGGTGGGATACTATGTGGTCTGACCGGCTGCAGCCCGATCTGCATGCTCTCGTCCATCAGGTGAGCGTTGCTGTGGCGGACCAGTCTGTTGTCCTGCACACGGGGGTCGATGCGGTCAATCTCTCTGAAAACAGAGTGGTGCAAAAAGAGAGTGAATTGAAAGACCAGCGTGCCCAGCGGGTGAGCGAGAATGTCTGTGTTGCGGCGACCCTGTCCGGAGGATACGGGCGGGCCAATAGCTTTGCCACTGCCATGAGGGGCGCCTGGGAGCAGCAAAGTCAGGCGGTTGGTCTTGTCACGTCTGGTGCAGGGGCTGGCTCAGCCGTCGCTGCCGAACGCCAGCGGTATGACGATTACAAGAATATATTTTGCGATCCCTCCGGAAACAACGGCGCCAACTCCGACTGTAGCGCTCCCGATCCGGCTTATTTCAATGCTGACACGCTGCCCTCCAAGTTTATATACGACAGGCTGACGACAGATGTAACGGCCGATGTGGATCCGCTGACGGGCACTACAAAAATGGAAAAAGCGGTGGAGACCATAGTCAATAACATGGTGGGCGTGCCATCCTCTGACCCTATTTCTCTTGGCGCGCTGCAAAGCGCCACCGGCCAGCAGGTTTTCCTGGAGCGCCGGGTGTATCTGGCCCGATACGCAGCCATCCGTTCGGTGCCGCAGATCGTGGCGGGATGGCGCATGCCGGGCAGCCAGATGGGAGAATGGGTGAAATCCGTGCGAGATGCAGCGGGCATAGCGCCCGCCAGCATTGCGAGCAATCCCAGCTACCGGGAGATCATGCATGCAGCCTCGGTTGACCGGTTTAACAGCGGGAGTTATGCGCTCGGGATGGTGACGGACGAGTCGGAGATCGAGCTGGAAAAACTGACCCTGAGTGTTTTTTATCTGATGCAGCTCAGGGATTATTACGAGTTGTTGGAAAGAACGGCGCTGACGCTGGCGGTTCAGGTCTCCATGATGGTAGATCAGACGCCGATGCCGAATATCACAGCCGTCACGCCGCTGAGATAGGATGTGTACAACATGAAAGCTGAAAAAGACGTCCGTTTGCCCCAGAAAATACCGCATTTTTTTGCAACGGGCTGTTTTTGTCTTGCCTTGTCTCTGGCATCGCCAGAATCGGCGCTGGCCCAGGTTTGCGAGGTAGCGGGAGCCGCCAGTGCGGCTGAATCATCCATTGGCGAACCTGGTGTGGATGCAGTTATTGATGGTATGAAGGCGAGTTTGGAGGGAGTATATTTAGCCGATAAAGAAGTGGCTGGTGTAGCACTGACCGCGCTCATGCAGTACATCGATACAGAGTTGTTTAGTCAGGATTCCCAGAGCTTTCCTGGTTTTAGCTGGTTCTGGGGGAACTGGTATACGGATCTCCAGAAATTGGCCAGAACGCTGCATGGGGGGATTATTGATCAAAGCCGTCAAATTCTGGCCAGTTTCGAGGCCAGCAATGTGACGCAGGCCGGTCTTCGCGTGCAGAAAACACAGCTGGAGGGGTTGAAGAAATATCAGACGACCGATCAGGGCTGTCAGTTTGATACGACGGCAAGGTATCTGGGCCGGAGCCGCGAGGGAAGCAATGCGCTGGCGACAGGTTACGCGCTTGACTTCAACCAGATTGGCAATAATGAACGGAACTCTTCGGCGGCGGCCGGCCAGGCCTCCCTGCAGCAATCCAGGTGGCAGGTTTATCAGAAGACATTGTGCGATCCAAACGGCAACAACGGCGGTAATGGGGTTGCTGGTTGTGTGGGCGGTAACGCTGTAACCGGCATGGCGAGCTTGCCCAGTCAGACGATTTTTTCTCACGAGACCATCGACATGACCGTTGCCGATACACGCGATGCCGTTAATCAGTTGTTATTCAACATCACCGGGTATGAAGCGCCCGACCCTATCCCGGCTGGCGCCGTGTCATCGGGCGTGGGGTTGGGGCAGCGGCAGAAGAACCGCGAATATATGGCCCAGATGGACGCCGTGGGGGCGCTGGCTTACTCCGTGGTGGCGGAGCGTGCCCCCGGTGTTGCTGCACCCGAGATTCAGGCCCTGCGTCAGAAGGCCGGCGTGCAGGACCCGTCGCCGACGCCGAGCGCGCGGGAGATTCGTCAGGCGATTGTCGAGGAGCTGAGTGATCCCAATTATTATCAGGATCTGGGCGATGATCCCGCGACAATTCCGCAGAAGGAGCTGTATTTGAAAGCATATAACTTACTGTTGCTCAATGACATGATTGCCAAACAGGAAAAAATTTCCAACGTCTATGCGATCGAGACCGCGAATATGCTGGATAAGTTTTACCACAGCAGCCGCCAGGGTGCTCTTTCCAGCGCGCCGCAGAGGCCGTAGGGAAAGGAGGGAACATGAAGAAAGTGTCCGCCATCTTTTTTTGTCAGCGCCTGCGTGGCCGCGTGGCCGGGCTAACGTTGGCGTGGCTGCTTGTTCTGTTGCCATTGCAGGCTTCCGCGCAATGCGAGGACGCGGTGAC
This sequence comes from Pseudomonadota bacterium, assembly GCA_016195185.1. GTDB lineage: Bacteria > Pseudomonadota > Alphaproteobacteria > Micavibrionales > UBA2020 > PALSA-926. The sequence continues at coordinate 5,915 of JACQAA010000138.1, read as the reverse complement.
CGCTTCGGCCGCCCTGAATACCGTCACGGTATCGATTGGGACGGATTTGGGGCTCTTTGTTACTCAGGAGACTAACTTTGTGTCTCAGAAGCTGCTGGATACGGCAACCAACGAAGTAAACGGGCGGCTGGACGAGTTTTCCGGCAATATCAGTGAGGCGCTGACGGCCTGGGTAGACCGGCTTATTCCCGTCTTGCAATTGATCACCCGGCAGCTCTCCGCCGCGCAAATCGATCAGACCCGTGTTCTGGGCTCGATGATGGATGCACAGTTGCTGAATGAAGCCATCAATACCAGGAACGTGCGGCGGGTAGAAGCCCAAAAGCGCTATGAGCCTTCAAGCCTGTCCTGTCAATCGGATACGATAGGCGGCAGAGGCCAGACCAAGGCCTATCAGATGTCACGCGCTTTGGCCCGGAGTTTTGCGCTTGAAGATTCCGGGAGGATTTGCAATGCCCAGAATTCTACTGCTGCTGCCGGAACCTATGCAGAAATTAAATCTCTTTGGAATGAATACGTGGACAAGTTTTGCGACAATAGCAAGGGTGATCAGGGCTGTTCTTCTCCGGGGGCGCTGCCTGGCAGGCACAAGGATATTCCGGCGCTACTGTGGGGGGACCGGCAGACGATCGATATGAGCATGTCGGATAACCAACTGGTGGTCAAGGCCGCATTGCGCTATTTGATACGTCCCTTGTCGGAGGATCCCATTCTTCCCGGCGCCGTGAATTCTGCATCCGGTCAGCAGGCCCTGCTGACCCGTCGCGCCGAGGCGGCTCGAATCAATACGATATACAATGTGCTGGGGCAGATGGTGGCCGAGAGGGTCGGGGGCAGCGGCGTGAATGCGCAGTCGATGCGCACAGCGGGGGGAATGCCCCCGACAGATGCCTCGACTAATGCCAGCTATCGCGAGATCATGCAGTCCATGACCAAAGACCGCTTTTATAATCCGCAATATGCCATACAAATGGTGGGATCTCCCGAACAGGTGACACGTGATCAGGCTTCGATCAACGCCACCCGTCTGCAGCTGCTCAGCGATATTTACCACAGATCGGAAGAAATGTTGTTTATGGAGGCGGCAGCTTATGGTCGCGACCTGGACAAGCAAGTGCCCTCTCCGGCCGTATCATCGGCCGAGCTGCGCTAGATTAAATTAATCTAACCTATTGAATTTTATCCATTTAATTAATTTTATGTCAATATTTACCTGGACTTTTGTCGTTTCTTTTGCTATATTACGAACATTGTCAACGGCTAAGGGATCACAAGCTTCATGCAGCTCTCATGGTCAAACTCGGCGGGTATTGCGACCGCCCTTTTGGAAGTGTATCCCGACACTGATCGCTTGTCATTGAGCCATGACCAACTCTTGCAGCTGATTGTTTCCCTACCCAACTTTAAGGACGCCGCTTCCCCCCCCAAGCCCGCCTACCTTGACCATATCCTGTGGACCTGGATGCGGATTGCTGATACCGGTTTTGAGGGGACGGGGTGATGTCAAGTCCCAACGTATCAGAGGCGGGTTCACAGGGAAATGACAAGGGTAACTCCTTACGCTGGCATGTCTTGGGGGGGAATAACAAGAATCGTGTAGGCGCTAATTCTGGCCTTTGCGTGTATCACTACACGGGTGAGGACGGTGCAGAGCACCAGAGGGCTTTGTTATTTGATGCCGGTGTTTTAGCTGGGGATCGCCGTTCTCCTGAGTATCCAGCACTAGTTGATTCAGATTCTGTCATCCCTGATCTCGACAGTTTCTTGTACAAAAAGGATGATCTGGGTCATGTGCCAGATACTCCGGTCGATTCAATTTTTTTGACTCATAACCATCCGGATCATACTGGCGCCATTCCCTTTCTTCTCCTGATGGGATACAAGTTGCCAAAAATTTATGCAACGCCTTATACTGCCAAGCGGCTGGAGCAAGAGCTCAGCAATGCGGGGATTGGCCCCGAAGAGTGGCCGGAGATTTTTGCGATTGCCCCTGGCAAGGCGATCGAAGAGGGGCCCGTGAGGATAACAGCCTTTTCAGTCAGCCACTCAACGCCGCAGTCCGTCGGCTTCTTTATTGAGACTCCAGAGGGCAATATTCTGCATTCAGGAGATTTTAAATTAGATCCGTCGGTCGTGTGGGGCCCTGCTTTCAGTGAAGAACAGTTCCGTCGCGTTGTTTCGAAACCCGTTGACTTGTTATTGCTTGATTCAACGGGGGCTGACCGTGATGTTGCTCCGGTCACGGAAGAAGATGTGCGTGAAAATTTGCGGGATCTGATGAAGGAACATCCAAATAAACGTTTTATCATTGCCGTCATGGGGGGGTATGAAGAAAATCTGGCTTCAGTCGCGATGGTGACGGCAGAGAATGGCCGGACTTTGTGGGTGGCGGGCGGCGCACATGAGCAGACGCTCGCGGCACTGCGAGATACGGGTATGTCGCTATCTGACCATTTTGAAACGAAGGTGGATCTGAGGGTTCTTAGTGCCGGCAAGGCGGCGCGGGATCTGGCGGCGGCCAGGCCAAAGCAGTCTGTTGTCGTTGTAACGGGCGCAACGGGACAAAACAACGCCGTATTGACCCGCGCGGCTGATGGTCATTACAATGCTCTCCATCTTGATCCAAAAACCGACGTTATTGTTTTTTGTGCTCCATCCATGCCGGGGCAGGAATCTACTCATGAGAGGTTACTATCCGCTCTCCGCAGTAAGGGCCATACGGTTCTGACCAGACAGGATGCGCCGCTCTATTCCCATGCTCATGCCCGGTTGCCGGAAATCATTGAGTTCGTCAAAATGACAAACCCAAAACAGATTGTGCCAGTTCATGGTTCCAAGGGGTTGCGTAATTGTTGTGCGACGGCCATGGAAAAAATGGGTAAGAAAGTCGTACGGTCCGATAATGGAGATGTCGTGGAAATATCGCAGAGCGGCGTCATTTCTCTGGATCCGACAACCAAAAATCAGCCGCCGCTAGTCGGATTCAAGACACTGCAGGGGACCACGTGGGATGATCGCTACTACATGATGATCCATGTTCCGCGGGAGAGTCTTCCTGTTGTGCCGACAACTGGCGGCAACAAGAAACCGCGCGCAAAGATTTTTAACATCAATGGGAAGTGATTTTTCTTCCTACCTTATCACGGCATAAAGTTGACCAGTGACATTTGACTGACAGCCTTGGTGACCTGATAGGAGGCGGTCATTTGAGTTTGCAGGCTTTGCATCAGGATGATCGCGCTGTTGGGATCGGCATTTTCCAGTGAGTCGATTTGAGATTTCAGGAGCGCCTGATCGCTATTGTGGTTGTCCTGGACGCTCTTGATCATATTAAACTTGCTGGTTAACTGTTGGTCGGTATCGTTAATTTCCGTGACGCTGTTGGAGAGGGTAGAGGTTATGTGAGCGAGGACAGCGGAGAATTGTGCTGTTGTTGCAACGTCGCCTGCCGCGGGATTGGGAGCTTTGAAATTAGCCAGGAAGGCCAGAGAGCGGATCAGATCCTGGAAGCCCGGCGCGTCTGCCTTCACAGTATAGTCGATATCAGTGTTCTGGTCGATGTGGGCGGTGACCGCCCCGGAGGCCGCCAGACCGCTGGAGAGCCCCAACTGGGGTGCCGTAAAGCCGTCTGTGGTGTTGAGCAGGGTGGTGTTGGCGTTGGGTGCTGCATTAACAAGCCAAGTGTTAACTTGATTGGCAAAGTTTGAATTGACTGTGCTGTTATCAATAAAAGGTTGACTGGTGCTGTCGGAGCCGGCAAAGAGATACTTGCCATCAACCTGTTGATTGAGGAGATCTTCAACAAATTTCAGGTTTTGCTGCGCCAACGTATTCAGGGACTGCATATTTGTTGTGTCGCTGGTATTGACTGAATTGAGCATCTGCCTACCGATACTGGACAGCTGAGTTACGATCTGGTTCATCAACGTCATGTGGGAGGAGGAGGCACTGATGTTGTTCAGATAGGCATCTGTCATGGTGCTGGCGGTACGCAGATGCTGCAGGGTTACGGCATCCGTTCCTAAGCCGCTGAAATTATCAAATTTTTTTAGTGTCGTGACTTGGCGCTGCAGATCGTTCATTGTGTTATGAAGGTCATTCAGCCGACTGCTTTGTAATTGCGACTGGGCCATGAAGGAGATATTGTTGGTGCTGGTCATGGAATGCCTCTCTTTGTTACTATCCTATCATTGTAATGCGCTGAGTAGGTCGTCAAACAACTTTTGGCTGGCGCTGATCATTTTTGCCGCGGCAGAGTATGCTGACTGAATTCTGATGAGATCGGACATTTCCTGGTCGATATTGACTCCAGAGTTGTTTTTGTTGCGCGCGTCAAGTGTTTGCAGGAACGACGTTTCCTGTGTCTGTTGCGCTTTATTCAGGTTATCCGCTTCTCCCTGGCTACCGATAAGACTGTTTATATAGTCCTGCAGCGTGCTATTGCCTAAAAGGCCGGTCGAAAGAGTGGAGTTGGGGCCAAGATTATTTTGTGCGAAGGGGGGGGGTGCGATATTGGAGACCGTCATGCCGAGAGCAGCAAGCGGAGCGCCGATGCCGTCCGTTATAGTGAGATTGCCGCCATCCTTTGGAACGAGGAGCAATCCATTGGCACCATTGAGGGAGGCCGTTAGCCATTGGCCCAGGCCGGGAATTGCGTTTAGCTTGGCCAGAAGCTCGACTGAAGTGTCAGCCGGTGCAATCGAGATGGTGACGGGAGCCCTGGTGCCGACCTGCACTTGGAAACTGGGCTGTGGCTGAAGAGTTGAAGTGAAACTCAGCCCCAGTGCGGCAATGCCTGCGCCGCCAATCGGTGGGTTGGGGGCGGGTGGTGAAGCTGGTCCGTCGCCGATGGTGATCGTGGCGGCTGGTGCGACGCCGCTAGCGGTAAGGTTAAGCTGGCCCAGACTGTTGATGCTGGCAGCACCGGGAAAAAACCCATTAATCGTATTGACGACGTCCGCGGCGGTGTCGGTGGCAAGAATATCGATGGTCTGCGGCACGCCACCGATTGTAAGAGTGAAGGCGCCCGGCAGTGTCAGTCCTGGGGCTGTGCTTAGATTCGGCGCGTAAGAAGCTATATTGACCGTGCCCACCACGGTGTTTCTTGTGGTCAAAGGCAGATTGGTCGTGAGCGCACCGATGCCCAGGATAGGAGTGCTACCGCTTGCCTGCTGGTTTTGATACGGGCCCAATGCAAATTGCGAGATACGACGAATGACTTCGTTTGACCCAGAAAGTTCAACATTGCCGGTTGTGCCATTGCGGATGAGATTGGGATCAGCCACGATACTGTTATTGACCTGAATCTGGGCTGAAAATCCGAGGTAACCCAGCGGGGGGGACACGTTGGAGACATTGGGTGGCACGTTGCCGCTGGGGTCTGTAAAGAGCTTTAGCCCTTCGTTATTGAACCGTTCGGCAAGCCGCTGTGAAAATTCGTCTATCTGAGTCACATATTGCGGCAGGGTTGTATCTCTCAAATCGAACAGAGTGCCCAGCTGTCCGCCCAGATTTGCTTGCGCGATATCGGTGCCGCTGGGGCTGTCGATAGTCAAGCCACTTAGACCCCCGCCGGGATAGTAGCTAGCGGGGAGGATATTACTGCTTGAAAAGAAAAGTTTGTGCACATCATTGTCAACCAGGGATTGTCCTTGTGATGTCAGGACTGACATCACACCGCCCGATTTAAAAGTTGTAATGTTAATGTATTTTGCTACGGTTGCTACACTAAGGTCGCGCTGATCTTCCAGGTCTGCAGTGCTTTGACCGGCATTCATGGCGCGGGTAATTTCTCCATTTAGGTTATTGATATTGTCGAGTGCCAGATTGACGGCATTAACGGCGTTGGAAATATCCGCCTCGGTGTCGGTGCGCATGCCGATGAGTAAGTTAGAGAAATCCTTGATCTTTGTGGT
>JACQAA010000136.1 GCA_016195185.1 Pseudomonadota bacterium | reverse complement strand
GTAACCATGAAAACCTCCCCGTGTTAATAACAACCTTTACGCACTGATATTAACATATCAATGTTTAAGGAAGCATTAACATAATATTCATAGAGGCGATTGGCGACAGGTACTACACTTGAGATCAAAACTGGTCCAGCAACCTGTCGATATAGTCGCGCTCGACCTTGTCGCGATTGGATTCGTTGGAACGGTGACGCAGCTCCTCAATAATTTCCTGCACGCGGCGCTGCTCTTTTTCATCAGGAATTTTAACGCTGCCAACTGCGCCACCCATGTCCCGCCCCAGCGGATCGTACCCCTCACCATAGTGACCGCCGCCCGGCGACATTCCGAAAGACAAAATCGATTGCTGCATGGCCGCTGCCATTTGCGAGGCGAGGCTGTCGACGCCCTTTTGCAGCTCCTCCAGAGCCGTTTTCTGATGCGGCACCGAAACAGCAGCCCGACCCTCGCCAAGCCTGTCCAGTTCACCCAGAACCTCGCCCAGTTTCTGGCGGATGGCAGCCTGTTCCGGTGATTGCTGCTTAATGGCAGCGACATTGTTGCTTTTATTGGTTTTGTCGAGCAAGCCCTGCTGCTGATGCACCACATCTTTCAACTTTTGCAGATCCTGCATGGTCTGCATCTGTTTTTCCTGTATCTCATCGATTTTTTTCATGTCGAGGTTATCGATGGCGTTTTTGAGGTCGTCCGCCATCTTTTGCAGGTTTTCCCGGGAATTCGTCTGGGATAATTGCCGCATTTGTTCCAGCATCTTGCTGATATCCATGTTTTGCATGAACTTTTGCGCCAGCTCCGGCGAGAGCACAGGAGTGGCCTTGCCTTCCTGAAGGCGCTGCTGCAGTTCCACCGCCAGCGCCTGGACATATTGCTGCATTTTTTTCTGCACGTCCTCCAGCATGTCCTGCAATTGCTGTTTGGATACACTTTTATCATCGAGAGAGCTGGAGAGCTTTTGCAGCGCTTCGCGCAGTTCCCGCTGTACAAGAGAGAGGCCGCCATCGTCCAGCTTCAACGCTACATCCCAGAGCAAATCCTGCACCGATTCAACCGCCGCATCACTATGATCGTAGATCAGCCGCTTGGCCGCGATCGACAGCAGCAAAAACACCATGCCATCATTTTTATACAACGGCGGACGGCTGATAATGTCAGCCAGAGCGGCGATAACAGCATTACGAGCAGCGCTCTCTTTAGCCCACAGTAAACTTTTTCGCTGCTCAACCAGCTTTTGGGCCACAGGGTTGGTGAAGGGGCGTTCCGGCAAGGTGAAAGTGTAAGGGGCACTGCTGCTTTTATGTCCGGCGCCATCTTCAGCCTCCAGCGTAAACGCAACCGGCAGCCCGGCCCACAGGTGTGGGGTCAAGTCTTCGACATGGCTCACCTCGTGGGAAACGGGGACATTAAAGAGGTACTTTTGGTGACCCAGCTTCTCTTGCAGTTCGGGCACCAGCGCCATGGTGCCCGCTATTTTGGTGACGCCATGGTCATCGTTGGCTTTGTATGTGATTTTAGTAGCCGAGCGCGGCGTCGCTTCAATTTTGTCGACGCTGATGTCCGGCGGCGTGTCCGCGACAACCGTTACTGCCCATTCTCCAAGAGTGCTCAACCAGGAAGCCAGACGCAGCGCTCCGCTCTGCTGCAACGATAGCTCCAGGGTGAAATTGCCGGGAGCGGCTTCCGTCAGGTCATGGCGCTGTTCGGCATAATACAATCGCGGCGCCCAGCGATAACCACTCAAGCGCAGTTTCAAAATGCTGCCCTCTGACACTTTAACAGTCTTGTCACGCGCCACGACCCCCTGCCCCGCCGTAGCCAAAAAGACAGCGCTTTCATGTGTATATTCCGGCGGCACAATCCACAAGTCAAAAACGCCTGTCTTTTGCGCCATGAAATGGCCAATATCTGGCGCAAAAGCCTGCCGAATCCGCTCCAGGCTATCTTTTTGCGCTACCACCAGACCCACCACCAGCAACAAAACCACCACATGGCGGAGCGCCAGCTTATCCCGGCGGGCAACGTTGGTGCACGGGGTATAAACTCTTAAGCCCGTAATATAACCGGCGGTTTTTTGCAGGTGCCTCCGCCACAAACCCAGCGCTACATCCGAAAGACCTGCAATCGGCTTATCATGCAGCGTTTCCAAGGGACGGTGTTCGAGCGCGCTGATTTTCTCGATGCGCCGCTCGACTTCCGCGCGGGTGGGAAAAGAAAATTTCTCCTCCGTATAGACAAATACAATCACGAGAGCGGGAATAAAAATAACAAGGCTGATCAGGGGCCCGATGGCCCCGAACATCTCCGGCATCTTCAACAGCGCCACAGCAATAAAGAGCAGAACAAGGCTGACAACCGCCCACAGACGATTCCACAGCCTCTCCCAGAGCAGACTCAGGAAGCTAAGAGACAATATGAGAGCGTACTTTATGTCAGCCATGCAGGTATGATGTCTCTGTTGACAATGTCTTCGACCCTTTGGGGGTTGCGGATCAGGTCAAACTGATCGGCGCTGACCAGCACCTCCGGCACCAGCGGGCGGGTATTATAATTGGAAGACATGACGGCGCCATAAGCACCGCTGACCATAATCGACAGTAGACTGCCGACGGCGATCTGTGCCGGCATTTCCACGTCGGTCAGGAAAGTATCGGCCGTCTCGCAGACCGGCCCCACGACATCGCAGAGGATCTTTTTGTGTTTGGCTTCCGGCGCATTGCACGGAATGATCGGATGATAGGCATCGTAGAGCGCCGGACGCATCAGGTCATTCATCCCCGCATCGATGATAAGGGTTTTTTTCTTCTGCCCGCCCTTTTCATGCAGCACACGGGTGAGCAGAACGCCGGCATTGCCGACCATAGATCGGCCCGGCTCCACCACCACATGCACATCCAGCGGCAAGATAATATCCCGAACCAGGTCGGCGTAGCGTTCAAGATCCAACGGCACCTCATCTTTGTACGTGATGCCCACACCGCCACCGAGATCAACGGTTGTGATGGCATGGCCGCGTTTTCTCAAGGTCCGCACCAGTTTGGCCACGCATTCGAAGGCTTCCTGATACGGTGCCAGATCCGTCAGCTGCGAACCGATGTGCACAGCCACCCCTTTGGGCACGATGCCCGGCATGCCTTTGGCCTTGTCGTAGAGATCCGCCGCGCCGCCAATGTCGATACCAAATTTATTTTCTCGCCGGCCGGTGGTGATCTTGGCGTGGGTTTTGGCATCGATATCCGGGTTGATCCGCAGCGCAATACTGGCCTTTTTGTCTTCCCGCTGAGCGATTTTTGCAATCAAATTCAACTCTGACTCGGACTCGACATTAATCAACATCAACCCGTTCTTAACCGCTTTGGTGATTTCCTCTTCATTTTTCCCGACGCCGGAAAAAACAATCTTGCTTGCCGGCACGCCCCCCTTGAAGGCACGGTACATCTCGCCACCGGAGACAACGTCCGCCCCGGCGCCCAGCCTGCCAAGCATTTTGATGACGGCCAGATTGCTGTTGGCCTTGCAGGCATAACAGATGGTGAATTGATCCGCCGACATCACCTTGCCCAGCGCTGACTGCCAGGCATGAAAATTATCGGCTATTTGCTGCGTCGAGTAACAATAAACGGGCGTGCCACACTTCGCGGCAATCGTCTCAAGAGCCACGTCTTCCATATGAAGCTTGCCGGATTTATATTCGATGCTGCTCATGGCTGCACGTCGGTGGCCGGATCGGGATAG
>JACQAA010000144.1 GCA_016195185.1 Pseudomonadota bacterium | reverse complement strand
ATCGGCGCATGCCAAAATGTAAACAGTCCAGACCAATTATTTCATGTCCAAAATAGTTTTAGCCGCCGCGAGCGGATCAGCCGCCGCGGTGATAGGACGTCCGATGACCAAATAGCTGGCACCGAGATCCAGCGCCTCTTTCGGCGTCATGGTTCGTTTCTGGTCACCCTGCGCGCTCCCGGAGGGACGGATACCCGGCACGACCAGCAAAAAATTTCTGCCCAGATTCTGACGCAAAATTTTTATTTCATGCGGAGAACACACGATGCCGTCAACGCCAGAGTCCTGCGCCAACCGCGCCAGGCGCAAAACCTGATCGGCTGCCGGCGTGGCTTGTCCAATAGCGGATAAATCGTTGTCGTCAAGATTAGTCAGCACTGTTACGGCGAGGATTTTTGTTTTTTTCTCCGCAGCCGCTACCGCCGCCTTCATCATGGCTGCTCCGCCGGAAGCATGAATAGTCAGGAATTGCGGTTTGCCACACAGAGCCGAGCTGACTGCACCCACCACCGTATTGGGAATATCGTGCAATTTGAGATCAAGAAAAATCTCCGCCCTGTCGCCCGCAACGGCACGGATTTTTTCTACCCCCGCAAGGCCTTGCGCCGTAAAAAACTCCAACCCTAGCTTGAAATGCAGAGGCACTGCTGACAAGTTGCGCACCAGTTGTATAGACTGATCCAAATCCGGCGTATCAATAGCGCAGAAAACGCGTGCTGTCACGCCTTGACCTCGAATACCGCATCCACCTCAACTGCAGCGCCGAAAGGCAAAGCCGCAACGCCGACCGCCGACCGCGCATGCTTTCCGGCGTCGCCGAGTGCACCCACGATCAGGTCAGAAGCTCCGTTGACCACCTTTGGATGATCAAAGAATTCCGATGTCGAGGCAACAAAACCACCTAGCCTGACGCAGCGAACAATCAGCTCTAGATTACTATTCAGCGCCGCGTTCACCTGCGCCAGAATATTGACGGCGCACAATCGGGCAGCTTCCTGCCCTTGTTCAACCGTGACATCTTTGCCCAGACAGCCTTTTGTCATCACGCCCTCTTTAACGGGCAGCTGGCCGGAAATATACAACATCGTTCCTGCCCTTACGAACGGCACGTAGTTTGCCGCCGCTGCTGCCGGTTGTGGCAGAACGATTTTCAACTCGCTCAAACGCTCACGGATTGTTTTGGCCATGATACCCCCTCCTCTTCTTGTCCCGTTTCAGTCTCGCGAAGTGGCAATACACCCGGATGCAGCAAGGAGCAGCCGTCGCGATACAACTTCAGATTTTTAATACCCAGCTCCCAGCCCATCAAGATCAGTTTTTTGACTTCTTCGATCGTAGTGTAGTGGTTGAGCACGACAGTATGAGAGACGGCTCCTGAGATGAAAGTCTCTACGGCAGCCTGCATTTTAATCTGCGCTTCGGGTGAGACACGGCGCACAGCTAGGCTCGCAGGCGGCGCCAGACAATCAAACACGGCCAAATGCGCAGGTTTCAGGTGTGGTGCCCCCTCCAGAGTCAGCGTGCCACAGCAATAAATATTTGCTTCTTCGATCTGCTCTTCCGTGAAACCCAGCGCCGACAGCATGTCAAATGTGACAGCGTCCATCTCCTCTACTGAGAAGCCAAGAACACGGCAGCAAAATTCCTTCCCCATCGTCCACTTGTTGAAGGCGTAACGTATATGTTGTGCTGTAGCCAGTGCCGATTCAAGCACGTCCAGCACCGCCTGCGGAAATCCTTTTTCATGCCACTTTCGGCTGTCGTATATCCAAATTGTGCAAGGGCACGCGGCACCATCGGATTAAGTTTTTTGCCGTAGAGAGAAGTACCTTCTGGTGTATCGGGGAAATACCCCTCGAAACGCACCAATGCCGATTCCGGCATGATATCTTGCGTCTGCGCATTCAGCAGCGCCTGCACTGCCAGATCCGTCTCCATCCCGGTCAAATGCGCATGGCGAAAACCCGTTTCCTTGCCAAGGTGATAGGCGCTCTCCCAAACGCGTTTCACCGCATCAACTAATGCGATGTCAGGGCACAACGTCGTCCGTATCTGGATTGGTCGGCGCGTCATGCCTTTCTGCAGGAAAGCCGCGCCGGCTAATGCCGCCATTTTATCTTTGATGTTCTGTAGATACGTTTTTGCGCTAGCTGGATAGGCAGGAAAAGCCCCCCGCTCCGCCGCCATCTCTGCCGAAGCCTGATACGCAGCGCCCGATACCAAAGCCGCTAGCAGTGCTGCCGTCACGCGCCCCGCCTCGCTGTCATAAGCCAACCCGCGACCCATCAGCACCGCTGCGATATTGGTCATACCAAGCATCAGTGGGCGATAATTGTCGTCGGCACTCATCGAGTCAAGCGCTACCGTCATGACCCGCGTCACATGTTGTATGGCATCCGTATCACAAGCTAACAAATTAATAGTTGCCGACGGTGCCGCACTGCCAGGCAAAAACACAAAACTGCGCGTCATATCACAGGACAACGGCTGTCCTGCAACGTTGGCAGCCTCGATGCTATTGCGAAAGGAAACAGCCGGTTCTCCTGAAGCCCACACTGCCTCCCCTAGCGTGTCCCACAGTTTGTCTGCTGAATAATGACCTTGCGGCTCCACGCCGTCATAGAGCATCAAGCTGTGCCCGGTCAGCGCGGCTTCGACAAAAGCATCAGAAACCGACAGGCTGGTCTTGACGCATTGCTCGGATAACTGATCTTCATCCGGTATGGGCAGAAAAATTTCCTCATACCCCTGTTCGGCATAGCTGACGGCCATGCGAATAGCGGCCTCTGACAGGCCGGACTCGCGCGCCGCGATCATGGCCTGCTGCAGCACAGGATTACGGGTGGGATCAAATCCAAAACAACTGTCACGATCACAAGCATCCATCACATGATAGGCTGCAGCCCCCAGCATCTGGCGACCCAAACCCTCCGAGACTTGACGCAGATCGGCGTTTCTTTTCCAGGCAATGAAAGAAGGGCTATCGATATTCTCCACTGGCAAGGTCACACTGGTTTTAGCCCCCTGCAGCGCCAGCATTTTGCCCAGAATTTTGATCCGCTCCAGAGTATGGGTCTGATTTGCATCAAAAGAGGCAATGCTATGGCGCGGAACAAACGCTGGCGTTTCCATCAGGCCATAGGCCCAGTCCAATCCTGTCAACATCCACAAACTGAGTTCTGGCGAAGCAATCTGATACAAGAGGATATAACGGAGTTCATCGTAAAAAATCCGCGCATCGCTCTCTTCAGAAAATACTTTATTTTTCCACGCCCGATAGGTGATCGACCCCGCAACACGGTGCAACACCTCACGGATATCTTTTTCGACGTGATAGCGCCACTCGGCTGATAAACCATCAAGTCCTACGTCATCAACTCTGCTCCGCCATAGCCAGGCGGGCACGCCTGTCTCCTCTACCTTATTCGTTAATGCCGGCAAAGTGCATGGATAAAAGAAATTTTCGAGCAAAACATCCAACGCCGCCTGATTCCAGTGTTGCGGCACGATGTAGTCCTGCTGCTGATCAGTGGAAACGACACGAAAATGCGCCCCCCCAACAGGATCGCGGCCATCCTGCGTATAAAATCGTGCCCAGCGCACCATATAACCCTTTGATTATATTAGTAATAAATAAAATCAGTTCAAGAAAACAGGGGGGATTTTGGCACAACCAGTGGCCTCCATCAACATCATTTGAGAGTGTAGAAAACCATTGCGCTTTTTAAATACGTGAGCATATTGGAGGGGACTCATGCGGGGAACATTGTATTATGGCTAAAATTTCCATATTTGGAATTCTCTCTAACGTGCAAATCCTTATTCACACGGCGCTGTGCGGTACACGCGTCGGCGCCGACCATTCTGGCAACACCTATTACAAGAGCAAGCCACGCCGAGGATACAAGCAGGAACGGCGCTGGATCATCTACAAAAATGAGGCTGAAGCCTCACTAGTCCCGCCTGAATGGCATGGCTGGCTGCACCACCAAACAGATACTATTCCCGATCGGGCAAACAAGTACCGCAAGGACTGGATTAAGCCGCACCATCCCAATCTGACCGGCACGGATCAGGCCTACTTTCCGCCGGCCGCGAAGGGCCTGCCCCGTGCTGCCGCTACCGGCGACTATGTTCCCTGGCAACCACCGCAATAACTCACTAGGATTAAGACGCCATGCAAAAAAACCTCGTTGAAACAATCCTGGGCGCTGTCGTTCTGCTGGTGGCAGGCGGATTTCTCGCTTTCTTTTATAAAACAACCGACATTCACCCCTCTTCCGGATATGTGTTGACCGCCGCCTTCAGCCAGATCAATGGACTGGATAGCGGCAGCGCAGTACGCGTAAGTGGCGTCAAGGTCGGCCAAGTGCTGGATTTCAAACTGGACCCCAAAAATTTTCGCGCTATCGTTCGCATGAACATCAATGAGGGGGTTCGCCTGCCCAAAGACACGGCGGCTGTCATTGCCAGCTCCGGACTGCTCGATGGCAAGTTCATGACGCTGGAACCGGGCAGTGACGAAGAATTTCTGCGTCCGGGCGATCAAATCGAATTCACCCAATCCACTCCTGGCCTGGAACAATTATTGGGCCAAGTGATCTTTAATCTGAACAAGGATAAAGACCAGAGCCATGATAGCAAAAAAGGCGACGGCAAACCTGCAGCCAAAAAATCCTAGATGACTATCTGGCGCCCCTTTCTCCTGCTGATTTCAACGGGGCTTTTTATAACGGCACCTTGTCCGGCGCAAGCAGCAAGACAAATGGAGGATATGAGCATTGCCGTTCTGCGCACGATTGACAAGGTGTCCGCACGCACCCAAACATTTGATATACCCGTCGACAAGACAGTCAAATTTGGTAGCTCGCTATTCATTAAAGTCCGCGCCTGCCGTAGATCTCTGCCAATAGATAAACCGGAATCAGCCGCTTTCTTACAAATATGGGAAAGAAAACCAGAGGCTACCACTCCTAGCTGGGTCTTCAGCGGCTGGATGTTTGCTTCAAGCCCATCGCTCTCGGCTATGGATCACCCGGTTTATGATGTCTGGGTCATCGATTGCAAAAATGATACGGTTCCTGCGCAATCCCAGGAATTTTCTTCTGAAGCAACCCCTCAGGGAAAGCCCGCCAAGAGCGAAGAAGTGCCGGCCGAAGGAGAGGGGATCCCCGATCCCGGCGGGGACTAAATAGGGGCTCTTGACAGCTTACGTATATTATTCTATGACAAAATATACTATGAATATACGTTGCACACAAAGACGCTTGCCGAGTTCCGATCACAATTAAAGGAAAACCTGGTGACCGAGTTTTTAAAGAATACCAATGACCTGCAGAAGTGGCGCCAAGCAGCCGAGTATCTGAATGGCATCGTGATGACCACCCTCCATGACCGCAACCCCGCAGCACCCGCTACTCTCGTGATGGGCAGGGCAATCGGGGTTCTCAATCAAGCTTCCAATGAAAGATGGGATAGCAATCGCTATCTCTATACCTACGCCCAGATGGATACGGAAGGATTGGTCGCCTTGGCGATCGAGAAGACCGACATCTGGCAGACTGCCCTGAATGCAAAAGCCTGCTTCGGCCCGGTTGGGGACTTGTGCACGGTCTACCAGGCCGGTCGAGAAAAAGGCATTAATTTTAATTTGGACAACGCTTTGCTGTATGCCAGCTCAGTCACAAAATTCTGTCCCGGGTTGCAATCCAGTGGTTGCCCTGAAACTGCCGAGCAGCTATTCCAATGGGGCGCCAATGCGATGGCTGGTATTGACCGGTATTCATCGACACCAAGCCATTACTGCCGTGCCGTGAGAGACTGCGGAGTCGAGATGGGCAAGCTATATGCCCGTCATGGGGTAACGCCACAAAACATGGCAGCGCAAATGGTAACTGCGCTTGAAGCCAATAACAGGCCCCTCTATTTGGCATTTCGTGACATTTACTGGGAATATGGCCGCTATACAGTTGCCGATTCTGAAACGCTGGTAGAAAATAAGGAGATCGACCCTTCAAAAAACTGTCAGTTGAAGATTATCTTCAATTTTGCATCCTGCCGCGTCAATGAAATATATGACTGGAAAACTGACGGAAAACAATCGCTCGTCCGCGAATTCACTTTTGATGACTATGGCGCTACCGCTATAGACACCGCGCGACAAAAACTCATCGAATTAGGTGGCAAACCCTCCGATGGCATAACAAGAATGAAGGGGAAGAGCTTTTCTCCTTTGGAACTCCGTCCGAAAAAGTAGGATCAGTTCGCTTCACAATTAATTCTGGTCTTGACCGGGAGTTACCCGGGTGCAGCCGGTGGCGGCGGGACATCCTTTCTAAGGACGGTTTTCTTGAACGCCTGATTCTTCAGTGTCTTCTGCCGCGCTTCGGTCAGCGCCGCGGCGAAATCAAACTCTTTTTTCAAACGGCGCGGCACTTCCTCCCACAACTGCTGCATCTTATCCACCTGCCCGACCCATTTTTCGGGCTTGAAAATGTCCGGCAGGGTTTCAGCCGTTGCCTCCTTGATCTTAACCAGATCAGGATTGTCCGTCGTTTCCCCCGCTCCATTCATCTGGAGATTAAAGGCCTTGGTAGCCGCCGCCTTCTTCTTAGAAGCATTTTTCTTTTTCCGGGATGCCACAGGGTCTTCCCCCCAGCTACGTCCGTAGCTTTTCTGTTTCAGAAGTTTAATAATGCTTTGATTTACTTCTCGTGCTTCAGCTAATTCCAGAGGTGTCATCCCATCATCGGTTCTGCAATTCACATTCGCACCCGCCACGACCAGCAACCTAACGAGAGGCAAGTTATTCTTTCTGACTGCTTCATGCAGCGGCGTGGTATCGGAATAGTCGGGGAAATTGGGATCAATAAAGTCCTCTTCTAGCATCTCTCGAACCCGGGATATCTGCTGCTGCTGAACAGCCTGCAAAAGCGCCTTCTGATCCTTTGTGATCTGCATGGAGAAGCCTTGGGCATGAGAGGACGATCCCCAGCATTTTGTGCCGTTCACGTCATGATGTCAATGACAGCCAGAGAAACAAAGGACCGCCTCGGATTTATTATCATAACGACTTAAATCATCGCCATCCCACCGTTGATATGCAGAGTCTGGCCGGTGACATATTGTGCTTCGGCACTGGCAAGATAAACTACTGCGGCGGCAACATCTGCAGGGGTGCCCATAGTACCAGCGGGAATCGTTGTATTGATTTTAGTCTTTTGTTCCTCTGTCAAAGCATCTGTCATAGAGGTGGCAATAAAGCCAGGCGCGATGCAGTTCAAGGTGATGCCACGGTTGGCAACTTCAGCAGCCATTGATTTGGTCATACCGATCATACCCGCTTTGGCGGCGCAGTAGTTGGCTTGTCCGGGGTTACCGGTGACGCCGACGACAGAAGTAATGTTGATGACGCGCCCATTGCGACGTTTCATCATGCCGCGAATAGCACCACGGGTCAGACGGAAAGGCGCGGTCAGATTGACATCCTGCACGACCTGCCAGTCTTCGTCTTTCATGCGCATGAACAAGCCATCTTTGGTCAGACCGGCGTTGTTAACAAGAATATCAATCTGGCCCATTTTCTCTTCGGCGGACCTGATGAGGGCGTCTGCAGCTTCAGCCGTGTTCAACTCGCCTGGCACAACATAACAGCGGTCTTTTAATTCAGCGGCAAGCTGGTTAAGGGCATCAATGTTACGACCATTCAGAGCAACGATAGCCCCCTGTGCATGCAGCGCCCTTGCGATCGCGCCACCAATGCCACCGGAAGCGCCCGTGACAAGGGCCGTTTTACCTGTGAGGTCGAACATTTATATCTCCTTCAAAAACTCCTCAATATCCCTGGGCGTTCCAAGCGAACGACCCGTCAGCTCGGCAGCAATGCGCTTGGTAAGACCGGACAAAACCTTTCCTGCGCCGAGCTCGACCAGCACCGTTACGCCCTGTGATTTCATGTAGAGGACGGATTCACGCCAGCGCACCATGCCCGTAACCTGCTCGACGAGAAGTTGGCGGATTTTATCCGGATTGATGACGGAACTGGCCATGACATTGGCCACCAGCGGCACCGAGGGCGCTTTGATCTCGACAGCTGCCAACGCATCGCGCATCACCTCTGCCGCCGGCTTCATCAGGCTGCAATGAAAGGGTGCCGAGACAGGCAACAAGATGGCACGCTTGGCACCTTTGGCCGTGGCCAATGCGATGGCTTTTTCTACGGCTGCCTTATGGCCGCTGACAACAATCTGACCAAAAGAATTATCATTGGCGGCGGCAACAACCTCAGCACTGCTAGCCTCTGTGACAATCGCAATCACATCGGCGATTTCAAGACCAAGAATGGCCGCCATGGCGCCCACACCGACCGGCACGGCTTTTTGCATCGCCTGGCCACGCGTTTTCAGCAACCTTGCCGCATCGCATAGCTGAAAAGATCCCGCCGCCGTCAGCGCCGAATACTCGCCAAGAGAATGTCCAGCAACAAATTTTGTTTGTAATGGTGTCAACAAATCGGGCTTGGCCTGTTGCAGAATCCGCGCCACCGCCATACTGACCGCCATCAACGCCGGCTGGGTATTCTCCGTCATATTCAAATCGCTCTCGGCACCTTCGAACATGATTTTGGAGAGTTTTTGGCTCAGTGCATCGTCCACTTCCTGAAAGGTTTCGCGTGCCACAGAAAACGCCTCGGCCAAGTCTTTGCCCATACCCACAAACTGGCTGCCTTGTCCGGGGAACACAAAAGAACGCATTGTTACGTAAACCTAAAAAATAGATGAATAGGATATAGTGCAGCATTGATAGCGGTTCCAAGAAAAACATTCAAGGCACTGCAACAAGCGTTATAGTATTATGTTCATTTACCCATTGCGCAGTTGAGATTTTGCCGTTATATATCCTCTGCTTACAATAATTCGGACTGTAGCGCAGCCTGGTAGCGCACTTGCATGGGGTGCAAGGGGTCGGAGGTTCAAATCCTCTCAGTCCGACCATTTTTTTAGGAGATCAACATGAAGAATATTTTTAACAAAATCGCCAATAAAATTGCACCAGTGAAAGAATTTATTGTCGAAGAAAACAGTCGTCGTGCTGTTGTCCGCTCGCGTAACTGGTGGATTGGCAGGACCATTCGAGGTCAATTCTCGGATGAACATGGCCAGACTAGCGGTGCATATTATGAGAGCATTCTCGGCTACACTTCTACAAATGCAAAAAAAATGGCAGAAAATTATTGCAAGACAGGAATTATATCGAATAAGTAGCAGTCCAGGTTCTCAGACTGTCAACGAGGGGCGACCGACTATTGAGTAGGAAATAATCATGAAAAGAAGAACTGTAAAAATTATCGGGGCTGGCCTTCTGGCAGCAGGTATGGTGACCATGCCTTTCAATGCTGTTGCAGCGGCGGTCCTTTTTGCATCCGGCGGCTTCACCGCAGGTATCGTTGGCGCAAAACGGCCCCAGCAAGATAAGCCAGAGCCACCTACCCCATGAGAACATTATTATTCGCGGACTGTAGCGCAGCTTGGTAGCGCGGTTGCTTCGGGAGCAACAGGTCGCGGGTTCGAATCCCGCCAGTCCGACCAAATTTTAATTTTTCATATCAATGAAGCACTATAGTTGTGGGCTGTTCAGGGGGGTCGAGGCTTGCTATCGTATTCAAAATTCGGCATATTTTCCCCAACTTTTCTTCTTCCAACTAAAAAATCAACAAAGGACAAGAACGATGGACAGCAACCAAATCATTATTCTCGGCTCGGGCATACTGGCGCTGGTGTACGGAGGACTGAGCGGCGTACAGATCATGGCCGCCAGCCCCGGCAATGCGCGGATGCAGGAGATTGCCGCCGCTATTCAGGAAGGCGCCAGCGCTTACCTGAATCGCCAATATACGACCATCGGCATGGTCGGTATTGTTGTGGCGCTGGCCTTGGGCCTGTCGCTGGGAATACAGGTTGCGGTCGGCTTTATCATCGGCGCCATTCTGTCCGGCGCCGCTGGCTATATCGGGATGAACGTATCGGTACGCGCCAATTCACGCACGGCCGAGGCGGCGCAAAAAGGCATGGCGCAGGCTTTAAACATTGCCTTTAAATCGGGCGCCATTACCGGCATGCTGGTAGTAGGTCTCGGCATACTTGGCATCGCCGGTTATTATTTCTTCCTTCTGTCCCACGGCGCCAGTACACGCACCATTCTTGAAGCACTGGTCGGTTTCAGTTTTGGCGCTTCGCTCATTTCCATTTTTGCTCGTCTTGGTGGTGGCATCTTCACCAAGGGCGCGGACGTCGGCGCGGACCTCTGTGGTAAAATTGAAGCGAACCTGCCCGAAGATGACCCCCGCAACCCGGCTGTCATTGCCGATAACGTGGGCGATAACGTAGGGGATTGCGCGGGTATGGCGGCTGACCTGTTTGAAACCTATGTAGTCACGATTGTTGCCACGATGCTGATCGCTTCCTCCGTCTTTGTCGAAGCGGCCCAGCGAGACATGATGCAATTGCCCCTGCTGATCGGCGGTCTTTGTATTGTTTCCTCGATCATCGGCACCTATTTTGTCCGTCTGGGAAAAAAGAAAAACATCATGAAAGCCCTCTATAAGGGGCTGGCCGCTACAGGCATCCTGTCGGCATGCCTGATTTACTGGGCGATCCAGAAACAAACCGGGCCTGGCGCCGGTATTGCGCTGATTGATGGCGGCACAATCACAGGTATGAACATGTTCTACTGCGCCCTCACTGGCCTCGCAGTCACCCTGGCGCTGGTGGTGATTACCGAGTATTACACCTCCACCGCCTACCGCCCGGTACGTTCAATTTCCTTCGCCTCGCAAACGGGCCATGGCACCAACGGTTCTCGTGATCTGCGTCGGGATTTTCCTGTCTTATAATCAGGCAGGACTCTACGGAATAGCGTTGGCGGCAACTACTATGCTGGCACTGGCGGGCATGATTGTGGCGCTAGATGCTTACGGTCCCGTCACTGACAATGCAGGCGGTATTGCTGAAATGTCCAAGCTGCCAAAAACCGTTCGCGTCGTCACCGATGCACTGGATGCCGTCGGCAACACAACCAAGGCTGTGACCAAGGGGTATGCGATCGGCTCCGCCGGCCTGGCAGCGCTGGTTTTGTTCTCCGCTTATACGCAGGAGCTGCGCCACTATTTCCCGGATATGGATGTCACCTTCCCGCTCAATGAGCCATTGGTGATTATCGGCCTGTTCATCGGCGGGATGCTGCCCTTCCTGTTCGGCGCGATGTGCATGACGGCGGTAGGCCGTGCTGCCGGCGCTATTGTGGTGGAAGTACGTCGTCAGTTGAAATCCATCAAAGGCATCATGGAGGGCACCGCCAAGCCGGAGTATGGCACAGCGGTCGATATGCTGACAAAGGCTGCGATTAAAGAGATGATCGTGCCATCCCTGCTGCCTGTCGCCACTCCAATTGTCTTGTTTGTCGTGGTCTACTTCGTTTCCGGTGAAATCGAGTCGGCGTTTCAAGCTCTGGGCGCGATGCTGGTCGGCACGATCGTAACCGGCCTGTTCGTGGCCATTTCCATGACCTCCGGTGGCGGCGCTTGGGATAATGCCAA
>JACQAA010000143.1 GCA_016195185.1 Pseudomonadota bacterium | reverse complement strand
GATGCCGCAGGGCGGCATCGTTGATCGAAAATTCATCTTTCTTGAGTCCATTCAATTCCAGTTGCTTGGTCAGCAGGTGGCGCTTGGCAATTTCTACCTTTTCGTCTTCGGTATAACCCGGGAGGCGGATAATCTCCATACGGTCCAATAACGGCCGCGGCACATCCAGCGTATTGGCCGTGCAGATAAACATGACATCCGACAGATCATAGTCAACCTCGAGATAGTGATCATTGAAGGTACTGTTTTGCTCGGGGTCCAGCACTTCCAGCAAGGCTGAGGAAGGATCCCCTCTCCAGTCCTGCCCCAGCTTGTCAATTTCATCCAGCAGGAAAAGAGGGTTGGTAGTCTTGGCTTTTTTCATGCTGTGAATAATTTTTCCGGGCATGGAGCCGATATAGGTTTTACGGTGACCGCGAATTTCCGATTCATCACGTACGCCACCCAGGGACATCCGCACAAAATGACGATTGGTAGCGCGCGCAATGGACTTACCCAGCGAGGTTTTACCAACCCCGGGAGGGCCGACGAGGCACAGGATCGGCCCCTTCACCTTATTGGCACGCAGCTGGACTGCCAGATACTCAAGAACGCGCTCCTTGACCTTCTCAAGACCATAATGATCTTTTTCGAGGACCTGCTCCGCAAATTTCAGGTCTTTCAGAACTTTTGAACGCTTGCTCCATGGAATGGAGACCATCCAGTCGAGATAGTTGCGTACCACGCTCGACTCAGCCGACATAGGGCTCATCTGCCGAAGTTTCCTCAGTTCCGCCTCGCATTTAAGGCGTGCCTCTTTGCTCATCCGCGCCTTTTTGATCTTCTTTTCCAGCTCTCCCAGTTCATCAACGCCCTCTTCGCCTTCGTGAAGCTCTTTGTGAATGGCTTTCATCTGTTCGTTCAGATAATACTCGCGCTGAGTTTTTTCCATCTGGCGTTTGACACGACCGCGAACCCGCTTTTCAACTTCAAGAACACTGATCTCCCCTTCCATGAAGGCAAAGATTTGTTCCAGGCGTTCGGCGATATTGATGGACTCCAGCAACTTCTGGCGATCTGGAATTTTAAGCGACAAATGCGACGCGACAGTATCTGCCAGCTTTGCCGGATCCGTGATCAGGCCAATCGAAGAAACGATTTCTGGCGGGATCTTTTTATTCAGCTTCACATACTGCTCAAACTGCGCGATGCAGGCGCGCATCAGGGCTGCTGCCGCATCACCGCCAATTGGCACCTCTTGAATAACCTCGGCATAGCCCTCAAAATAATCCTGCTTATCGGTGTAGGAAAGAATTTTGACGCGACGCATACCCTCGACAAGCACCTTCACCGTGCCATCCGGCAGCTTCAACAACTGCAAAATAGTCCCGAGAGTCCCGACATGAAACAAATCACCTGGAGTCGGATCATCCTGCTGCGCAGATTTTTGAGTCACCAGCACGATCTGTTTGCCTTCCTGCATCGCACTTTCCAGGGCACGGACAGACTTTTCGCGGCCCACGAACAACGGCACGATCATATGCGGAAACACCACGATGTCCCGTAAAGGAAGGATGGGATATTTCGTACCGTTTGCGATGAGTGTCTCGTGCATTTTCTACCTTCTATGTGCCACAGGCTATTTTACCATGATAATGGTATGGCATTAATTATTTTTGATTTGTAAACTTTTTATGGAATAACTCTCAAGCCCAAGCGGTTATTCCAGTGCACCAGCTAGCGCGATTTCACCATGTGGCAAGCCAACAGCAAAAAATCACCACCCGAAAATCATGCTGCCTTTTTATCACCCGTATCGAATGGCTGTTTTTCAACAATCTGGTCGATCAAGCCAAAGGCTTTGGCATCGCCTGCTGACATGAAGCGGTCACGCTCCAAAGCTTCTTCAATCGCTTTCAGTTTCTGGCCTGTATGTTTGACGTAGATGTCATTCAGTCTCTGGCGCAAGCTGAGAATTTCCTTGGCCTGAATCTGATGCACACCGTCGCTACGTCCGGCTTGATGTATTGCATTGTATCATACATAGCGAGCCCCGATGTCACAACACCGCCCGGAGAGTTGATATAAAGATAGATATCACGCTTCGGATTTTCTGATTCCAGAAACAGCAGCTGTGCGCATACCAGCGTCGCCACATAATCGTTGACCTGACCGGACAAAAAAATGATCCGCTCTTTGAGCAAGCGGGAGTAGATGTCATACGAACGCTCGCCCCGCGAGGTTTGCTCAACGACCATCGGTACCAACACGCTCATCTGCTCTGGAATATCAGTCATTGGACTCCCCCTCAAGTTAAAACTAAAAAAAGTGGCCGATCATTTCTGACCGACCACTCATGATAGCAAGCTCGAAAGGTTAGTTTAAGGGTTTTTTAGGAGTTAGTTAGACGGACCCCCGCTTTGTTTCTTTGCGGCAGACACAGGCTTTATAGCAACATCATCGTTAGCGGGAGCCGCAGCAGCGGCCTTTACCGCCATTTCCTTCTTTTTAGCTTCCGTCCAAAATTCGGGAAACTGAGATAACTTTGTTACCAGCTCACCGCGATGAGCTGCATAAACGCCACCATCAGCGCTGACACTGTTCATTTTAGAGACTATTTCGGCAGCGCTCATGTTGTCTATGTACTTAGCAGCAACCCGGTTTAACTCACCGGCAAGCCCTTTTCTTTCTTCGGAACGTTTAGATTCATCTTCGTAGGCTGTCTTTTTTGCCGTGCCTTCGATAATTTCATGAATGAATCCCATCTTCAAGGCCTGATCAGCTGTCAGCCAGGTGTCATGCTCCAGAGCCAAATCAAAGAATTCGTGGGTCAGACCTATATGACGGACATAGATGCTTTTCAGGTCTTCATGCAGCTGTTCTGTAAAGCCCATGCCGACTGCCTGAGCGGACTCTTTACCTTCCGTACCACCGGAAATCTGGTGAATCATCAGCTTGGAACTTCTGGTCATCTTACGTACATCACCAGCGGCAAGCAGAATGGAGCCCATCGAGGCCTGCATTCCCATGCCTGTAGTAATGATGGGCGCGGAAATAGAACGCATCGTGTCATAAATTGCCAGTCCTGCCAAAACAGAACCACCAGGGGAATCAATGAATACCTTGATAGGCGGGACTTTCTGGTTTTGGTCCGTTATTGCATTACCCCCCTCATCGATATGAGCCAAGAATAATAGCGAAGCGCAGGCGATGGCAGCCATGGTGGCATTCACCTCACCATCCAGCAGGACAATACGGTCTTTCATCAGGCGGGAGAAGAGGTCATAGCCAACGGGGCGCCCGCTGCCGTCAATCTCGGTGACTGTCGGCACAAAGCCTGCATTCGTAATTTTTTTCAAAGCATCCATACCGGCCAGATCAACATAATCAGCAATGTTACCGCCCGCAGCATGCGCACCTACTAACCCATCAAAGTATTTTGCCGTCAACGCATTAAAATATCTCTCCGTCTCTTCTTTGAGGTTTTTTGTTTCTTTGTTGTCCATCTGTTTGTACCTTTCTTGCTTTTTTGTTTTTAGTTCAACCTGCGGTTTTTTAGTCTCTTAAAAATCTACCGCATGTATATCTCAGTTATTTTTTTCCGGATTTTTTTGTCTCTTTCTTCTTATCAGATCCGCCTGAAGACTTCCCAGAAGCGGAATCAGAGCCGTCTTGCTCCGCCGCTTTGGTCAATTCCTCAATACTTACCTGACTATCGCTAATATGCGCTCTTTCCAGAATTGAGTCAACAACTTTATCCTCAAAAATGGGCGCCTTCAACCCTTCCACAGCGTCAGAGTTTTTTTGATAAAATTCAAATACTTGACGTTCTTTACCGGGATAGCGGCGCGCCTCGGCAATAACAGCTTGTTGTAATTCCTGGTTTGTCACCTCTATTTTACTGATTCGACCCACTTCAGCAAGGACAAGACCCAGCTTGACCCGACGGTGCGCGATCGCACGATACTCCTCACTTTCCCCTGCAGTTACTTGGTCGTGGTCATGGTCGCATTCGGCTCCATGAACATGGCATGGGTCTTGATGGTGCGCATGACCTTTGAGCTGCCGCCATATGCCATAGAACTCAGCGTCCACCATGCCGGCAGGCACTTCAAATTCATGCTTCTCATCCAGAACATCCAGCAAGCTGCGCTTGATGTTCATCCGCGCAACCTGATCATATTCTGTCTGCATCTGTTTCTCGACAGCCTCTTCTGCCTTAGTCAGGCTATCGAAGCCAAGTGTTTTTGCAAAGGTGTCATCCAGCTTGGGGGCGGTTGGCACGCGCAACTCTTTGACGTCAACCTCGAAAACGGCAGCTACGCCACGCAGCTTCTCCTGCCCGTAGTCTTTGGGAAAGGTTACTTTCACCGTTTTATGATCACCAACTTTCGCGCCGATCAACTGATCTTCAAATGTATCAATAAAACTCTTGGACCCCAGTTCCAGCGGGAAATCATTGCCTTTCATGCCAGGGAATGGCTCCCCGTTGACGGTCCCGTCAAAATCAATCACGACGATCTCATCTTTTTTAGCGCCACGTTTTTCTTCCACTTTTTCGGAAGCCTTGTTGCTATTGGCGATACGCTCCAGCGTTTCCTTGATAGCCTTTGTATCCGGCTTCGCCGTCAGCTTCTCTAGCTTAAGCTCAGAAAAGTCCATAACCTTGATTTCCGGTAACAACTCGATCGCCATCGTATATTCAAGCCCGGATTTTTCATCGAAAGTCTTTACCTCAATTTTTGGGCGCATCGCCGGGCGCAGATTGTTCTCATTGATGGCTTTCAGCGTGCTATCGTTGACCGCCCCGTCCAGCACCTCGCCCATCACGGCTTTGCCATACTTGGATTTCAGAAGGGTGAGCGGCACCTTCCCCGGCCTGAAGCCGGGCAGACTGATCGTCTTGCCAATCTCTTGCAGTTTTTCACTGACCTTCTGGTCAATTTCGTCCGCCGATAATTTCACGGTGAATTCACATTTCAGTTTTTCTTTTTTGGTCTGTGTGATCTGCATTGTCAAACTTTCATCCTCTCTCGAATTAAACACGCTGTCCCTTGTGGTGGTGCGGGCGGAGGGACTTGAACCCACACGTCTTGCGACACTGGAACCTAAATCCAGCGCGTCTGCCAATTCCGCCACGCCCGCAAAGACCATAGCTCCATCGCATGCGATCTATAGTCATAGAAAAAAGGCTGATACGACGCAACCTTTTTGTGTGGAATTAGGCTGTTTTGTATTATTTTTGGGTAAATCTGCCCATCCTTAACCTCAGGTTTACTTTAGCCTCGGACTGCAAGAACCTATATATCGCGGCGGGCTTATAACAGGGATTTGACACCATGAGGTTATGCAAGAGGTCTATTCTGTCAAGTCAACATTTGATTACTGGATGGTGGGTTGGACATTCCCCACGTAATTCATTTTTCAAACCATGCGGATGGCCTATACAATAGGATTGTATAAAAGGGGGTATGTATTTCAATGAAGCGGCTCGTTGCATGGGTGTCCCGTACTCGTTCTCTTCCCCGGCCAGAAAACCCGGAAAGAGGTAACGTGTTGTTGATGGTACTGATCGGGATTGTCCTGTTGGCGGCTCTCACTGCTGTTATATCGCAATTTACGGGGCAGCAATCTGACAGCTTGTCGCAACAAAAGATGGATGATGAGATTGCGCGTATGTTGGCGCAAACGTCGGCATTGGGCGGCGCTCTCAATCAAATGATTGTGAACGGCGAAAATGCCGACACACTTTATCAGGCTCCGCCGATAGGATTGAATACGGTGATACCAGGTGCGGCCGGATACGAGACGGCACCTCATAACTTGAAAATATATCATCCTCTGGGTGGGGGCGTTAGTTACATGTCGTCGAGTGCGAACGTTGCCTCTCCACTGGCCTTTGGCTTCAAGATTAATTCAGGGGCCATTGTAACGGGAGTTGGAGCCACGGATGCTGTCGTTGGTGATGTTGTTTTCGTAGCTCAAGTATCTTCCGAGGCCGCCTGTCAGCGTATTAATACGGTTGTCGCGGGATCTTCAGCGGTTCCTGTGTTATTGACGGCTGATTTTAACAAGTTGTTCGTTGCCGGAACGGCGGTGACTATCGGGGCTGATTGTACCCCTTCCTGTGCCAACACGCCACGAATGTGTGTCAGCAACACGGATGCGACAGCTTGGGGGTTTTATAGTGCCTTGTTACCTGGGTAACGTTTTTATTACACGCGCATCGGCATCAGGACGTACAGGGACGAAGTGTCACTGACATCCTGAATAATGGTTGGCGATGCTGAGTCTGACAGGAGCATGCGGCAGCCTTCACCGTTGATTTGCTTGGCAACATCCATCAGGTAGGCCGAGTTAAAGCCGATTTCCATGGGATTCGCGTTGAAGTGAATTTCAATCTCTTCAGAGGCGCTGCCACTATCCGGAGAACTCGCAGACAAAGTCATGGTCTTGCCGCCGAGAGTCAGTTTTACGGCGCGCGACTTCTCATTGGAAATGGTTGAAACGCGGTCAACAGCGCTGGCAAAGGTAGTGGGGTTGACTTCTAGCATTTTTTCGTTGTGCTTGGGGATGACCCGGTCGTAGTCAGGGAATGTGCCGTCAATGAGCTTCGTTGTCAGAGTGATATGATCGAAAGAAAACTTTAGTTTGTTATCTGACAGGCTGATTTCAATCTGATCGCCAGCCTCATCAATCAGCTTGCGGATTTCATTGATGGCTTTGCGGGGGATAATGACACCTGGCATATCTTGCGCGCCATCCGGCAAGGGCATTTCAAACCGCGCCAGACGATGACCGTCGGTGGCAACGGCACGCAGCACGGCCACGCCGTCGTGGTCGGTGGCGTGCAGGTAAATACCGTTCAGATAATAGCGTGTCTCTTCGTTGGAGATTGCAAATCGGGTGCGGTCTATCAACGTGCGCAGGTCGGCCGCGGGAATCGAGAAGCTATATGAGAATTTTTCTGCCGACCCCATTTTGGGGAAATCTTCTGTCGACAGGCACCCTAGGCGGAAGGTGGAACGGCCTGATTTAACTTGAAGAGAGGTATCGCCCGACGCGCTGGATATTTCAATATTAGAACCATCAGAGAGCTTTCGCACAATATCGTACAAGGTGTTCGCTGGAACAGTCGTAGTGCCTGCTGTTGAGGTTTTTGCGGCTACGGATTCAATTATCTCCAGGTCCATGTCCGTCGTTGTGAGTGATAAAGAATTTTTATCGGCACGCAGCAGCACGTTCGCCAAGATTGGAATAGTATTCCGACGTTCCACCACGCTGTGAACGTGATTAAGCGCCCGCAGGAGATCTGCACGATCAATAGTAAATTTCATGGCGCCCATCCTCTCCAGAGAGTTAGTAAAATATGCGCATCCTAAAGAATGGTCAGATTATACCAACACGGGCCGTGAAAACCAAAGCTATATATTCTGTAGTCACCTTTGACCCGGCATGCTAGCGTTTTATGGGATATGGCGGTGTAGAGACAGTACGAGTAGAATCAGGAGCAGGCGGTGATAGGGTTATTTGCTCTTGGAACCGCCATCAGTGGGCGT
>JACQAA010000142.1 GCA_016195185.1 Pseudomonadota bacterium | reverse complement strand
CATGATTATAAAGCAACTTACAAGGAACTCGCTGACTGGCTGAGTCTCTATGACGATCATCCTGGTGCACAGAAAATTTATGACATGGCGCTAAAACGCCGCCCCAAAAAGGGTGGCGGGCATCTTACCGAACCGCATCCGGGTAGGGGGATGTCCGGATATCATGACTTTGATAGTGGTCAGCTGGCTCAGCCCTATATGGCCTCTCAGGAGCTAACGCCGCGTGAACTGGACGTTATGGCTGAAATCAGCCGCAATTTGGCCTCCAGCCCAACATCAGCTCTTACTCGCCTTGACACCGCTCAATCAAAAAAACTGTTTAGTGAAACGAAGTATGATGCACTGCGGGCACAAATCTCTGAATCGTACTTTTATAATGGCAACGTAGAGCAGGCTTATAAGCTGGCGGTGGCAAGCGATGACCGCTCCGGCCACGAAATACCTTTGGCCGGATGGATCGCAGGCCTTTCAGCGTGGAAACTGGGAAAATATGGTGAATCCGCCAAACACTTTGAACGGGCAGCGACCTCTCCACGAGCTTCTTCCTGGATGATGGCGGCAGGAGCGCACTGGGCAGCACGGTCTTATCTAAGAGGCCATCAGCCGCAGAAGGTCAGTTATTGGCTGCGTCAGGCGGCGGACCATCCGCGCAGTTTCTATGGCATTATCTCCGCAAAGGCACTGGGCATGGAACAATCGCGCTTTAACTGGGAAATACCCGAGCTCAAAAATAAACTGGTCAAGACACTGGCTGCCATTCCGTCCGGCAAACGTGCCATCGCCTTGATGGATGCAAGAAATCCCGTATTGGCAGAGCAGGAATTACGACAGATTAATCCAGGCGATGACAAGGTGTTGCAGGAAGCCATGATGGCGCTCGCTCATAAGTCTGGCGCACCTGCTTTTGAAATGCGCCTAGGTAGCGGATTACAGGATAAGCGAGGTAATTTGTATGATGCGGCACTATATCCCGATGCACCTTGGCAACCAGAGGGAGGCTATCATGTGGATAAGGCGCTCGTTCATGCTTTTATCCGCCAAGAGTCCAAATTTGAGGCCAATGTGAGTAATAAAAGCTCTGGTGCTGTCGGACTCATGCAATTAATGCCATCGACGGCGATGCTGATGGCGCATAGCCACAAGATCAGGTTTGATAAGGAACAGCTACGTGAACCGTCGGCTAATATTCGCTTGGGGCAAAAATATCTCGCAGACCTGCTGGAAAATGAAAATGTACAGAATAACCTGTTTAAACTTGCAGTGGCCTATAACGCCGGTCCCGGTAAATTGTCGCGGTGGGAAAGGGAGGTCAACTACGGTGATGATCCGTTGTTATTCATTGAATCTATCCCCGTTGCGGAAACACGTAGCTTTGTCGAGCATGTGCTGACGAATTACTGGATCTACCGTCTGAAATATAGCCAAAGTACAGACTCATTGGAGAAAGTCGCTTCTGGAGGGTGGCCTCTCTATGCGAAGTAAAAATAGAGAGAAATCATGTAATTATGGTCTGGGGCTACCATTTCAGATAAAAGACTATATAATGGCCAGACTGTTACTTAGCGAGGCATAAAGATGATTACCGCCAATCAGGTACGTAAAACGTTTTTGGATTATTTTAAGAAGAATGGGCACGAGGTCGTTCGTTCTTCTTCTCTGGTGCCGGCCAATGACCCGACGATGATGTTCACCAATTCTGGTATGGTGCAATTCAAGAATCTGTTCACCGGGCAAGAAACACGTTCTTACAAGAGGGCAGTCACGGCGCAAAAATGTGTGCGCGCGGGGGGCAAACATAATGACCTTGATAATGTAGGATTCACCGCACGTCACCTGACGTTTTTTGAGATGCTGGGCAATTTCTCCTTTGGCGATTACTTCAAGGAACAGGCGATCAGCTATGCCTGGGAATTGGTCACAAAAGAGTTCGGCATGGATAAAAACCGTTTGCTGGTCACGGTCTATCACGAGGATGATGAAGCCGCAGGCTATTGGAAAAAAATAGCAGGATTGCCTGACAGCAAAATTATCCGGATCAAGACGATGGACAATTTCTGGATGATGGGCGATACCGGCCCCTGCGGCCCTTGCTCGGAGATTTTTTTCGACCATGGCGATAAAGTGGCAGGGGGGCCTCCGGGTTCTGCTGATCAAGATGGTGATCGTTACGTAGAGTTCTGGAACAACGTGTTTATGCAGTTTGAGCAATTGCCAGATGGCAAACGCATTAATCTGGCCAAACAGTCTATCGATACCGGCATGGGTCTGGATCGCATGACAACCATCCTGCAGGGCAAGCATGACATTTTTGATATTGATATTCTTCGCGCTATCATCGAAGCCTCGGCATATGCAACAAATGCCGACCCCGATGGAGGCAATAAAGTTTCGCACCGCGTGATTGCCGACCATCTTAGATCTTCCGCGTTTTTGATTGCCGATGGGGTGCTGCCATCAAATGAAGGGCGTGGTTATGTGTTGCGTCGGATCATGCGCCGTGGCATGCGCCATGCACATATTTTGGGCGCAACCGAGCCATTGATGTACCGTTTGCTCCCGACTCTGATCTCTAAAATGGGTGATGCCTACCCTGAGCTGAAAGAAGCAGAAGCCTTGATTACCGAGACACTCAAGACGGAGGAGGTGCGCTTCAAAAAAACGCTCGCGAACGGCATTGGTTTGCTCACTGCCGAAACGGCAAGACTTGGCTCTGGTCAAAAACTTCCCGGAGATATCGCCTTCAAACTCTATGATACCTATGGCTTCCCGCTGGATCTCACGCAGGATGTGTTAAGACGCGAGCAAAAACGTGAAGTCGACGTGGCGGGCTTTGGGGCGGCGATGGAAAAACAGCGCGAAGCGGCACGCAAATCCTGGGCTGGTTCCGGCGAGGCGGCAACAGAAAAAATCTGGTTCGACATCAAAGACAAATGTGGCGCGACAGAGTTCCTCGGCTACGAACTGGAGCGTGCAGAGGCACAGGTCCTGGCACTGGTGAATGGCAAGGGGGAGAGCGTGCAGTCTGTCAACACAGGCGAGGAGGTCTCCGTCGTTGTCAATCAGACGCCGTTCTATGCAGAATCTGGCGGACAAGTGGGCGATACGGGACTGATCAAAACAGCCGGTGCTTTGATAAACGTGTCAGATACTCAGAAAAAACTGGGTGGTTTATTTGTACATATCGGCAAAGTGACCAAAGGCAAGGTCGCAAACGGCGATGTGGCTGACATGCAGATTAATGTAACCCGCCGTGATGCCATCCGCGCCAATCACTCGGCAACGCATCTGCTCCACGCTGCTTTGCATCGTCATGTGGGTAAAACCGTCACTCAAAAGGGCTCCAAAGTAGATGGTGTGCGCCTGCGCTGAATAGTGAAGTCACCACGCGCCTGCTGCCAGTCGATGAGGCACGGGCGATGGGGGCGACGGCAATGTTCGGCGAGAAATATGATGAGGAAGTGCGCGTGCTGACCATGGGGGGCATGGATCAGGATACCCATAAGCCATTTTCGATGGAGCTGTGTGGCGGCACTCACGTGCATCGGACGGGCGATATCGGCTTGTTCAAGATCGTCAGCGAAAGCGCTCTGGCTTCTGGTGTTCGTCGTATTGAGGGTGTGACTGGTATGGGCGCGCTGAAGTATTTTGGTGAACAAGAACATCGGCTGCATTCCATCTCCGCTTTGTTGAAATGCGCACCCGCAGAAGCAAGTGTGCGCGTTGAAGCGCTCGTGAATGATAAGAAAAAGATGGAAAAGGAAATCTCCGATCTGCGCCGCAGGCTGGCAACAGATGGGGGAGGGGTGACCGCCCCTGAGGCCAAAATCATCAAAGGGGTCAATTTTGCTTCACGCGTCCTCACGGGCATTCCGGCACAAGAACTAAAACCCATGGCCGATGAGCTGAAAGCAAAGCTGGGATCTGGCGTGGTTGCGTTGGTTTCGGTGGCTGAGGATGGAAAAGCCTCACTAGTGGTCGCCGTAACGCCGGATTTGACAGGCAAGATCAGCGCCGTTACTTTAGTGAAAGCCGGGGCCGAAAAGCTGGGCGGCAAGGGTGGTGGCGGCCGCCCGGATATGGCGCAGG